>JBBSVA010000081.1:0-15735 GCA_038233915.1 Mycobacteriales bacterium | reverse complement strand
GACGGCCCGCACGACCAGCGGCACGCCGGCCGCGATGACCGAGCCGACCAGGGCCGCGGCGAACGCGCCGATGAGATCCCCGCGGTGCCGCAGGCAGTACCCGATGAGCCGGCGCAGCCACCCGCCGCGGTCGGCGGGGGTGCTGGTCGGGGTGGGCGGCGCCGCGGGAGGACGGGTCTGCAGGTCTGCGGGCGGCACGTCCCCAGTGTGCGCCCGGGGTAGGACAGTCCCAGGTGGGAAGCTGCAGCGGTGGCGGACAGGGGGCTGCGGGCGCCGGCCTGGCTCGAGGAGCTGGTGCGGACCAGTCGGCCGGCCGTGCCGTGGCGGGACGTGGTGCGGTTCGCCGTCGTCATCCCGGCGCCCTTGGTCCTCGTGGCCACGATCGGCGGCGGGCTCGACGACCCGGCCGCGCTGGGCGCCGGCGTCTTCGGCACCACCGGCGCACTGGCCGCCACCATGGCCCCGCAGGCGTCCGGGCCGTTGCGGACCCGGCTGCGCCGGGTGCTGGCCTCGGCGGTGTTCGGCGCCCTGGGACTCGTCGTCGGGCAGTTCGCCAGCGGCGAGGGCTGGGTGCCCGTCGTCGTCATCGGGGTGCTGTCCGCGCTCGCCGCGCTGATCAGCTCGATCGACGCTGCGCTGTCCCTGGGGGCCTTGCAGCTGCTGGTCTATACGGCGCTGTCCTCGGGCCTGCAGACCTCGCTGTCCACCGGCGCCGAGATCGGCTTCTTCTCCCTCGGCGCGCTCTGGGCCACCGTCGGGGTGCTGGTGCAGGCCCGGACCGAGGACCTGGACCCCGACCGGGACGCCGTGGGCGGGGTCTTCACCGCACTGGGCGACCTGCTCGCCGCGATCGGCACCCCGCGCACCGAGGACGCCCGCCGCGAGCTGACGACCGCGCTCAACACCGGTTACGACCGGGTCATCCACAGCCGCAGCACGTCCGCGGGCCGCAGCCGGGAGCTCGCCGAGCTGGCCGGTCTGCTGAACGCCGCGGCCCCCCTCGTCGAGGGTTCCGTCGCCGCGGCCCGGGCCGGCACGCAGCCCGACCCGGCCGACGTGACCGCCGTGCACGCGCTCGCCGCGGCGGTCGCCGGTCGTCGTCCGCTGGTCGGTGAGCGGCCGGCGGCGCTGGAGGACGGGCCGACGACGCGGCGCGCGGTCCGGCACGGCGTCCGGCTGGTCTGGAACCTGGTCGGGGACCCCGAGGAGCGCGCCTCCGCGGCCGCCGAGCTGCCGCGGCTGGACCGGCGGGTGCGGCTGCGGGACCTGGCCGACCGCACGATCGGCAGCCCGGACTCGCGGTCCTTCGCCGTCCGGCTGACCGCCTGCATGGTGGTCGCCGAGGTCGCCCGCCAGCGGCTGCCGATCGAACGGCCCTACTGGGTGCTGCTGACCGTGGCCATCGTGCTCAAACCGGACTTCGGTTCGGTGTTCACCCGGGCCGTGCAGCGCGGCGGTGGGACCCTGCTCGGGGTGTTGCTGGGCTCGGCACTGCTGGCGGTGCTGCCCCGCAACGGCTGGGTGCTGGTGGCCATGGCGCTGGCCGCGGCGGTGCTGCCGTGGGCCCGCAACGCCAACTTCGGGCTGTTCTCGGTCTTCCTGACCCCGCTGGTGATCATGCTGCTGGACCTGGCCTCACCCAGCCGGGCCGGTCTGGTCGGCGCCCGGCTGGTCGACACGCTGATCGGCTGCGCGATCGTGCTCGTGGTCGGCTACCTGCTCTGGCCGCAGACCTGGAAGGCCCCGCTGGACGACGCGCTGCGCGGCGCCGCCGTGGCGCTCGACCAGTTCGTGGACGCCGCGTTCACCGGCACCCCGACCGAGACCCAGCGGGCCCGGCGGGCCAGCTACCGGGCGCTGAGCGAGCTGCAGACCCAGCTCCAGCGCCGGCTGGCCGAGCCGCCACCGATCAGCACCCGGGCGGCCGCCTGGTACCCGGTGATCATCCAGCTGGAGCGGACCTCGGACGCCGTCACCGAGGCGGTCATCGCCATGCGGGCCGGCGTGGAGATCCCGCCGCGGGGCCAGGTGCACGTGCTGCGCCGGGCGATCCGCGAGCTGGACCAGGACCTGCGGCTGCACCGCTTCCCCGACGACGCCGAGATCCACGCCGAGGGCGTGCTGGCCCCGGTCGCCCGCGAGGTGGACGCCGCCCGGCGACTGGTACGGGAGCAGGCCCCCTACCGGCGGGAGCACGAGGGAGCCTGAGGGGTGGGCGCGGAGGGTCTCGAACCCCCGACCGCTCGCTTGTAAGGCGAGAGCTCTACCGCTGAGCTACGCGCCCCGGGGTGGGGTGTGCCGGGCACACCCCACCGGGGTGATCAGGCCACCAAGGCGGCGACGGCGTCCTTCCAGCCGGTCTGCGCGCGGGCGTCGCCGGGGCCGTTGACCTCGGCGAAGGCGATCTTCCCCTCGGCGTCGACCAGGAAGGTGCCACGGTTGGCCATCCCGGCGACGTCGAAGAACGCGTCGTAGGCCTTCGCGACCTCGCCGTGCGGCCAGAAGTCGCTCAGCAGCGGGAACTCGAAGCCCTGCTCGGACTTCCACGCCTTCAGCGTGGGAGCCGGGTCGCAGGAGACCGCGACGACCTTCACGCCCGCGTCGGTGTAGGTGGCCAACTCGTCGCGCAGTTGGCACAGCTCACCGGTGCAGATGCCGGAGAAGGCGAACGGGTAGAAGACCACCAGCACCGGGGTCCCCCGCTGCTCCGCCAGAGAGAAGGGCTGGCGGTCCTGGTCGTTCAGCGTGAAGTCGGGGGCGGTGTCACCGACGGAGAGGCTCATGCCGCGATCCTGCCGCATGGGCCCCGCCGGGTGCTCAGCGCTTGGAGCGGGCGGCCTTGGGGGTGACCAGGCGGATGCCCGCCCACTCCTTGGCCGCGGAGATGCTGCTGGTCTGCTGCAGGCCGGCCGTGGGGGCCGCCTCGGTGACCTCACCGGGCTCGACGTGCCCGGCGCGGCCGGACTTGGGGGTCAGCAGCCAGACGACGCCGTCGTCGGCCAGGGCGGCGAGGGAGTCCACGAGGGCGTCGATCAGGTCGCCGTCCTCCTCGCGCCACCACAGCAGGACGACATCGGCCACCTCGTCGGAGTCCTCGTCGACCATGTCGCCGCCGCAGACCTCGATGACGGAGTCGCGCAGGTCCTCATCGGAGTCGGTGTCCCAGCCGAGCTCCTGCACGACCATGCCCGGCTTGATCCCCAGCCGGGCCGCCATGCTGGCGCTGCCCGAGTCGACGCTCATCCCTGCTCGTCCTCCATGTGCTCAGTGAACCTGGTGTGTGTGTCCTGGGTGCCTCGCGCTGTCACGACGCGCCCGGGTCGGTGCGTCAGTGTGTCCGACGACGGGCAGGAGCGGTAGCCAGGGCCGTCAATCCGGGCACGCGGCGTCCAGATCGTCGAAGGCCACCCCGAACGCCGTCGGGTTGGTACCGCCGCCGGTGCGCATGGCGGCGGCCAGCGCCCGGGCCTGCTCCAGGACAGCGGTGCCGCGTGCATGGCCTCTCCCGGGTCCACGGCCTGCACGAAGCCCTCGCTGTCGGAGACCGCCTGGTCGAGGGCGGCCGCGACCTCCTCGGTCGGCACCGACGGTGTCGTCCCGGCGACGGTCGCGGCCTGCCCTCGTGCGACCACCCGGACCGGTTCGTCCCGTGTCGCAGAATAGGCGATCCACACGGTCCCGGCGTACGTCACGAGCGGGTCACCCGCCCGTGACCGGGGCGACCACGGCGGACCGAACCCGAGGCGACGTGACGTCGGCACACCCGACAGGAGACGATGTCCCCATGAGCGCCACGCAGCAGTCGGACGGAGAACCCGCCCGCGAGTCCGGCACCCCCCGAGCGGTCATCACCGACGGCCTGCCGAGCCAGTTGATCGACAACGACCCGGACGAGACGCAGGAGTGGCTGGAGTCCTTCGACGCCGTCGTCGACCACGCCGGCAAGGGCCGCGCCCGCTACCTGATGCTCCGCATGCTGGAGCGCAGCCGGGAGCAGCAGGTCGGCGTCCCCGCCCTGCGCAGCACCGACTACATCAACTCGATCCCGCCGGAGCGGGAGCCGTGGTTCCCGGGCGACGAGCACGTCGAGCGTCGGATCCGGGCCTACATCCGCTGGAACGCCGCGATCATGGTCCACCGCGCCCAGCGGCCCGGCGTCGGCGTGGGCGGGCACATCTCCTCCTACGCCTCCTCGGCCTCGCTCTACGAGGTCGGCTTCAACCACTTCTTCCGCGGCAAGGACCACCCCGGCGGCGGCGACCAGATCTACTTCCAGGGCCACTCCTCGCCGGGCATGTACGCCCGCGCCTACCTCGAGGGGCGACTCAGCGAGCACCAGCTGGACGGCTTCCGGCAGGAGGTCAGCCACCCCGGTGGTGGGTTGCCCTCCTACCCGCACCCCCGGCTGAAGCCGGACTTCTGGGAGTTCCCCACCGTCTCGATGGGCCTGGGCCCGCTGAATGCGATCTACCAGGCGCGGTTCAACCGCTACCTGCGTGACCGCGGCATCAAGGACACCTCCGACCAGCACGTGTGGGCCTTCCTGGGCGACGGCGAGATGGACGAGCCGGAGTCCCTCGGTGCCATCGGCCTGGCCGCCCGGGAGGAGCTGGACAACCTCACCTTCGTCATCAACTGCAACCTGCAGCGACTCGACGGCCCGGTCCGTGGCAACGGCAAGATCATCCAGGAGCTGGAGTCCTTCTTCCGCGGCGCCGGGTGGAACGTGCTCAAGGTCGTCTGGGGTCGCGGCTGGGACAAGCTGCTGGCGGCCGACCGGGACGGGGCCCTGGTCAACCTGATGAACCAGACCCCGGACGGGGACTACCAGACCTACAAGGCCGAGGACGGCGCTTTCGTCCGGGAGCACTTCTTCGGCCGCGACCCGCGCACCCGCAAGCTGGTCGAGGGCATGACCGACGACGAGGTCTGGGCCCTGCAGCGCGGTGGCCACGACTACCGCAAGGTCTACGCCGCCTACAAGGCCGCGGTGGAGCACAAGGGCCAGCCCACGGTCATCCTCGCCAAGACCATCAAGGGCTGGACGCTGGGCAGCCACTTCGAGGGCCGCAACTCCACGCACCAGATGAAGAAGCTGACCGCCGAGGACCTCGCCACCTTCCGCGACCGGCTGTACCTGCCGATCCCGGACGAGGCACTGGACAAGACGCTGCCGCCCTACTACAAGCCCGACGAGGACTCCGACGAGATGCAGTACATGCTCGAGCGGCGTCGTCAGCTCGGTGGTGCGGTACCCCGTCGGCGGTCGGCCGCCAAGGCGCTCAAGGCCCCCGAGGACAAGGCCTTCGACGTCCTCAAGCGCGGGTCGGGCAAGCAGGAGGTGGCCACGACGATGGCGTTCGTCCGGCTACTCAAGGAGCTGATCAAGGACTCCGAGCTGGGCCCCCGTTTCGTGCCGATCATCCCGGACGAGGCGCGCACGTTCGGGCTGGACAGCCTGTTCCCGACGCAGAAGATCTACTCCCCGCACGGCCAGACCTACACCTCGGTCGACCGCGAGCTGATGCTGGCCTACCGGGAGTCCAAGCAGGGCGTGATCCTGCACGAGGGGATCAACGAGGCCGGGTCGACTGCGTCGTTCACCGCGGTCGGCACGTCCTACGCCACGCACGACGAGCCGATGATCCCGATCTACATCTTCTACTCGATGTTCGGGTTCCAGCGCACCGGTGACGGGTTCTGGGCGGCCGCGGACCAGATGACCCGCGGTTTCGCCCTCGGGGCCACCGCCGGTCGGACGACGTTGAACGGGGAGGGCCTGCAGCACGAGGACGGGCACTCGATGCTGCTGGCGGCGACCAACCCGGCTGTCGTCACCTACGACCCGGCGTTCAGCTACGAGGTCGGGCACATCGTCAAGGACGGCCTGGCCCGGATGTACGGGGACGACCCGGGGGCTCCGCTGGGTGGTGAGCGCAGCGCAGACGTCTACTACTACCTGACCGTCTACAACGAGGCCTACCGCCAGCCCGCCGAACCCGACGACCTCGACGTCGCGGGCCTGCTGGCCGGCATGTACCGGCTCGACCAGGGACCCTCGATCGAGCACGCCCAGAAGGCCCAGATCCTCGCCTCGGGGGTCGGCGTGCCCTGGGCACAGCGGGCCCAGGAGCTGCTCGCCGCCGACTGGGGCGTCTCCGCCGACGTCTGGTCGGTGACCTCCTGGACCGAGCTGCGCCGGGACGGCGTCGAGGCCGACCAGTGGAACCTGGACCACCCGGCGGAGGAGCAGCGGGTGCCGTACGTGACCCGGGCGCTGGCCGACGCCCAGGGCCCGATCGTGGCGGTGTCGGACTGGATGAAGGCGGTGCCGGACCTCATCCAGCCCTACGTGTCCGGCCTGGCCTCCCTGGGCACCGACGGCTTCGGCCTGTCCGACACCCGCCCGGCGCTGCGCCGGCACTTCCGGGTGGACGCCGAGTCGATCGTCGTCCGGGTGCTCGGCGAGCTGGCCAAGCGCGGGGAGATCGATCGCTCCGTGGTGGCCCAGGCGGTCGAGAAGTACGCGATCACCGATGTCACCCAGGCGCCGGTGGACCTGACCGCGGACACGCCCGCCACCTGATCGCGCACCGCCGGCGGCCCGTCCACCCCCACCGGGGTGGGCGGGCCGCTGTCGTGTCAGCCGCGGAGTGCCTGGAGCGCCATCTGCGCGTACGTGGCGACACCCGCCGGGAACGCGGACTCGTCGAAGACGACCAGGTTCGAGTGGTTGCCGGGCGACTCGTTCGGCACCAGGTGCGGCGGGCAGGCACCCAGGAAGGCCATCGCGCCGGGCACCCGCTCCAGCACGTAGGAGAAGTCCTCGGCACCCATCAGCGGGTCGGCCATCGGCACGCTGAGCCCGGCCCCGAGCAGCTCGGTGGCCACCGCCTCGACCTGCCCGGCGACGACGGCGTCGTTGACGGTGACCGGGTAGCCCTCGACCCGCTCGAAGTCAGCGACCAACTCGTGCGCGGCGGCCACGTGCTCGGCGACCCGCTGCACCCGGGCGACGACGTCGGCTCGGCGCTCGGCGGACAGGGTCCGGATGGTGCCCTCCAGGAAGGCCGTCGCCGGGATGATGTTGTTCGTCGTCCCGGCGCTGATGTGCCCGACGGTGACCACGGCCGGGTCGAACACGTCGACCCGGCGGGTGACCATGGCCTGCAGCGCGAGCACGATCTCGGCGGCCACCGGGATCGGGTCCGCGGTCACGTGCGGGGTGGAGGCGTGCCCGCCCGCGCCGCGCAGCGTGATCCGGAAGTGGTCCGCGGCAGCCATCAGCGGGCCGGGCCGGACATTGACACTGCCGGTCGCGAAGCCGGTGCTGATGTGCAACGCGAACGCGCCGCTCACCGGCGCGTCGGGAACGACGTCCAGCAGCCCCTCCTCCAGCATGTACCGGGCGCCGTGGTGGCCCTCCTCCCCCGGCTGGACCATGAACACGACCTGGCCGGCCAGCTCGTCGCGGCGCTCGGCGAGCAGCCGGGCGGCGCCCAGCAGCATCGCCACGTGCGTGTCGTGGCCGCAGGCGTGCATGGCCCCGTCGATCTCGGAGGCGAAGTCCAGCCCGGTGTCCTCCTGCAGCGGCAGGGCGTCCATGTCCCCGCGCAGCAGGTAGCTCGGGCCCGGACGCCCGCCGCGGAGGACGCCGACGACCGAGGTGGTGGTCGTGCCGGTGGTCAGCTCGACGGGCAGGTCGGCGAAGGCCTCGAGGACCATCGCCTGGGTCTCGGGCAACTGCAGCCCGACCTCGGGACGGCGGTGCAGACGACGGCGGAGGTCGACCGTGCGGTCGGCGTCGGCCCGGGCAGCGGCGAGGAGCTCAGCGGGAGAGGTCACCGACCCAGTCTGTAGCAAGGCTCAACACCGGCGGCGTCCGAGCGGGTCAGTCCTGCGCCCACGCGGGTCGGGTCGCGTCCAGCTGCCAGACCAGCACCGTCGCCGGGCCGGTCACCGGCCCGGCGAGGCCGGACGTCACCCCCGCGCGCGTGGCGACGACGCGCAGGCCCTCGGGCGGTTGCACCGTCTCCCCGGCACGCAGCCGGGCGACCCAGAGCCGGACGTCCGGGCGGTCCAGGTCGACCCAGCCGCGGGTCCGGTCCGCGGCCCAGCGGACGACGCCGTGCCGCGGCGGTTCCCCGACGGTCGCGGCGCGCAGGTGGGTCTGCACGACGTGCGCGCCGTCGGCCCCGGCCACCTCGTCGTGGCTGAGCCCGGTGCCCGCGCGGAGCACCGCCACGTCGCCGGGCCGCAGCGTCACCCGGCCGCCCCAGTTGTGCGCCAACGAACCGGCGACCAGCACGGCCACCACGTCGACGTCGGCGTGCGCGTGCGTGCCGTAGCCCGCGCCGGCCTCCAGCCGGTCGTCGGCGATCCGCAGCAGTGGCCCGGTCGACCCGTCCAGCGGGGCCAGCAGCACCCGGGACACCAGTCCGTCGCTCATACCGCACCCCGCGGCGGCAGCGCGGCCCGACCACCGGGCAGTCCGCCCAGGACCAGCGCGACGAGCAGCGTCCAGGCGGTGCCGAACGACCAGCCGGCGACGACGTCCGAGGCGAAGTGCACGCCCAGCCAGACCCGGGTCAGTCCGACCAGCAGGACCAGCCCCAGCCCGGCCAGCAGCCACCGACGGCGGGCCGGCCCCACCAACCGCGGCCAGGCGAGCACCAGCGCCGTCGTCACCAGGCAGGCGACGCCGGCGGAGTGCCCGCTGGGGAAGCTCAGCGACTCATACCGCGCGCCACCCTCCGCGAAGTCCGGGCGGGCCCGGCCGACGAGCTCCTTGAGACCGGTGTCCAGCGGCCCGAGGGCGGCCGTGGCCAGCGCGACCCAGCCCGCCGTCCACCAGCGGCGACGCAGCAGCAGCCAACCCACGACCGGTAGGAACACCACAGCCCGGACGCCGGACAGCCCGGGCGCGGTGAGCACCTCCAGCAGCACCGACACCGCCGTCGACCGGTCGTCGCCGGCGTACAGCGCGCGGCTCACGGCGCCGTCCAGGCGCAGCTGCGGCGCCCAGTCCAGCGTGACCCCGGCGCCCAACAACGCGAGAACCACCAGCCCGAGGACGACAGCAAGACCGGCACGCCGGCGGGTCCGCACCCCCTCCGACAACGTGACCACCGGGCCAGCCTCCCGCACCGGCTGAGCAGGTGACACGCTGACACGGTGAGTGCGTCCCCACCGTCGGAGGCGACGCTGCGCCGGCTGGAGCGCGCGTCGGGCTCCCTGGCGACCCAGGCGGTCGCCCGGATGGATGACACCCTCCCCTGGTTCCGGGCGATGCCGGCCGACCAGCGGTCCTGGGTCACCCTGGTGGCCCAGGCCGGGATCGCCTCGCTGGTCGAGTGGTGCCGCAACCCCGGCCGGCCGCCCAAGCTCACCGGCGAGGTGTTCGGCGCCGCCCCGCGCGCCCTGGTGCGGGCCGTGCCGCTCAAGCAGACGGTCGACCTGATCAAGGTGACCGTGGAGGTCATGGACGACCGGGTCGAGACGGTCGCGGAGAAGGGCGAGGCCGACGCGCTGCGGGTCGCGGTCCTGCAGTTCAGCCGCGAGGTCGCGTTCGCCACCGCGCACGTCTACGCCGCCTTCGCCGAGGACCGCGGGGCCTGGGACGCCCGCCTGGAGGCCCTCGTCGTCGACGCGCTGGTCCGGGGCGAGCAGTCCGAGGAGCTCCCCTCCCGGACGGCGGCACTCGGCTGGGGCACCACGGCCCCGGTCACCGTGCTGGTCGGCCGGGCGATGCCCGACATCGCCGACGTGCACACCCCGGTCCGCCGGGCCGCCCGCGCCATGCGTGCCGAGGTGCTGGTCGGGGTGCACGCCGAGCAGTTGGTCGTGGTGCTGGGCGGGGTGCCCGACCTGACGCCGGTCGCGGAGCGGGTCAGCCGCGAGTTCGGTCCCGGGGCCGTGGTCAGCGGGCCGGTCGTCGACTCCCTCGCGCTGGCCTCGGAGTCCGCGGCCGTGGCGTTGGCCGGCCTGCGGGCCGCGGCCGCGTGGCCCGGCGCCCCTCGCCCGGTGGCCGCCGACGACCTGCCCGCCGAGCGCGCCCTGGACGGCGACCCGCTGGCCCGCGCGGCCCTCACCGAGCGGATCGCGCTGCCGCTGCAGTCCGCGGGCGGCGAGGTGCTGGACACCGTGCGGGCCGTGCTGGCCAGCGGCGGCAACCTGGAGGCCACCTCCCGCGCGTTGTTCGTGCACCCCAACACCGTCCGGTACCGGCTCAAGCGAGCCACCGAGCTGACCGGCTGGTCGGCGACCGATCCCCGGGGGGGCTGGACGCTGCAGGTCGCGCTGGCCCTGGCCGAGCTCGAGGGACAGCGCTCGCTCTGGTCCTGAGTCGGCCCCGTCTGTGAACTCCCCCGCCGACACACCGACCGGCTGCGGGTTGACGGCCCTGTCTTTGGAGGGATCCTCCAAAGGAACACCGTTGTTCTTCGTGGCCGCCACCGACCCGCCGGACAGTCGGGGCTGGCACGGTGGACCTTGTGCTCGCCGTACTCGCCCCCGGCCAGGGGGCCCAGAAGCCCGGGATGCTCACCGACTGGTTGAGCCTGCCCGGGGCCGAGTCGTTCTTCCGCTGGGCCGGTGCGATCGCCGACGCCGATCTGCTGGAGCTCGGCACCCACGGTGACGCCGAGGACATCAAGGACACCGCGGTCACCCAGCCGCTGGTCGTGGCCATGTCGCTGTTCGTCGCCCGCGAGCTCGGGGGGCTGCCGGGCCCGGTGGCGCACACCCCGCAGGGCGGCCGCGACGTCGTCATCGCCGGGCACAGCGTCGGTGAGCTGACCGCCGCGGTGCTGGCCGGGGTGCTGAGCATCGAGGCGGCGATCGCGCTCACCGCCGTCCGCGGCCGGGCGATGGCGCAGGCCTGCGCCCGGACCCCCACCGGGATGTCCGCCGTGCTCGGTGGCGACCCCGCCGAGGTACTCGCCGCCATCCAGGCACACGGATTGAGCCCGGCCAACCGCAACGGCGGCGGCCAGGTCGTCGCCGCCGGCTCGCTGGAGGGCCTCGCCGCGCTCAAGGCCGACCCGCCGGCCAAGGCCCGGGTCATGCCGCTGTCGGTGGCCGGCGCCTTCCACACCGAGTACATGGCCAGCGCGCGCACCCGGCTGGAGGGCCTCATCGGGGGCCTGCGGCCGGCCCAGCCCTCCCGGCTGCTGCTGTCCAACAAGGACGGGTCCGCGGTCGAGACCGGCGCCGGCGTGCTCAACCGGCTGGTCAGCCAGATCACCAACCCGGTGCGCTTCGACACCTGCCTGGACACCCTGCGCGAGCTGGGCGTCACCGCGCTCATCGAGCTGCCGCCGGCCGGCGCGCTGGCGGGGCTCGCCAAGCGCGACTGGAAGGGCGTCCACGACGTCGAGGTGCTGGCCATCAGCAGCCCCGCCGACCTGGACCGGGCCCGGGAGCTGATCGCCGCCGAGCGCGGCCGCAACGAGGCCGAGCACTCCCCCGACTGGCGGGTCGTGGTCTCCCCCGCCCGCGGCACGATCTCCCCCGCCGACGTCGCCGAGGGCACCCACCTGCCCGCCGGCTCCAAGCTCGCCACCGTCACGGGCCGTCGCGAGACCGTCGACGTCGCCGCCGGGTACGACGGCGTGCTCGCGGAGTGGCTGGTCGCCGAGGGGGACCTGGTCCACGCCGGGGACCCGCTGGCCCGGCTCTACCCGGAGGTGTCCGCGTGAGCGACACCACGATCACGCTGCCCCCGGTCGCGGCCGGTGCCCAGGTGCTCGGGGTCGGGGCCTACCGCCCGCGCCGTCGGGTCACCAACGACGAGCTGTCGCAGACCATGGACACCAACGACGAGTGGATCCAGAGCCGGGTCGGTATCGCCGAGCGCCGGTGGGCCGAGCCCGACGAGACCCTCGTCGAGATGTCCGTGGCCGCCGGCGGCAAGGCGCTGGCCGCCAGCGGGCTGTCCGCCGACCAGGTCGACCTGGTGATCGTGGCCAGCGCCAGCCTGCCCACCCAGATCCCCGGCGCCGGCCCCGAGGTCGCCCACCGGCTGGGTATGACCCGCCCCGGCGCCTACGACGTGAACGCGGGCTGCGCCGGGTTCTGCTACGCACTGTCCGCAGCCGCCGACGCCATCCGCGCCGGCTCCGCCCGGAACGCCCTGGTGATCGGCGCCGAGCGGCTCTCCGACGTCACCGACCTGACCGACCGGGCCACCGCGGTGATCTTCGCCGACGGCGCCGGCGCGATGGTCCTGGGCGCCAGCGACGAGCCCGGCATCGGCCCGGTCGTGTGGGGCAGCGACGGCGACCAGCGCGACGCCATCGCCATCCCGGTCGCCGCGCCGGGTGAACGGGAGGCTCTCACCATGGCCGGCCAGGCGGTCTACCGCTGGGCCACCACGAAGCTCACCGACGTGCTGCAGGCCGCGATGGACTCCGCCGGCGTCACCGCCGCCGACATCGACGTCTTCGCTCCGCACCAGGCCAACCTGCGGATCATCGAGCTGATGGCCAAGCGGCTGGGCCTGCCGGCGACCACCGTCATCGCCCGCGACGTCGTGCTGGCCGGGAACACGTCCTCGGCCTCGGTGCCACTGGCGATCGCGGCCCTGCTGGACTCCGGCGAGGCCCGGAGCGGCGACCTGTGCCTGGTCCTCGGCTACGGCGCCGGGCTGACCTTCGCCGGCCAGGTCCTGCGGCTGCCGTGACCCGGCTGCGCCGAACCACCCACAGACCCCCGGGGCACCCGCCCCGGACCGTCGCGCAGCAGCCCGCTGCCGGCCCACACTCGAGAGAGGACACGCCTTGAGCAGCACCGCGGAGATCCAGTCCGGCCTGGCCGAGATCCTGGAGGAGGTCGCTGGGGTCGCCCCCGCCGACGCCACCCCGGAGAAGTCCTTCACCGAGGACCTCGACGTCGACTCCCTGTCCATGGTCGAGATCGCCACCGCCGTCGAGGACAAGTTCGGCGTCGCGATCCCCGACGACGAGCTCGGCGGCATCAAGACCGTCGGCGACGCGATCTCCTTCATCGAGAAGAACCAGTAGTCGAAGGACCCCGTCGCCCCCCGGGAGACACGCTGCGCGCGTCTCCCGGGGCCCTGCGACGGGGCCGTTCCATCCCCTCACCTGTCCCGGAGGAACCGCCATGCCCGTCAACACCACTGACGTCGTCGTCACCGGTCTCGGTGCAACCACGCCCCTCGGGGCCGACGTCGCCTCCACCTGGGACGCACTGCTGGCCGGGCGGTCCGGGGTCACCCGCATCACCGACGAGTGGGTCCAGCCCTTCCCGGCCCAGCTCGTCGCCCGGCTCGCCCAGGAGCCCAGCGAGAAGATCGACCGCGTCCGCTCCCGCCGGCTGGACCGCAGCCAGCAGGTCGGCGTCATCGCCGCCGAGGAGGCCTGGGCCGACTCGGGTGCCGGCGACGCGGGCTACGACCCGCTGCGCATCGCCGTCGTCATCGGCACCGGCATCGGTGGCGCGATGACCCTGCTCGACCAGGACGACATCCTGGAGGAGAAGGGCCCCAAGCGCGTCTCCCCCTTCACCATCCCCATGCTCATGCCCAACGGCCCGGCCGCGGCCGTCGGCCTGGCGATCGGTGCCCGCGGTGGCGTGCACGCCCCGGTCAGTGCCTGCGCATCCGGGGCCGAGGCGATCCGCTGGGGCCTGGACCTGCTCCGCCTGGACCGCGCGGACGTCGTCCTCGTCGGTGGCGCGGAGGCCTGCGTGCACCCGCTGCCGATGGCCGGCTTCGCCGCAATGCGCGCCATGAGCACCCGTAACGACGACCCCGAGCACGCCTCCCGGCCCTTCGACGCCGGCCGGGACGGCTTCGTGCTCGCCGAGGGTGCCGCCTGCCTGGTCCTCGAGCGTGCAGACGCCGCCAAGGCCCGCGGCGCCACTGTCTACGGCAGGCTCGCCGGCGCCGGGGCCACCTCCGACGGCTACGACCTGGTCGCCCCGCACCCCGAGGGCGAGGGCGCCCAGCGCGCCATCGGTGCCGCGCTGCGCGACGCCGGGCTGTCCGCCTCCGACATCGGCCACGTGAACGCGCACGCCACCTCCACCCCCGTCGGGGACGTGGCCGAGGCCTTCGCGATCCTCAACGCCGTCGGCGACCACGCCGCGGTCACCTCGACCAAGAGTCAGACCGGGCACCTGCTGGGCGCGGCCGGCGCGCTGGAGTCGGTGTTCTGCTTGCTCGCCCTGCGGGAGCAGCTGATCCCGGGCACCGCCAACATCGAGCAGCTCGACGAGGCCCCCGCCGTCCAGAAGCTGGACATCGTCCGCGGCGAGCCGCGCACGGCGACCTTCTCCGCAGCCGTCAACGACTCCTTCGGGTTCGGCGGCCACAACGTCGCGCTGGTCTTCACGACCGCCTGACGGATCCCCCACCGCTCGTCCCGCCCGTCCGGCTCTGCAGGAGGTCCGATGACCACCGTCCACCCCGCCCCCACGCTGGCCGCCCCCGATCCCCGCGACCCCGAGGACCGGCTCGTCCGGTTCTTCGACACCGGCACCATGCAGCCGCTCGCGGCCCGGGACACCTCCGGCGTGATGGCGGCCCGTGGGCTGGTCCAGGGCTCCCCCGCCATCGCCTACTGCACCGACGCCACGATCATGGGCGGCGCCATGGGCTTCGACGGCTGCCGGCACATCGTCGACGCCATCGACGCGGCACTGCGCGAGCGGGTGCCGGTCATCGGCATCTGGCACTCCGGCGGTGCCCGGCTGGCCGAGGGCGTCACCGCCCTGCACGCCGTCGGTGAGGTCTTCGCGGGGATGATCCGGGCGTCCGGGCGCATCCCGCAGATCTCCGTGGTGCTCGGCCCGGCCGCCGGTGGCGCGGCCTACGGTCCCGCCCTCACCGACCTGGTGATCATGGGCCCGCTGGGCCGCGTCTTCGTGACCGGCCCGGACGTCGTGCGCTCGGTCACCGGCGAGCAGGTCGACATGGAGGCCCTGGGCGGACCGGACACCCACGGCCGGCGATCCGGCGTCGTGCACATCGTGACGGACACCGAGCAGGACGCGCTGGACACCGCCCGCCAGGCAGTCGACCTGCTCGCGGCGCAGGGCACGTTCTCCCCGGCCGAAGGCGAGCCGGACGAGGACCTGTCGGCCCTGCTGCCCGCGGCCAAGCAGCGCGCCTACGACGTCAAGCCGCTGGTGGCCTCGCTGCTGGACGGCCCGCCACTGGAACTGCAGAGCCGCTACGCGCCGAACATCATCACCGCGCTGGGTCGGATGGCCGGCCGCACCGTCGGCGTGGTGGCCAACAACCCGTTGCGCCTGGGCGGCTGCCTGGACTCCCCGTCCGCGGAGAAGGCCGCCCGGTTCGTCCGGATGTGCGACGCGTTCGGCGTGCCGCTCGTCGTCCTGGTAGACGTACCCGGCTACCTGCCCGGCGTCGGCCAGGAGTGGGACGGCGTCGTGCGCCGGGGGGCCAAGCTGCTGCACGCGTTCGCCGAGGCCGTGGTACCGCGGGTGACGCTGGTGACCCGCAAGTCCTACGGCGGCGCCTACATCGCGATGAACGCCCGGTCGCTGGGCGCCACCGCGGTCTTCGCGTGGCCTGGCGCCGAGGTCGCCGTCATGGGCGCCAAGGCCGCCGTCGGCATCCTGCACCGCAAGAAGTTGGCCGCGGCGCAGCCCGGTGAGCGGGAGGCACTGCACGCCCAACTGGCCAGCGAGCACGAGCGGATCGCCGGCGGCGTCGCCCGCGCGCAGGAGATCGGCGTCGTGGACGAGGTC
>JBBSVA010000080.1:0-15807 GCA_038233915.1 Mycobacteriales bacterium | reverse complement strand
GCTCGGTGGCCACGGTCGCGAGCAGCGCGGGCTCCAGGCCGACCAGCGCGACGCGGGCCCCCCGGCCGGCGACCTGGCGGGCGAGCTCGGCGCCGATGCCCCGGGCGGCTCCGGTGATCAGCACGACCTGACCGGCCAGGGGCCGGGCGGAGCTGTTCCTGCGGGCCATCGGAGGGCTCCTCGTCGTCGGTGACGCTCGCTGTTGAGCACTGCTCAACGACTGTTGTAGCGTGCTGAGCGTTGCTCAGCAAGCTCCGGGGTGACCCAGCCGTCCGCAGAGGAGCCGACCGGTGACCAGCACGCTCGAGAGCCAGCCGCAGTCCGCCCCGCAGGTCCGCGAGGTCCGGGTAGCGGTGATCGGGTCGGGTTTCGCCGGCCTGGGCATGGCCATCCGCCTGCGCGAGCAGGGCATCGAGGACGTCGTCGTCCTCGAGCGCGGGCCCGACGTCGGCGGCACCTGGCGGGACAACACGTACCCGGGCGCGGCCTGCGATGTGCAGTCGAACCTCTACTCGTTCTCCTTCGCGCCCAACCCGGACTGGCCGCGCACCTACTCCGAGCAGCCGGAGATCCTGGCCTACCTGAAGGGCGTCGCCGCCGGCTACGACGTGCTGCGCCAGCACGTCTTCGGCGCCGACGTGACCGCCGCCCACTGGGATGCCGGCGCCAAGCGCTGGCTGGTGCAGACCTCGCGGGGTGAGTTCTCCGCCCGGGTGCTGGTGTCGGCGGCCGGCGCACTGGCGGACCCCTCCTACCCCGACATCCCGGGCATCGAGGACTTCGCCGGCACGGTCATGCACTCGGCCCGCTGGGACTCCACCCACGACCTCGCCGGCGAGCGGGTCGCTGTCATCGGCACCGGCGCCTCGGCCATCCAGGTGGTGCCGGCGATCCAGCCGGTCGTGGACTCCGTGACGGTCTACCAGCGCACCCCGCCGTGGGTCATCCCCCGCGGCGACCGGCCGACGACGTCCTTCGAGCGGTCCCTCTACCGCCGGCTGCCCGGAGTGCAGAAGGCCGTCCGCGGCGTGCTCTACGCCGGGCGCGAGTTCCTGGCCGTCGGGATCACCAAGAACCCGCGGTTCCTCGCGCCGGTGCAGAAGCTGGCCCGCACCCACCTGGAGCGCCAGGTCCGCGACCCGCAGGTCCGCGCCACGCTCGCCCCGGACTACACGATCGGCTGCAAGCGCATCCTGATCAGCAACGACTGGTACCCGGCGGTCACCGCACCCAACGCCGAGGTCGTGAACGCCGGCATCGCCGAGATCCGGCCGCACTCCGTCGTCACCCGGGACGGCGTCGAGCGCCCGACCGACACCCTGGTGCTGGCCACCGGCTTCCAGGTGACCGACCTGCCGATCGCGCACAAGATCACCGGCAAGGACGGCCGCACCCTCGCCGAGGTCTGGGCCGACGGGATGGCCACCAACCGGGGCAGCACCGTCGCCGGGTTCCCCAACCTCTTCCTGCTGGTCGGCCCCAACGTCGGGGTCGGGCACACCTCGATGGTCTACATGATCGAGTCCCAGGTCGCCTACGTCGGCAACGCCCTGCAGGCGATGGACGACGAGGACCTGATCACCCTGGAGACCACCCAGGCCGCCCAGGACGCCTACCGGGCGCTGATCGCCGAGCGCTCCGCGGGCACCGTGTGGCTCGAGGGCGGCTGCGGCTCCTGGTACCTCGACGAACACGGGCACAACACCACGCTGTGGCCGGACTTCACCTTCCGGTTCCGGGCGCTCACCAGGACCCTGGACCGCGACAACTACGTGGGGACGACGGCATGACCACCCAGCTCCCGACCACCGTGCTGGCGACGACCCACGCCGTCCCCATCGACGACGGCGCCCGGCTGCACGCCACCGTCCGCGGGTCCGACGACGCCCCGGTCACCGTCGTCCTGGCGCACGGCTGGACGCTGTCCCAGGGCTCCTGGGACGACGTCGCCGACGCGCTGGCCGACGACGTCGCCGAGGGCGCGGTGCGGCTGGTCCGCTACGACCAGCGCGGCCACGGCCGGTCCACCTGGGGCTCGGTCGACGAGGTCTCGATCGACCTGCTCGGCGAGGACCTGGCCGCGGTGCTGGCCACCCTCGCGCCCACCGGCCCGGTCGTGCTCGGCGGACACTCGATGGGCGGCATGACGATCATGGCGCTGGCCGGGGCCCACCCCGAGCTGATCGGCGACCGGGTCCGTGGCGTCGCGTTCGTCGACACGTCGGCAGGTGAGCTGTCGAAGCCCCCGCGCAACGCAGCCGAGCGGCTGCAGGAGCGGCTGCTGCCCGTCGTCGGGGCCTGGGCGGTGCGGCACGGCCGCCGGGTCGAGGGCTGGCGCCGGCGGGTCCCGCCGTCCTCGGCCCGGCACCAGGCGGTCGTGCGCGGCCTCCTCTACGGCACCGACGCGACCGACGCGATGGTCCGGCGCGGCGCGGACCTCATCTCGGCGTCGTCCGTGCGGTCCTTCGTGGCCTTCTGGCCGGCGCTGGGCGCGCACGACAAGGCCGAGGCGTTGGTCGAGCTGGGCACCATCCCGGTCGAGGTGCTGGTGGGCGACGGCGACAAGCTGACCCCGGTCAGGCACAGCGGGAAGCTTGCCGAGGCCATCCCGACCGCCCGGCTGCAGATCGTGTCCGGCTGCGGGCACATGCTGCCCCAGGAGCGGCCCGACCTGGTCACCGAGGCGCTCCAGCGGTTGGTCACCGCCGCACGGTGACGGCCGCGCGCCGCTCGGCCGCCGACCGCCGGGCCCAGTTGGTGGACATCGGCCTGGAGCTGCTGCCCACCACGCCGGTGCAGGAGCTCACCATCGACGAGGTGGCCCGCCGGGCCGGGATCAGCCGCAGCCTGCTGTTCCACTACTTCGCGACGAAGAAGGACTACTACACCGCGGGGACGACGGCGGCCGCCGAGCTGCTGCTGGACCACGTGCTGGGCTCCGACGACCAGCCAGCGGCCGGGGCGCACGCGGGCATGCTGGACCGCTTCGTGCAGTGGGTGGAGACCTACCGGGAGTCCTACGTGGCCTTCGTCCGGGGCGCCGGCGGCGGCGACTCGTGGGTGTCCGACGTCTACACCGACACCCGGGAGCGGCTGGTCGACGGCACGCTGCGCACGGTCGGGCTGCCCGACGACCCGCGGCACCGCCAGCTGGTGCGGGCGTGGTTCGCCTTCACCGAGGACCTCGTCGTCGGCTGGACCGAGGACCCCTCGACCATGACGCGCGAGGACGTGCTGACGCTGGCCTCGGACGTGCTGGGCCGCATCACCCGCTGACCCGCGGGAACGCCCCGGTGGCCCGCGGTGGGTGCAGCGTGTGATGGGGGCGACCGGGTCCTTCGTGCACTAGCCGGCCAGGGAGCTGGGCAGCCGGTCTGCGCTCTCGTGTGACGGCGGCTGCAAGGTGCCGATGACATCGACCGCGCTGGCCCCGGTGGAGTCCATCGACTTCTTCACCTTGGCGCCGTAGAGGTCGACGTACTCCTGACCGGACAGGGTCATGATCTCGTACATGATCTCGTCGGTGATGGACCGCTCGACGAACCGGTCACCGCTCATCCCCTCGTAGCGGGAGAAGTCCAGCGGCTCCCCGACCCGTACGGTGACCCGCTGCACGGTCTTCCCGAAGACCCGGAAGCTCGACGTCGGCACCATGGCGACGGGCACCACCGGGCAACCGGTCTCCAGGGTCATCCGGGCGACCCCGGTCTTGCCGCGGAACAGCCGGCCGTCGGGTGAACGGGTGCCCTCGGGGTAGATGCCCAGCACCTTGCCCTCGCCCAGGATCCGGATGCCGGTGGACAGCGCGGCCTCTGCTGCGTCGGCGCTGGTCCGGTCGATGGGCACCTGACCGCTGCCGGCGAAGAACACCCGCTGCAGGAAGCCCTTCATACCGGGGGCGGTGAAGTACTCGGCCTTGGCCAGGAACGTCACCCGACGCCGCAGCACCAGGGGCATGAAGACCCAGTCGGAGGCGGAGAGGTGGTTGCTCGCGAGCACCGCCGCCCCCCGGCGCGGCACGTTGTGGGCCCCGGACACCTGCGGACGGAACAGCAGACGCACGAACGGCCCGACGACCACGAACTTGAGGAACCAGTAGAACAACACGCCTCCCTCAGGGACTGTCAGACTAGGGAGGACGAGGCCCACCCCACAATCGGGGGCGCGCCGACCGACCCGACGGACCCTCGACGGAGGGCACGATGGGACCCCCGGCCGCAGCCGGGGAGCACAGGACAGGGGTGGACGGCGTGAGCGGACGACGGGGCCGGCGCGACAACGGCCTGGACGCCTCGCTGTGGCACCCGCTGCGCGACGTGGACCCGCGGGTCGGCGAGCACCTGCTCGACGTGCTCCGCGAGGAGGGCATCGCGGCCTACCTGGCGCCCTCCACCGACGACGGGCCCTACACCCGGACCCAGTTCCTGCCCTCCCCGCCGACCGACCGGCTCTTCGTCGACCGGGCCCGCAGGGTCGAGGCCCGGACCGTCGTCGACACCCACGGCGACGACCACCCGCCCGTCGCGACCACCCGCGCCCGACGGGACGCGAGCAAGGACGCGGCCGCCGACACCGCGGCCACCGACGCCGAGTTCGCCCGGATCGTGGCCGGCTGGGAGGCCGAGTCCGGCCCGACCCCGCCCGTCGTCGAGCAGCCCCGGGACGACCCGCCTCCCCCACCGGCCGAACCCGACGTGCTGGACCGGCCCGACGAGCACTTCGAGCCCCCCGCCCCGCCCCCGCTGCCGGTGCTGGCGCCTGCGTCGCTGTACGCGCTGCTGCTCATCGCGGCCGGTGCGTTGTGCATCATCGCCCCGGGCACGATCGGGCTGAGCCTGGACGTCGGGATCGTGCTGGGCGTGCTCGGCGTCGTCGGCGGGGTCGCGGTGCTGGTGTCCCGGATGCGGGATCGCTCCGACGACGACGGGGACGGCGCGGTCGTCTGAGAGCGGACCTCGTCACCCCGCACCCCGGACTGCGTCCGGCGCGGGTCCTTGCGGCGAGGCCGTTCCCATCCGTCACCATGGGGCTGTGATCTCCCAGACGACGACCGTCTCCCTGTCCGGCCACCTCATGGACACCGGCATCCTGGCCCGGGTGCTGGACGACGTCCTGGAGTACGGCGGGGACTACCGGATCCAGAGCCTGGACCTGGGCCGCCAGCACGCCGACGAGTCCCGGGCGCTGGTCGAGGTCTCCGCGGACACCGCCGAGCTGTTGGAGCGGATCCTCATGCGGGTCCAGGTGCACGGCGCGAACGCCGTCGACCCGGGCACCGCGAGCACCGAGCCGGCCCCGGCCGACGGCGTCTTCCCGCCGGCGTTCTACTCCACGACCAACCTGGAGACCCTGGTCCGGCTGGACGCGACCTGGATCCGGGTCCGCCGTCCCGAGATGGACTGCGGGCTGGTCGTCACCACCGAGGACGGGCACACGGTCGTCGACACCGTGCCGGTGAGCGACGTGCGGGCCGGGGACGCCGTGGTCTGCGGCGCCGCCGGGGTCCGGGTGGAGCTCCCCCCGCAGCCGGCCCGCGGGGCCGACGACGACTTCGGCTTCATGTCCTCGACCGCCTCGTCGGAGAAGCCGCAGGCGGTGCTGGTGCGTCAGATCGCGGCCACCATGCGCGAGGTCAAGGCCGCCGGCAAGAAGGTGCTCTGGGTGGGCGGCCCGGCGGTCGTGCACACCGGGGCGGCACCGGCGATGGTCCGGCTGGTCGACGCGGGCTACGTGGACGTGCTGTTCGCCGGCAACGCGCTGGCCACCCACGACATCGAGTCCTCGCTGTACGGCACGTCGCTGGGCGTGGACCTGGCCAAGGGCTCGGGCGTGCCGCACGGCCACGAGCACCACATCCGGGCGATCAACACCATCCGCGCGGAGGGCTCGATCGCTGCGGCCGTGGGGTCCGGGGTGCTGACCGGCGGCGTGATGCACGCGATGGTGCAGGCCGGCAAACCGTTCGTGCTGGTCGGCTCGGTGCGTGACGACGGCCCGCTGCCCGACGTGATCACCGACGTCATCGACGGTCAACGGGCGATGCGCGCGCAGCTGCCCGAGGTCGGCTTCACGATCATGGTCGCCACGATGCTGCACTCGATCGCCACCGGGAACCTGCTGCCGGCCTCGGTCCCGCTGGTCTGCGTGGACATCAACCCCGCGACGGTCACCAAGCTGGCCGACCGCGGCTCGGCCCAGGCGATGGGCATCGTCACCGACATCGGGCTCTTCCTGGAGCAGTTGGCCCGCGAGCTCACGGGCAGCTAGCGGATGGGGCCGCCGTCCGCCTGGAACGGCCCGGCCGCAGGGTCCCGCCGCGCGCGGAGCGTGTGGTGGGGGGCGGTCGGGTCCTCTTTCAGGCCACGCCCTCGGCGACGGCGCGCCGGACCAGGTCGGCGGCACCCACCAGACCGGCCTGGGCGCCCAGCTCGGCGACCCGTACATCGGGTCCCGGGCGGAAGCCGCGCCCGGGCAGCGCCCGCTCGAGCCGGGCGCGGGCGGGGCCGAGCACCATCTCGCCCAGCACGCTCACCCCACCACCGATGACGACGACGCCCGGGTCGAGCACCGCGGACAGGTCCGCGATCCCCTGCCCCAGCCAGGTGCCCACCTCGGCCAGCAGTTCCAGGGCCAGCGGGTCGCCGGCGGCCGCGGCGGTGGCGACGTGCTCGCCGGTCAGGCGGTCCGCCTGCCCGTCGACCCGCTCCAGCAGCGACGCGGCGGCGGCCGGGGAGCTGCTGGCCACCTCCCGCGCGGTCTGGCCCAGGGCGTTGCCCGATGCGTATTGCTCCCAGCAGCCGCGGTTGCCACAGGCGCAGAGCCGGCCGTCGGGCACCACGCGCATGTGGCCCCACTCGCCGGCCACGCCGTGCGCGCCGCGCTGCAGCCGGCCGTCGATGACCATGCCGCCACCGATGCCGGTGCCCAGTGTGATGACCAGGGCCAGGTCGCTGCCGCGGGCGGCGCCGTAGCGGTATTCCGCCCAGGCTGCGGCGTCGGCGTCGTTGCCCACCCAGAGCGGGCGCTGCAGCCGCAGGCCGAGGTCCGCGCGCAGCGGCTGGTTGCGCCAGGCCAGATGCGGGCTGAACAGCACGGTGTCCCCGGTCCGGTCGAACCAGCCGGCCGCACCCACGCCCACTCCCACCAGCGGGCCGCCGTGCCGTTCGGCCAGCTCCCCGACGACGGCCGCGATGGCGTCCTCGGTCGCGCTGACCGACGTCCCCGGGGTGGCCCGGCGAGCGGTGTCGGTGATCGTGCCGTCGGGCAGCACGACGCCGCCGGCGACCTTGGTGCCGCCGATGTCGATGCCGAGGGCGGGCAGCTCGTGCGCGGGGACGGTCACGCGACCTCGATGTGCTGGACCGGGGCGGGCGGAGGGGACGGGGACACCTGCTCCTCGTGGGGCTCGGGCTCGGGGGCGGGGTGCCCGGGGGTGGTCTCCTCGGGCCGGGCGTGCGCCCGCAGCGCGGTGGCCGCGGTGGCCAGCACGTCGGCGAGGGCCTCGGACAGGTCGGGACGACGGCCGCGCAGCACCGCCAGCGCGGTGCACACCGGGCAGGTGCGGCACTCCGCGGAGTGGTCGGCGGGCACGGTGGCGGACGGGCCGGTGCCAGCGTCCGGGGCGCCGGCGTGCGGGGTGCCGACGTGCGGGGTGCCGACGTGCGGGGCCGTAGCCGTGGTGAGGCCGGTGAGCAGGCCGGCGGCGGCGGCGACCAGCTCGCGCAGCTGGGCGCTCCAGTCGGGGGCAGGACCGGTCACGCCGGACTCCGTTCTGCGGTGAGCAGCCCGACCGGCCACAGGCCGGGGTCGGGCACGGCCCGGACGACCAGGGTGGCCGCCGTGGTGCCGGGGTCGGTGAGCGAGCCGGAGGTGATCGTGCAGCGGCGCAGCAGCGGGTCCAGCGGGACCGACCGGCGCAGCCCGACCACGCCGAGCACCAAGTCGTCGTCCCAGCGGGTCAGCTGGACGGCGCCCCGTTCCGCGAAGGGCAGCGGGACGTCGAGCACCCACTCCGCCCCGTCGCGCACCGGGGCGGCGCGCGGCAGCGGGCTGGGCAGGCCGGTCGGCAGGTCGGCGTGCAGGGCGAGCACGGCCGCGACGTCCCGGGGGGCGCACGGCGCCTCGTCGACGGTGCGTACCGGCAGGCCGGTGGCGGCCAGTGCAGCGAGCGCCTCGTCCTGCTGCGCCGTCCGCGCGACCGCCCACTCCCCCGCCCCGGCCGGCAGCACCCGGGACACCGTCACCGAGGCGACCGGGTGGCCGAGCAGTCCGAGACGAGTGGCCGAGCCGCGCAGCACCCCGTCCGCGTCCGGACCGGGAGCCAGGACCAGGTGGACGGCGGGCTCGGCGGGCACCCGATCCAGCTGTGCCTCCAGCGCGGTGACGGCGGCCAGCGCGGCCTCGGTGCTGCCGGGGCGACCGCGGCTGACCAGCGCCCGCATCGTGGCCAGCACCCGCAGCCGCGGCGGAGCCAGCTGACCCAGCCACCAGCGCAGCGCGTGCGGCAGCGCGAGCAGGGCGGTCGCGGCGGGCAGCGGCCCGGCGTCGACGACCACGACGTCGGTGTCCCCGGCGGCGGCCAGCCCGCCCAGCGTCAGGAGCAGCGCCACCTCGGTGGTGCCCGGCACCGGCACGACGGAGCTGCCCGGCGGCACGGTCAGCGCCGGCACCAGCGCAGCCAGTTCGGAGGCGTGGGTCGACCAGGCCGACTCCAGCGCGCGCTGCGGGTCGACCACCCGGACCGGCACCCGCTCGGTGAGTCCCGTCGTCGTCGGCACGGCGGTGGTCAGCAGGACCACCCGATCGCCGGCGTCGACCGCGGCCAGGGCGGTGGCTGCGGCGACCGTGGAGCTGCCGGCTCCGCCGGGGCCGGTGACGAGGAGGGTGCGCACCGTCGGGTCAGGCCTCGACGCGCTTCTTGAGCTCCTTGAGCGCGGTGTCGAGGATGACCTTCTCGGCCTTGCGCTTGATCATCCCGATCATCGGGATGGAGAGGTCGATGGTGATCGCGTAGGTGACCTCGGTGGCGCCGCCGCGCTCCTGGAGCGTGTAGCTGCCGTCCTGGCGCTTCTGCATCTGGCCGCTCACCAGGGTCCAGCTCACCCGGCGGTCGCCGTCCCAGGTGTAGGCGAGCACGTAGTCGTCCTTGACGGCGCCGGCGTCGAGCACGAAGTGCACCCGCTCGGCCCGCCCGTCGGCGCCCGGGGCGACGACCTCGACCTGCTTGGCCGCGGAGACCCACTGGGGGTAGGCCGCGAAGTCGGCGATCACAGCCATCACGGCGGACGCGGGTGCGTCGATGACGATCGACTGGGTGGACTGGTCGGCCATGCGCGGGAGGTTACGCGGGCCGGTGATCGCCCCGGGCCCACCCGGGCCGCCGCTCCCCCGAGAGGGTGCCGTACTGGTCAGTAGCCCGGGACCACTAGATTGGGTGGTCAGATCCCGCGTCCCCCGGGTCGGCAGCGACGAGGCCGCCACACCCCGCGCGGGGAGGAGAGGACCAGCGTGCGCGAGCTGAGCGTTCCCCCCACCCACACCGTGGGCCCCGACGAGGCACTCCCGGACATGGTGGTCCAGAACGCCGCCGAGCACGGTGCGGAGGTGGGTCTCCGCCGCCAGGTGGGCGGCCGGTGGATCGACGTCACGCACGCCGAATTCGGCGAGCAGGTCCGCGCCGTGGCCAAGGGCCTCGTCGCCGGTGGGGTGGAGGCCGGCGACCGGGTGGGCCTGCTGGCCAGGACCCGGTACGAGTGGACGGTCCTGGACTTCGCGATCTGGACCGCCGGCGCCGTCGTCGTCCCGGTGTACGAGACCTCCTCGAGCGACCAGATCGCCTGGATCCTGGCCGACTCCGGCGCCCGCGCGGTCGTCGTCGAGTCCGCCGACCACGCTGCCGCCGTCGACTCGGTGCGCGACCAGGCACCCGACCTCGGCCCGGTCTGGGTCATCGACGACGACGCCGTCGGCACGCTGTCCGCCGCCGGCGAGGAGGTGCCCGACAGCGAGCTCGCGGCCCGCCGCGCCACGCTGTCCCCCGACAGCCTGGCCACGCTGATCTACACCAGCGGCACCACCGGCCGGCCCAAGGGCTGCGAATTGACGCACGCGAACTTCCTGTTCGAGATCGGCAACGGCATGACGCTGCTGGGCCGATTCCTGAACAAGGACGGCTCGATGCTGCTCTTCATCCCCCTGGCCCACGTGTTGGCCCGGGTGCTGCAGGTCGGCGCGATCAAGACCCGCACCGTCATCGGGCACACCCCCGACGTCAAGGACCTGGTGGGCGACCTCGGCCGCTTCCAGCCGACCTTCGTCCTCGCCGTCCCGCGGGTGTTCGAGAAGGTCTACAACAGCGCCAAGGCCACCGCCGACGCCGGCGGCAAGGGGAAGGTCTTCGACCGGGCCGCCCAGGTTGCCGTCGACTGGTCCCGGGCGCAGGACACCGGCGGGGCCTCGCTGCCGCTCAAGCTGCAGCACGCGCTGTTCGACAAGTTGGTCTACGGCAAGCTGCGCGCCGCCCTCGGCGGCCGGTGCGTCGGGGCCATCTCCGGCGGCGCTCCGCTGGGTGAGCGGCTGGGCCATTTCTTCCGCGGCATCGGCGTCACCGTCTACGAGGGCTACGGCCTCACCGAGACCACCGCCGCCGCGGCCGTCAACCACGACGCCGCCTTCGCCATGGGCACGGTCGGCCGGCCACTGCCGGGCACCGACGCCGCCATCGCCGAGGACGGCGAGGTGCTGCTGCGCGGCGGGATCGTCATGCGCGGGTACTGGCAGAACGAGAAGGCCACCGCCGAGGCCATCGACGACGACGGCTGGCTCCACACCGGTGACCTCGGCGAGCTGGACAGCCAGGGCTTCCTGAAGATCACCGGGCGGAAGAAGGAGATCCTGGTGACCGCCGGCGGCAAGAACGTCGCCCCGGCGGTGCTCGAGGACTCGCTGCGCTCCCACGCGCTGGTCAGCCAGTGCATCGTGGTCGGGGACCAGAAGCCCTACATCGCGGCGCTGGTCACCCTGGACGAGGAGGCGCTGCCGGGCTGGCTCAAGGCCCACGGTAAGGACGCCTCGCTCACCGTGGAGCAGCTGCGGGAGGACCCCGACGTGCTCGCCGAGCTCGACACCGCGGTGGCCCGGGCCAACCAGGCGGTCTCGCACGCGGAGTCCATCCGCAGGATCCGGGTGCTGGGGGTGGACTTCACCGAGGCCAACGGGACCCTGACCCCGAGCCTGAAGCTCAAGCGCAACGTGGTGATGAAGCAGTACGCCGACGAGGTCGAGGCGCTCTACGCCGCCAGCTCGGCCGGCCGCTCCTGACCCACTTCCCCGACGTCCCCCACGCGGGACGTCAGGGGGTGAGCAAGACCTGGAAGTCCCGGGCGATCGTCGTCCAGGACCAGCGCTGCTCGACCCAGGCCCGGCCGGCCGCGCCCATCGCGCGGGCCCGGTCCGGCTCGGCCAGCAGGTCGGCGATCGTCGCGGCCACCGCGTCCGGCGAGCGCGGGTCGACCACGTGCCCGGTCACGCCCTCCTGCACGGCCTCCGGGGCACCGCCGGAGGTGCCGGCGACCACGGGCCGGCCGCACGCCGCGGCCTCCAGGTAGACCATGCCCAGGCCCTCGACGTCCAGGCCGGCCCGTCGGGTCCGGCAGGGCATCGCGAACACGTCGCCGGCCGCGTAGTAGGCCGGCAGCCGGGCCTGGTCCACGCCGCCGGTCAGCGCGATCGACCCGCCCAGCCCGGCCCGCTCCACGCTGCGGCGCAGCTGGGCCTCCAGCGGGCCGCCGCCGACCAGCAGCAGCCGGGCGTCGGGGCGCCGGGCCAGCACCTGCGGCCAGCCGGCCACCAGCACGTCCTGGCCCTTGCGTGGCACCAGCCGGGACACGCAGACCACCACCGGCGCCTCACCCAGGCCGTGCTCGGCCCGGACCGCCGCGCCGTCGACGCCGGGGTGGAACCTGTCGACGTCGACACCCGGTGACAGCTGGGTCATCGTCGTCCGGGCGGCCAGGGCCGGGGCGAGCCGGTCGTGGGTGTACTGCGAGATGTAGGTGACGACGTCGAGCCGGCTCGCGATGCGCTGCATCAGCTGTCGCCCGCCGGGCACCGCGACCCAGCCGGTCTCGTGCCCGTGCGTGATGCCGACCGCACGTCGGACGCCGGCCCGCCGCAGCCCCGGGGCGAGCAGCCCGAGCGGGGCCGCGGCACCGAAGACCACGGTCTCGGCCCGGTGCTCGCAGGCCAGCTGCTGGGCGGCGCGGGCCGCACCGGGGGTGGGCAGCAGCATCGACGTCCGGGCCCGGACGACCCGGTAGGGCAGCGTGGCGTCGTGCTCGGCCGCGCCCGGGGAGGTCGACGCCAGCACGGCCAGGTCCCCGGGTGGCAGCCGGTCCAGCAGCGCGGCTACGAACGTCTGGATCCCGCCCTGGCGGGGCGGGAAGTCGTTGGTGACGACCAGGACCCGGGTCAGCGGTCCCACTCCTGCGCGGCAGCCACCCGTTGGGCGGTCGTGGGGTGCGAGCCGAAGAACCACTGCCAGACCGCGGACGGGTCGGGCTGGTTGAGGTTGGTGACCGCCAGCCGGCGCATGACGTCTGCGAAGGCGTCCGGGGCCCGGGTCAGGTCCAGCGCGTGCTGGTCGGCGCGGGCCTCCAGCTGCCGGGAGACCCCGTTCTGCACCGGCGCTGACAGCACAGTGCCGGCGGCGAAGACCAGGAGCACCAGCGGGACCACCCGCGCGTCCCCGGGGCCGTCGGCACCGGCCCGGCGCAGCAGCGGGGTCCAGCCGAGCAGCCAGCCCAGCAGGGCGACGCCGGCCCCGGCCCCCAGCGCGCCGACCAGCGTGCCGGTCAGCACGTCGTCGGTGGCCACGTGGCCCAGCTCGTGCGCGGCGATGGACTCGATCTCGGCGTCGGGCAGGTCCAGCAGGGTGTCGTAGACGACCACCCGCCGGCTGGACCCGAATCCGGAGACGTAGGCGTTGAGCGCGGTGGTGCGCCGGCTGGCGTCGGCGACCAGCACGTCCTGCACCGGGGTGCCGGACTCCTCGGCGAGGTCGAGCAGGTCGGTGCGCAGCTGACCTGCGGGCAGGCTGGTGAAGGAGTTGAAGGCGGGCTCGATGACCACGGGGTAGAGGAACGAGCCGACCACGACGAGGCCCGCGGCCCCGGCGCCAGCCCACGCCCACCAGGTCCGCGGCGCCCGGCGGGCCAGGCCGACGAGCAGCAGCAGGCCCAGCGCGGTCAGCCCAGCGGTGATCCCGGTGTCGACGGCGACGTCCCGGGCCCACAGGCCCCAGCTACGGGTGGACAGTCCGTACCGGTGCCGGACGACCTCGCCGTACGCGGCCAGCGGCAGGGTGACCAGCCGGCCGATGGCAGTGAGCGCGAGGGTCCCCAGCAGGACCTGCCAGACCCAGCCCCCGCCCAGCGGCCGGGCCACCGCGGCGACGAGCCGGGAGCCCAGCCGGGTCAGCCCCAGCACCCCTGCAGCCAGCAGGGACAGCAGCAGGTTGGTCAGCGACGCCGGCCGCAGGGCGGCGGCGAACGCGTCGGCCCGGGACACCTGGTCGACGGTCAGACCGGCCGTGGGGTCGGTCACCGTGGGGGTGGCCTCCCACGGGATGCGCAGCCAGAGCACGACCACGAGGGCCGCTCCGAGCACGAGCGCCGTCAGCAGCGCGAGCCGACGGGTACCCACGGACGCGATCCTAGGAGCCGGAGCCGTGCGGCTGGTGACGGCCCGCGCGCACCGCCGCACCGCGGGTCGCGGTGGGGGCGCGAGTCCTAGAGCCGACGGGCGCCGGCGTAGCCGGACATGTCCACGCTGGAGACCTTGACGACGTCGCCGGACGTGGGCGCGTGCACCATCATCCCGTTGCCGATGTAGATCCCGATGTGACTGACCGGGCTGTAGAAGTAGACGAGGTCGCCGGGCTGCAGGTCACCGCGAGCGACCGCGGTGCCCATCCGGGCTTGGGCCGCGCTGGAGTGCGGCAGCGAGATGCCGGCCGCCGCGTAGGCGTAGGAGGTCAGCCCCGAGCAGTCGAAGGAGTCCGGGCCGCCGGCTCCCCAGACGTAGGAGTCCCCGCGCTGGTCCATCGCGGTGTCGACGATGGTCTGAGCGGCGGCGCTGTCGGCCACGACGGAGCTGGGCGCAGTGACCTCGGCCCCGCTGTGCGCGGTGACGACCTGCTGCTGCTGGCTGGCGGTGAGCGCATCGTACTGCGCCTGGTAGGTGGCGATCTGCTGCTGCAGGTCGGCCTGCTGGGCAGTGACGGCGTCCAGCGTCTGCTGGGCCACGGCGGCCGCGGCGTCGGCGATGGCCTGGGCGTCCGTGGCGTCCTGGGCGGCCTGCGCGACGCGGCCGATGAGGTCGTTGGTGTGCCCGGCGATGACGTCGAGCGTGCTGACCTGGGCCAGGAAGTCCTCGGGCGAGGAGCTGGTCAGCAGGGCGGTGAAGCTGGAGGGATTGGCCGTGTAGGCGCTGCGGGCGACCTGGTTGACCTGCGCGGACAGGCTGGTGAACCGGGCCGCGGCCTCGGCGCCGGCCCGGTCGGCGGCGGTGGCGGCGGCCTGCTGGTCGGCCAGCTGCACCTGGGCGTCGTTGACCTGCTCGGCGACGACCTCGAGCTGGTGGTTGGCCTCGGCGACCAGCTGGGTGGCCTGCTCCGGCGTCGTCGCCTGCGTGGTGGCGGTCTCCGGGGCGGCGGTCTCGGGGGCGGCGTACGCGCTGCCGGGCAGCACCGTGAGCGTCAGGCTCGCGGCGGCACCGATCAGCAGGCCGCGGCCCAGCCGACCGGACAGCCGGGTGCGGCGGGGGGCGGGTGCGGACACCCCGATCGCGCCCGGGTCCAGCGCAGCACCGGAGACGCCGGTGCGCAGGGTCGGGAGGGCGGACAGGTCTCGTTCACGGACAGAGCTGGGGGACACCACGGGTGTGCGTGCTCCTTCTTCCACGACGACCGCCTACCGAGTCAGCTGACGGGTTCGGGCGTGGAAGACGCCCTATCTCGGCACGGACTCGGAAGTCGGTGCGCGAGAACTCACCCCAGGAGTGCGGTGGGTCCCCGGTCCGCCCGGCCCCGGGGGGACGAGCAGTTCGGCGGTGACCGGTCGAGGCCACCCGGTGAGGTGACGCGTGCCCGACCGGACGAGCGCCACCGTACGGGCGTGACGAGGCGAGGACGGTGAGTCACCACTCGCCTGGGCGAATCGACACTTGCCAGCTTGAAGCGTCTACCCAGCCGAGAAGTGCCGAAGTGAGACGGGGGGAGCCGCGCCGGGTGTCAGCCGACCTCACGGCTCGTCGGGGATTGGTGCCGCAGCGGCGGGACCAGCCCAACCTCTGCCAACGCCCGGACCGCCCGGCGCTCCACGTCGTCGAACTCGACGACCACCCCGCGAGCCCGATCTCTGTCCCGACCGGGCGTGTCGAGCGTGTCGGCCGCCGGCCCGGAGACCAGCGTCGCGCCCAGGCCCGCCAGCACGTCGTCGTCGGCCTCGACGGCGTCCACGCCGGTAGCCCGGCCGACATGACCGGGCACGACCGGTCGGCGGGTCAGCGGGACGACCGTCGGGTCGCTCCCCCGCCACCCCGGCGGGGCGCCGAGCAGGACGGTGACGACGCAGTCGTCACACCCCTGGCCGCGGACGGTGCAGGTGTCGCAGTCGATGAGCACGGGTGCCTCCTGGCAACGGTCGCAGGACCGGTCGGTCCGTCGCCGCGGACGCTAGGACGCCGCACCGACATTTCTGGCTGCGCACCCGTGCCCGGCAGGCCCAGGTGCCGGGTCCCCAGGTGCCG
>JBBSVA010000079.1:0-15842 GCA_038233915.1 Mycobacteriales bacterium | reverse complement strand
GTTCTCGAGAACGGGGTCGTCGGGGTTCTGGATGCCGTCCAGACCCCGGGAACCCCGTTCTCGAGGTCGGTCCGGTCGCTGGAGGCGTCACGGGTGACCCGTCCGGGGTGCCGTGGTCGTGGCGCACCGGTCCGGCGGCACCGCGCCGGGCAGACTGCGGGCATGACCGGGCCACGTGACGACGGACAGAGCTGGGACGCCTCCCCACCCGGACCGGGCTGGTCGCCGGAGGGAGCGCCGCACGGTGCACCTCCGCCCGGAGGACCGCAGGGCGGATACGGCCCGCCGCCGTCCTCCACGCAGCCGCCGTACGCGTCGTCCCCCTACGGTGCGGCGCCGGTCGGGTACGGCGCCCCGGGTGCGCCCTGGTGGACGCCGACGCCGACGCCGGTCCCCGCGGCCTGGCCGAACGGCCCGGGCCGACCGCCGCAGGCCACCGCCGCGGCCGTGCTGGGCTTCATCGCCGGGGGCATCGCGATCCTCTGGGGCCTGGTCGGCATCGTGCTGCTCGCCGGGTCCGACGGCGGCAGCTCCACCTGGCTGGGCGTCGTGGTGGGCCTGCCCGCGGGCGCGGTGATGATCTACGGCGCCGTCCGACTGCTCGCCCGGACCGACCGCTGGTTCGTCGTCGGCGGCGGTGCTGCGCTGGCCCTCACCGTCCTGCTGCAGGCCGTGGTCAGCGCCGCCTCCAGCTACGGCTCAGCGTCCGGGCAGGCGACCCTGGTCGTCTTCCTGCTGCCGGTGCCCACCGTGGCCGCCGTCCTGGCCGCCCTGCCGCTGGTGGGCGGCTGGATCACTGCCGGGGGCGGCGCCCAGCACCACCAGCAGCCCGCACCCCAGGGCTGGTGACCCGCGGGCCTGGCGTTCCACGTGGAACGCCGGCCCCGGGTCGGGCAGGGTGGGGTCGGTGAGAACCGACGTCGTCGACCTGGTCCGTGAGCTCGTCCGCAGGCCCACCGTGTCCGGGGACCCGCGCCCGCAGCGCGACCTCATCGGGGTGGTCACCGACGTGCTCGCGGCCGCCGCCCCGCACCTCCAGCGCACGGACGGTGAGGACGCCGACCAGCCGTGGACGCTGCTGACCACCCCGACGGACCCCCAGCGCCGGCGGCTGCTCTTCGCCTGCCACGTGGACACCGTGCCGGCCGCGGACGCGCCGGCCTGGCAGCGCGACCCGTTCGGCGCCGACGTCGAGGACGGTCGGGTCTGGGGCCGGGGTGGCTCGGACATGAAGGCCGGGCTGGTGGCCGCGATCGCGGCGATCGCCGGCGCGGACCCGGAGACGCCGGTCGGCCTGTTGCTCACCAGCGACGAGGAGATCGGGTCCCGGGGCGCCGTCGTGGCCGCCCGGGCTCTGCAGGGGGTGCCCACCGGCGCGGTCGTCGTCCCCGAGGCCACCGCCAACGAGCTGGTGCTGGGCCACCGCGGCGCGCTCTGGCTCGCCGTCCGGGCGGCTGGGCGGGCCGCGCACGGCAGCACCCCGCAGCTGGGCCACAACGCCGTCCTGGACCTGGTCGCGGTGCTCGCCCGCGCGGGAGAGCAGCTGCCGCTGGCCACCCACGACTTCCTGGGCACCGAGACCTGGAACCCCGGCGTGATCGCCGGCGGCACGGTGCCCAACATCGTGCCCGACGCCGCCGAGGTCGTCGTCGACATGCGCACGGTCGGGGACGGCGCTGCGCTGCAGGCCTGGTGGCGGGCCCAGCCCGAGGTCGCTGACGTCGAGGTGCGGGTCGACCTGCCCGCTCTGCGCACCGACGCCGAGGACCCCTGGGTGCGCGGGCTGCCCGCCGTCGTCCGCCCGGAGCCGGCCAGCTACTTCACCGACGGCTCGGTGCTGCAGCAGGCCGTCGGCGGGGCCCCGGTCGTCGTCTGGGGCCCGGGGACGCCGGCGGTCATGCACGCCCGGGACGAGTACGTGGAGGTCGCCGAGCTGGAGCAGGCGGCGGCCGCCTTCAGCGAGGTCGTCGCCCGCTGGGGCCGCTGACCCCGGTGCTCGCCCGGACGACGAGCGAGGGTGCCATCGCGGTGTGCACGGGATCCTCGCGGTCGGGGCCCAGCGCGGCCGTCAGCAGCCGGACCGCCTCCACGGCGATCTCGTCCTGCGGTTGCCGCACGGTGGTCAGCGGCGGGTTCGACAGCGCCGAGTAGGGGATGTCGTCGAACCCGGTGACCAGCACGTCCCCCGGCACCGCCACACCGGCGGTCGCGCAGGCCTGCAGCACCCCCAGGGCGATGAGGTCGTCGGCGCAGACGACCGCGTCCGGCAGGGACCCGGCCGCGAGCAGCTGCCCAGCGGCCTGCCGGCCCCACTCGATCGAGTAGTCGCCCAGCAGCACGGCGGCGACGGCCAGGCCGCGACGAGCGGTGTGGGCGAGGAAACCCGCACCGCGCAGCTCGGTCGAGGAGTTGGTCAGGGTCGAGCTCACGAGCGCCGCCGACTGCACACCCCGGTCGGCCAGGTGGTCGACCACCAGCCGGAGCGCAGCGTCGTCATCGACGCCGACCCAGTCGCTGGTCACCCCGGAGACGTGCCGGTCGACCTGGACGAGGGGCAGCTCACCCGCCGCCCAGGCGACCGCCTCGGTGCTCAGCGAGCCGTGCACCGGGCTGATCACGATGCCGTCGACCTGGCGGGCCACCAGGCTGCGCAGCCGCTGGGCTTCCAGTGTCGGGTCCGAGCGGGACGAGCAGAGGAAGAGCTGCCGGCCGGCTTGCTGCACGGCGTGCTCCACGCTCTCCACGAGCGCTGTGAAGAAGGGGTTGGCGATGCTGGGCACGACCATCCCCACGGTGTCGGTCCGGCTGCGGCGCAGTGCGCTGGCGATCCCGTTGCCGGAGTAGCCGAGGTCGGCTGCGGCCCGGGTGACCTGCTCGAGGACCGACGGCGAGACGGGCCTGGCCCCCGACAGCGCCCGGGAGACCGTGGCGGTGGAGACGCCCGCGCGGTCCGCAACGTCCCTGATGGTCGCCCGTGCCACTCCGCCCCCTGACCCGGCCCCGGCGGGGCCGTTCGACCATCCTGGCCGACGGCTCCTGACCCACCCGTAGCGGCGACGTCCGACACGACGCTGACCAGCCGCAACAAGAATGTAAACGATTGCCCCTTGACGAGCGCTGGGGACGGGGCAGTAGCGTGCGTCACGTCAAGGCAATCGATTACATGGATGGTGACGACGGTGTCCGCTCCGCTCGGGGTCTACCCCCGCAAGCCCTCGGCGATGGCCGAGCTCTTCGGCGGCGAACCCACCCTGATCGGCGCCGTGCACCTGCCCGCGCTGCCCGGCAGCCCGGCCTACCGGGGCCAGCCCGTCGCTGAGATCGCCCGCTTCGCCGTGCAGGAGGCGCTCGCCTACACGGGTAACGGCTTCGACTCGGTGATCGTGGAGAACCACTGGGACCTGCCCTTCCTCAAGCCCGGCGAGCACGGTTACGAGGTGGCGGCCTCCATGGGCGTCGTCACCGCGGCGGTGGTCGCCGAGCTCGGCCCCAGCGTGGGGGTCAGCGTGCTGTCCAACGCCGGGGAGTGCTCGGTGGCCAGCGCCTGGGCTGCCGGCGCCGGGTGGGTGCGGGTCAACCAGTGGGTGAACGCCTACGTGGCCAACGAGGGCTTCATCGAGGGTCAGGCCGCGCGCACCACCCGGTACCGGCACGGCATCGGCGCGGACCCGCTGAAGGTGTTCGCGGACGTGCACGTCAAGCACGGGGCGCACGCGATCGTGGCCGACCGCACGCTCGCCGAGCAGACCGAGGACGCCGAGTTCTTCGACGCCGACGTCCTCATCGCGACCGGGTCGCGGACCGGCCACGCCACCTCGGTGGAGGAGGTCGTGGGCATCCGCGACCACACTCAGCTGCCGGTGGTCATCGGCAGCGGGGTCGACCCCTCCAACGCGGCCGCCCTGCTGGCCGAGTGCTCGGGTGCGATCGTTGCCTCCGCAGCCAAGGAGAACGGCCGCTGGTGGGGTCGGGTCGCCCCGGAGAAGGTACGCGCCGTGGCCCGCGCGGCCGGCCGGTGATCGTCTTCTGCGGCTACGCCAACCTCGACGTGGTCGGCCGGGTGCCCCGCTTCCCCGCCCCCGACGAACGCGTGCACGCCACTGCGATCGCCCAGCTTCCCGGCGGGATGGGGGCCAACGCGTCGGTCGCCGCCGCCCGGGCCGGGGCGTCGACCGCCTTCGCCGGCGTCGTCGGGGCCGACCCGGCCAGCGACCTGTTCCTCACCCAGCTCGACGCCGAGGGGGTCGACACCTCCTGGACCGACCGGGCCGGCTGGCTGTCGACCGCGATCGTGCTGGTCGACGGCAAGGGCCGCCGCTCGGTGGTCAGCCAGGACGACGCACTGGACGGCGCACACGTCGACCGGGCGGCCGACCGGCTCGCCGCCGCCGGGGGCGGGTTGCTCTACCTGGACGGCTACCGCGCCGCCGAGCTACCGCACGCCGCAAGGCCGGGGGTCGCCCTGGCCGTGGACCTGGACGGCTGCGAGGACCCCGGCGTCGCCCGTGTGGCACTGCGCACGGCAGACCACGTCGTCGTCGGCAGGCAGCGGCTGACCGGGCTGCTCGGGCTCACTGCCGCGGACGCCGGACCCCGCACCACCGTCGTCGTCACCGACGGGCCCCGGGGCTGGTCCCTGAGCGGCCCGGACGGGAGGGTCGAGGGTCGCGCGCTGGCCGTCGACGTCGTGGACGACACCGGCGCCGGCGACTGCTTCGTCGGCACGCATCTCGCCGGTCTGGTCGCCGGGCTGGACCCGGTTCGTGCCGCGACCCGGGCGGCGGCCGCGGCCAGCCTGTCCTGCACCCGCGAAGGCGCCCGCGCCGCACCGTCCCCCGCCGAGGTGGACGCCGCGCTGGACCGGCTCACCGCCGGCACCCCCTGACTCCACCCGCTCCGCCGCACGGCACCACCCGGAAGGCACCGCCCGCACCGCCAGCCCGCACCACCCCCCACCTGGAGGAGACCCACCCGTGAAGCGCCCTCTCGCCCTCGCCGCAGGCGTCTGCCTGCTCGCCCTCGCCGCCTGTGACAGCGGGTCGCCCGCCCCGGACGCCGCCGCGTCCGGCAGCCAGTCCGCGGGCTCGATCCCCGAGTCCAGCGTCCAGCCGGTGGGCTGCGACCAGTCAGCGGACGGCCCGCTGCAGATCGGGCTGGTCACGATCAACTTGCAGGCGCTGTTCTTCAACCAGATCAACTCCGCGGCCCAGGCGATGGCTGACGCGCAGGGCGTGGACCTGCAGATCATCAGCGGCAACGACGACTCGGTGACCCAGGCCAACGCGATCGACACCCTGGTCGCCGACGGCGTGGACGCGATCATCGTGGCCGCGATCGACACCGAGGGGATCAAGCCCTCCGTGCAGGCCGCCGACGCCGCGGGCATTCCGGTGGTCGCCGTCGACGCGATCATCGACGACCCGAGCATCGACGCCCAGGTCGGTACCGCCAACTCCGAGGGCGGTGCGTCGATCGGCGAGGCGCTGCTGGAGCAGTCCGGTGGCGAGGGCGAGGTCGGCATCGTCAGTGCGCTGAACTCCACCATCCAGCTGGAGCGTCAGCAGGGCTTCGAGGACGCTGTCACCGCCGGTGGGATGACCATCGGGACCGTCGTCGACGGCAAGAACGTGCAGGAGACCGCACAGACCGCCGCGGAGAACCTGCTCACCGGCAACCCCGACCTGGCCTACGTCTACGCGACCGGGGAGCCGGCGCTGATCGGCGTCGCCGCCGCCGTCCGTGGCCAGGGCGCCCAGGACCGGGTCGACGTCGTCGGCTGGGACCTGTCCGACCCCGCCGTGCAGGGCCTGCGGGACGGCTGGATCACCGGCGTCGTGCAGCAGCAGACCTTCGAGTTCGGCTACCGCGCGATGGCCGCGGCGATCGACCTGGCGTGCGGTAACCCGGTGGAGAAGGACCAGCCGGTGCCCACGGAGATCGTGACCCCGGACAACGTCGACGACTACACCTTCTACCTGGAGGGCTGACCGACATGGCCCAGGACCTCTCCGCAGACCTCCTCGTCGAGCTGGCCGGCATCACGAAGTCCTACGGACCGGTGAAGTCGCTGCGCGGGGTCGACCTGACCCTGCGGCGCGGGGAGGTCCTGGGCCTCGTCGGCGACAACGGCGCCGGCAAGTCCACGCTCATGAAGGTGCTGGCCGGCGCCGTCCAGCACGACGACGGCGAGATCCGGGTGCACGGTGAGCCGGTGCGCTTCAGCACCCCGGCCGACGCGCAGGAGCAGCGGATCGGGATCGTCTACCAGGACCTGGCGCTGTGCGACACGCTCGACGTCGCCAGCAACCTCTTCTTGGGCCGCGAGCCCCGCCGGGGTCCGTTCATCGACCGGAAGACCATGCATGCGAAGGCCGCCCAGATCCTGGCCGACCTGCACGTGAAGGTGACGAGCACCCACCAGGAGATCGGCACGCTGTCCGGCGGGCAGCGACAGACGGTCGCCATCGCCCGGGCGGTCTCCTTCGCCCCCGACGTGCTGATCCTCGACGAGCCCACGGCCGCGCTCGCGGTCGCCGAGGTCGAGTCGGTCCTCAAGCTCATCGGAGACGTCGCCGCCCAGGGGGTCGGCGTCATCCTCATCACCCACCGGCTGCAGGACCTCTTCCGGGTCTGTGACCGGATCACCGTGATGTACGAGGGCCAGAGCGTCGACGACGCCGCCATTGCCGACCTGGACATCGAGAAGCTGGTCGCCCTCATCACCCGCTCGCCCGTGCCGACGCGGCAGGCCACCACCACCGACGCCGAGGGGGCCCGGGCATGAGCACGACGGACACGACGGACACGACGACGGGCGCCACCACGGCGGCCTCCGCACCTCAGCCCACCGTCCAGCGCCTGGCCCAGCCGCAGTCCTTCTGGCAGCGGACCAACAAGGCCACCCTGGTGATGGCGGGGGTGACGCTGGCGGTCTTCGTCTTCTTCGCCGTCGCCGACGCCAACTTCCTGACCTTCGCCAACATCTCCAACCTGGCCACCCAGGTGGGCCCGGTGCTCATCGTGGGCGTCGCGATGACCTTCGTGATCACCGCGGGCCAGATCGACCTGTCGGTCGGCTCGATCGTGGCCTTCGTGGCGGCGATCTCGGCGCAGCTGCTGATGAGCGGCTGGGACTCCGCGCTGGTCATTCCCGCTGCGCTGCTGATGGGCCTGGGCTGGGGTCTGGTGAACGGCTGGTTCACCGCCTACCAGGGCATCCCGGCGTTCATCGTCACGCTGGCCACGCTGTCGGTCGTCCGCGGACTGGCGTTGTTCCAGACCGAGGGGTTCTCGGTCCCGATCGCCTCGACGACGTTCGTCTACCGGCTGGGGACGGCGCGCTGGCTGGGCTTCTCGGCGACCGCGTGGATCTCCCTCGCCATGGTGCTGGTCGGCGTCGTGCTGCTGCACCACACCCGCTTCGGGCAGTACGTGATCGGCATCGGCGCCGCGCAGGAGTCGGTGCGCCGGGCCGGGGTGAACGTCAAGCTGGTCACGATGGCCGCGCTGGGCTTCTCCGGCCTGGCCGCCGGGCTGGCCGGCCTGCTGATCGCCGCCCGGCTGGGGTCGGGGTCGGCCAACAGCGCCCAGGGCTTCGAGCTCACCGTCATCGCCGCGGTCGTTCTGGGCGGGACCAGCCTGCTGGGTGGCCGGGGCACCATCGTCGGCACCCTGATCGGCGCCCTGCTGACCGGGATCATCGCCAACGGGCTGACCCTGCTGTCCGTGAGTCCGTACCTGACGCCGATCATCACCGGCGCGGTGCTGGTCCTCGTCGTCTGGATCAACCTGCGCGGCAAGGACCTGGGGTACCTGGTCCATCGGCTGACCCGCCGGTCGTGACTGCCGTCCGGACCGTCCTCGGCGACGTCGACTCGGCCGACCTGGGCCTGGTCCTGCCGCACGAGCACCTGGTCAACGACAACGCGGTGGCGTTCCGGCCCGCGTCGGACCCGCGGCTGCGGGCGCTGCTGGACGCCCCGGTGTCGGCCGACCTGGCCTGGCTGCTGGCCGACCACCCCTACGAGAACGCCGACAACTGCCGGCTGGACGACGCCCCGGCGATGGCGGCGGACCTGCGCACCTTCGCCGCCGTCGGGGGCCGGACCGTGCTGGACCTGACCCCGCCGGGGATCGGCCGGCACCCGGGCCGGCTGCGCGAGCTGGCGGAGCAGACCGGTGTGCAGGTGGTGATGGGCTCGGGCTGGTACCTGCAGGCCACCCACCCGCCGCACGTGGCCACCTCGACGCCGGATCAGTTGGCCGCCGAGCTGGTCGCCGAGTTCCGCTCGGACCTCGCCGTCCGGCCCGGCGTCATCGGCGAGATCGGGGTCTCCCCCGCCTTCACCGACGACGAGCGGACGGCGCTGCGGGCCGCCTGCCGGGCCCAGCGCGAGGTGGGCGTGCCGCTCTTCGTGCACCTGCCCGGCTGGCTGCGGCGGGCGCACGAGGTGCTCGACGTCGTCCTGGACTCCGAGGGCGTCGACCCCGGCGCGGTCGTGCTGTGCCACATGGACCCCTCGGGGGCCGACCGGGAGTACCAGCGGTCGGTCGCCGAGCGCGGCCCGGTGCTCGAGTTCGACATGGTCGGCATGGGATTCGACTACCCCGGGGAGGGCCAGTCGCCCGCGCCGACGCAGACCGCGGCCGCTGTCGTCGCCCTGGTGCAGGACGGCCACGGCAACCGGCTGTTGCTGTCCCACGACCTGTTCCTCAAGGCCATGCTCAGCCGCTTCGGCGGCAACGGGCTGGCTTACGTCCCCGTCGTCTTCGCCGACCGGCTGCGCCGCAGCGGTCTGGACGACGGCGCCGTCACCGACCTGATGACCATCAACCCCCGCGCGCTGTTCGAGCGCGCATCGAGAGGACGCTGACGTGGCCAGGATCCTGATCGCCGGCGAGAGCTGGATGACGACCTCGACGCACGTGAAGGGCGTCGACGAGTTCTCCGTGCACTCCTACGTGGAGGGCGTGGGCCCGCTGCGGGACGCGCTGACCTCCCGTGGGCACGAGGTCGTCCACCTGCCCGCGCACCTGGTGCCCACGGACTTCCCGGACGACGCAGCCGCGCTGGCGGCCTACGACCTGGTGGTGCTGTCCGACATCGGGGCCAACTCGATCCAGCTCGCCCCGCAGGTCTTCGAGCGCTTCGTCCCCGGCGCCGACCGGCTCGGCTCGCTGCGGGACTGGGTCGGGGCCGGCGGCGCGCTGCTGATGATCGGTGGCTATCTGTCCTTCTCCGGGTTCCAGGCCCGCGCGGCGTTCCGGCAGACCGCCATCGCCGAGGTGCTGCCGGTGGAGATGCTCCCGGAGGACGACCGGGTGGAGATGCCGGCCGGTGTCTCCCCCGAGGTGGTCGACCCCGAGCACCCCGCCCTGGGTGGTGCCGGCGCGGAGTGGCCGCTGCTGCTGGGCTACAACCGGGTGGCCGCCCGGCCGGGCGCCGTCGTCCCGGCGCGGGTCGGGAACGACCCGTTGGTCGCCCTGGACGACTTCGGCTCGGGTCGAGCCGGTGTCTTCACCTCCGACTGCTCCCCGCACTGGGCACCGCCCGGGTTCTGCGAGGAGTGGCCGGGCTACACCGACCTGTTCGACGGGCTGGTGCGCTGGCTGGTCAGGGCGTGAGCGGTCGGGCGGCGGCCCTGCTCGGGCGGCAGGCCGCCGCCCTGGACGCGGCCTGCGCCATCCCGTTCGTGCAGCAGGTGACGGACGGGACCCTGTCCGACGCCGACCTCGGCCGGTACCTGCTGGTCGAGGAGGCGTTCGTGCTGACCGCCTCCCGGGTGCTGGGCCGGGTGGTCTGGGAGTCCCCCAGCTGGGCGGAGCTGCTCCCGCACGCCCGGTCGCTGACCAACCTGGTCACCGACCAGCGGGAGTACTTCGCCGGACTGCGCGGTCGGTTTCCGGTGGACCCGGGGGAGGCGACCGCCGTCCTCGACCGGGCCGGGGTGCTCACCGACGTCGTGCTCGCCCAGGTCGCCGAGGGTGGGCGGGCCGCCGCGGTGGTCGGGATGTACGCCGCGGAGACGATGTACGCCCGCTGGTGCACAGCTGCCGTGACCCACGAGGTGTCTCGGCAGCCGGAGCTGACGGCCTGGGTCCGGCTGCACGCCGAACCGGCCTTCCTGGACCAGGTCGAGGCATTGCGTGCCGACGTGGACGCCCTGGGTCCCGCGGTCGCCGACGCCGACCTGGACCGCTGGTATGCGGCGGTCCTGGCCGCGGAGATCGAGTTCCACGGTGCGGCGATGACTTCCGCGCCGGACTCCGGTCCGAGAGGGTGACACCCCCTGACCGAGGAGAGCGCGATGACCGCCAACCTGAGCCCCTACCTGAGCTTCGACGGCACGGCCCGCGAGGCGATGGAGACCTACCAGCGCGTGCTGGGTGGCGAGCTGACCGTCAACACGTTCGCCGAGTTCGGCATGGAGGGCCCGGACGCCGCCCGGGTCATGCACAGCCAACTGGACACCCCCGACGGGATCCTGCTGATGGGCTCGGACACCGGTCCGGGGATGGGCTTCGAGGCCAGCGCCGGGATGACCGTGTGCGTCAGCGGCACCGACACCGAGAAGCTGCGCGGCTGGTGGGCCCAGCTGGCCGAGGGCGCCACGGTGGCCAACGAGCTGGAGAAGCAGATGTGGGGCGACGAGTACGGCGCGCTGACCGACCGGTTCGGCACCCCGTGGATGTTCAACATCAGCGGGGGCGACCAGGCTCCGGGGGCCGGTGCATGATCGGGGGGTGAACGACTTCGAACTGGTGCTGCCCACCGCCGTCGACATCCGGGAGGTGGGCATGCGGGACGGTCTCCAGCTGGAGGCGCCGGTCCCGCTGGCCGACAAGCTCGCGATGCTGGAGGCGCTGGTCGCCACCGGCGTCCGGCGCATCGAGGTCACCTCGTTCGTCTCGCCGAAGGCGGTGCCCGCGCTGGCGGACGCCGACCAGCTGGCGGCCGAGCTGCACCGGTTCGAGGGTGTGCACTTCTCCGCGCTGGTGGCCAACACCCGCGGTGCCCAGCGGGCCGTGGACGCCGGCATCGCCGACCTGGAGTACGTGGTCAGCGCCGCGGACACCCACAGCCGGGCCAACGCCGGGAAGCCCACGTCCGAGGCGGTGCGCGCCGTCCCGGACATCGCCGCGCTGGCGCACGGCGCCGGTGGCAGCCTGGAGGTCATCGTGGCCACCGCGTGGGACTGCCCGTTCGACGGGCGCACCCCGCTGGACCGCACGGTCGACGTCACCCGGGCCGCGGTGACCGCCGGCGCCGACGCGCTCTGCCTGGGCGACACCATCGGCACGACGACGCCGCTGCGCGTGGTCCGGCTGCTCGACGAGGTGCGCCGCGCCTCCCCCGGTGTGCCGCTCGGCGTGCACTTCCATGACACCCGGGGCACCGGCCAGGCCAACGCGCTGGTCGCGGTGCAGGCCGGGGTGACTCAGCTGGACTCCTCGGTCGGCGGACTCGGCGGCTGCCCGTTCGCCCCCGGCGCGAGCGGCAACATCGCCACCGAGGAGCTCGTCTACTGGCTCGCCGACTCCGGGGTGGCCACGGGGATCGACCTGGACGCCGTGCTCGCCGCCGGCCGGATCACCGCCGAGGCCGTCGGCCGGGAGCTGCCCAGCTCGCTGCTGCGTGCCGGGGGTCCCAGCATCCCGCTCGGTGGGTACGCATCCGGGGTGGTGGGATCGACCTCATGAGCGAGCAGTCGCCGGAGGAGATCGTCGACCCCCGGGTGATGCGGGACGTGCTGGGCCACTTCGCGTCCGGCATCACGGTGGTGACCGCGATCGCGGATGCCGGGGCGGGCGGCGGTGACGCAGCCCCGATCGGCTTCACCTGCCAGTCCTTCAGCTCGCTGAGCCTGGACCCGCCGCTGATCGCCTTCGCCCCGGCCCGCACGTCCACCACCTGGCCCAGGCTGCGCGACATCGGCCGGTTCTGCGTCAACGTGCTGGCCGACCACCAGACCGAGCTGTCCTCGGCGTTCGCCCGCTCGGGCACCGACAAGTACGCCGGGGTGACCTGGACGCCCAGCGCGCACGGCTCCCCGGTGCTGGACGGCGTCGTCGCCTGGATCGACTGCGAGCTGTGGGCCGAGTACGAGGGCGGCGACCACACGATCGTCGTCGGCCGGGTCACCGACCTCGGCGCCAGCGCCGAGCGCACCCCGCTGGTGTTCCACCGCGGCGCCTACGGCCTGCAGGCCGCCGTCGTCCCGCCCGCCGGGGCCTGAGCTCCCCTTCCCGAGTGGACCACGGACCCGCATGGTGATCCGTGATCGTGGAGCGGAGCGGCGGGGTCAGCCCAGCCGGACGGCGATGACGGCGACGTCGTCCCGGCGATCCAGTTCGGCGGCGACAGCGTGTCCGCACAGGTCCGCGGGCGAGGCGTCGACGGGAGCGCCGGTCAGCCGCTGGACCAGGGTCGCGATGCCCTCGTCCAGATCGGCGCCGGGGTGCTCGATCAGCCCGTCGGTGTAGCCGACCAGCGTGGAACCGGCCGGCACCTCCAGCTGCAGCGATTGCCGTTCGGTGTCGCCGTCCACCCCGACGAGCAGCCCGCTGACGCCGTCGAGCACGTCCACCCCGCCGTCGGGACGACGGATCAGCAGCGGCGGGTGACCGGCGTTGGCCACACTGAGCTGCCAGGGCCCGTCCTCGACTGTCGGCGGGGTGGCCCGGACGTAGGCCATGGTCGCCATCGAGGCCACGTGCAGGCCCTGGACCAGCCGGTCGACCCGGCCCAGCACGGTGCCCGGGTCGGGGTCCGTCGGCTCCCACACGCAGGCGCGCAGCAGCCCGCGCAGGTGGCCCATCGCCGCGGCCGCGGCGACGTCGTGCCCGACGACGTCGCCGATCGCGATCCCGATCGCGCCGTCGGGCAACTGCAGCAGGTCGTAGAAGTCGCCGCCGACGTCGGCGGCGGTGGAGGAGCTGACGTAGTGCGCGGCCGAGGTGACCCGCGGGATGCTCGGCAGCGTGGGCAGCAGCGAGCGCTGCAGGGTCTCGGCGACCTCGTGCTCCTGCTGGTAGAGCCGCACGTTGTCCATCGCCAGCGCGGCGCGGCGGCACAGGTCGTCGGCCAGCTCGACGTCCTCCCGGGCGAAGGACCGGTCCGCACTCGTCATCACCAGGGCCATCGCGCCCACCGTGCGACGGCGGGCGATCATCGGGACGGTCAGCACCGAGGTGCCGCCCAGCGCGCGGAACAGCGACTCCGTGGCGGGGTGGCTGAAGGTCTTCCCCATCCGCTGGGGCGTCATCTCCGGCACGTGCACCGGCCGCGAGGACTCCAGCGCCTGTCGGCTCGGGGAGCCCGCGGGCAGGTGCATCGCGTGCAGGTTGCTGAACTGCCGGAGTTCCTCGGTCATCCCGTCCCGGTGCCTCGCGGCGGTCTCCCGGACGTCGCCGAAGGCGTCGACCAGGGTGATGAAAACCCAGTCGGCCAGCAGCGGTACACACAGGCCGGCCAGCCGGTCCAGCAGCTCGCTCATCTCCAGCGTGGCAGTCAGCGTGCTGGTGGCCTCGGCCATCAGGGCCAGCCGGCTCTGTGCGATCTCCGCCTCGGCCTGGGCCCGCTCGGCGTCGGCGCGGGCCTGCTCGGCGACCGCCCGGGCCAGCTCGGCGTCCCGACGGGCGACCTGCTCGGCGGCGAACGCGGCCCCCCGCTCGCCCTCCATCCGGACCCGCTCGGTGACATCGGTCTGCACGCCGACGAAGCTGACCAGCTCCCCCTCGCCGTCGAAGACCGGGCTGATGGACACCTGGTTCCAGAAGGCGGTGCCGTCCTTGCGGTAGTTCAGTAGCGTCTCGGTGATCGCCCGCTGCTCACGCAGCGCGTCGGAGATCGCGCTGACCGAGGCTCGGGAGGTGGCCCGACCCTGTAGGAAGCGGCAGTTGCGCCCGATGGACTCCGCGTAGGAGTACCCCGTGATCCGGCAGAACGAGGGGTTGACCCAGACCAGGGGGCCGTCGGGCTGACGGGGGTCGGTGAGCGTGAAGGTCGTGTCGGTGGCGAAGACTGCCTGCTCCCGGAGGGCTCGCAACTGCGCCTCGGGGTCACTGCCGGCCGCGGCCGGGTCGAGCTGCAGGAAGACGACGAGGGCCAGCTGGTCGTCGTCGACGTCCGGGGAGAGCGGGAAGCCGGTGACCCACAAGGCGAGTGGGGCGACGCCGCCCGCCGCGGCGCCCGCTCGGTCGTTGTCCGAGCTGCGAGCCGGGGAGAGCCGGACCGCCTCGCCGGCGACCGGCGCGCCGTCGGCGACCCTCGACAGCGGACTGCCGGTGCTGGCCAGCGGCGCACCGGTCAAGTCGGTCAGGCCGGCCGAGGCGCCCCACTCGTCGATGGGGATGGGCAGTCGGACGCTGCCGGCGATCTCCACCGCGGCGGTGTTGGCGTAGACGACGGTGCCGGCCGCCCGGTCGATGACCAGCACGGCCACCGGGACCTCGGCGAGCACGCCCGGGAGGACGGCGGTGGCGCTGGCACCGCTGCGCTCGGTCGAGGCGACGGCGACGGTGGCCGCCCCGACGATGTCGGCCTGCTGGACACGGTCCCCGGCGTCGTCCGCGGACGACGAGGTACCGGAGACCACCGCAGCGGCGTCCGGGGGGATGGTCGCGGCGTCGTCCCGCGTGTCGTCGCGATCGGGCGGCACCCTCAGAGGCTACCGGCCAGGTGTATTGCACACAACGCGACGGGCACGGGGGTCAGGCGGGCGGGGCCGGGTCCCCGGTGGCGGCGTCCCGGTCCAGCTCGCTGAGCTGTCGCAGCCAGAGCAGGCCGAGCACCGGCAGCACCAGCGGGATGAAGCCGTAGCCCTGACCGAACCCGGACCACACTGTCGCGTCCGGGAAGGCCTGCCGGTCGGCCAGGGACAACGTGCCGACGACGAGGACCCCGGCCAGCTCCACCAGGCAGGCCACGACGGCGGTCCGCCGACCCGACCGGCCGCCGCGGGCCAGCCCGATCGTGGCCACCAGGTAGACGACGGCGGAGAACGCGGACAGCAGGTAGGCCAGCGGCGCCTCGTCGAACTGGGTGGCCAGCTGGACGGCGGCCCGGGCGCCGGCGGCCAGGGCGAAGGTGCCGTAGAGCGCGACCAGCACCCGGCCGGGGCCCGAGGACGTGCTGCCGTCGGCCGGGCCGGCCGCGGGCGCACCGAGACCGTCAGGCACCGGTGGCCTCCCAGAGCTGCAGCAGCCGCCAGACCATGACCCCGACGACGGCCCCGGCGACGGCGAGGACGGTGCCTGCCCAGCGGGTGGGCTCCGACCGGGACCACAGCACCCCGGCGACCGGGACGAGCACGACGCTGACCAGGTAGGCCAGGAAGGTCGCGGTCTCCGGCGGGCGCTCACCGCCCACCAGTGCGACGACGACCAGGACGAACTGGACCAGCAGCACCGCCTGCAGCACGCCGGCGGCGACCAGGTGGGCCAGGCCGGTGCGGCGGCGCAGCACCGTCGACAGCAGCCCGAGGACGACGACGATCACGGCGGCCACGGTCGCGGCGACCACCAGCAGCGGGCTCATCGACGTCCTCGCCCGGCGGTCACCGGGCCATCATCCCAGCGCCCGCGGGAGATGCTGCGGCGGCGTCCGGGTGACGAAACGGTCTCGTACCGTCCGGTGGCCGGGACCTGGGCGGGTTCGTGAGACAGACTCAGGACATGGCGGTCAAGGACCTCGTGGGCGACCTCTTCGAGGAGCACGTCGACCTGCTCACCCGTGAACCGGTCCGGCTGCAGGTCCTCGTCGCCCTCCTGGAAGACCTCGGGATCGCCGAGCCGACCACCCGGGTGGCCATGGCCGGGCTCCGCCGCGAGGGCGTCGTCGC
>JBBSVA010000078.1:0-15927 GCA_038233915.1 Mycobacteriales bacterium | reverse complement strand
GGCGTCGACGGTGCCGATGTCGCCGGTGTGCAGCCAGCCGTCGGCATCGATCAGGGTGTCGGTCTCCTCCTGCCGGCCGAAGTAGCCCTTCATCCGCTGCGGGCCGCGGATCCAGATCTCGCCGGGCGCACCGTCGCCGACGTCCGTGCCGGTCGCCGGGTCGACCAACCGGGCCTCGGTGGAGGGGAAGAGCCGGCCGATGCTGCCCGGCGGGGCCTCCTGGGCCCGTCCGTCGGGCACCAGGTGGGTGCCCGGGGACAGCTCTGTCATGCCGTAGGCCTGGCCGACCTCGCAGCCCAGTCGGGCGGCAGCCGCGCCGGCCAGGGCGCCGTCCAGCGGGGCGGCGGCGGACATCAGGAAGCGCAAGGCGGAGAGGTCCCGGCCCTCGACGGCGGGGTGCTTCGCCAGCGCCAGCACCACCGGCGGCGCGACGTAGGCCCGGGTGATCCGGTGCTGCTCGAGCACGTCGAGGAACTGGGTCAGGTCGAAGCGCGGCAGCACGACCACCGTCGCGCCGTGCCGCAGCGGCAGGTTCATCAGGATCGTCATGCCGTAGATGTGGAAGAACGGCAGCACCGCGATGACCCGGTCGCTGTCGTCGACCCGGTGCAGGGCGTGGATCTGGTCCAGGTTCACCCCGATGCTGGCGTGGGTGAGCATCACGCCCTTGGGCAGGCTGGTGGTGCCGCTGGAGTACGGCAGCACGGCGACATCGGATGCGGCGTCCACGTCGATGTCGGGCACCGGTCCCTCGGCGGCCAGCAGCTCGGTCACGCAGCGCCGGCCCTCGACCTGGTCGCAGGTCCACACCGGGCGGTCCCCGGAGGCCTCCAAGGCCACCGGCAGCAGCGCGCCGACGGTCACCACCAGCACGGCGCCGGAGTCGCTGAGCTGGTTGGCCATGTCCTTCGCCGTCGTCATCGCCGACAGCGTGGTCACCGTGGCTCCCGCGCGGCTGGCCGCGTAGTAGACGACCGGGTAGAGCACCGTGTTCGGGCTGTGCAGCGCGATGACGTCGCCGGGCGCGATGCCCTCGGCGGTGAACCCGGCGGCCATCCGGTCGACCATCGACGCCAGCTCGGCGTAGGTGACCGTCGCGCCGGTGATCCCGTCGACCAGGGCCGGGTGGTCACCGCGCGCGGCGGCGCCGTCCAGGACCAGTCGGTGGATCGGCGCTGACGGCACGGCGACCGGGGGCAGGTCGGACAGGAGCACCCGACCCGGCGACGCGTTGGTCCGCCGGGGCGGAGCCGTGGGACGACGGATCGAGCTGCGACCGGGTTCGACGGGCATCACGGGCTCCTCAGTAGGACCGGGGCAGCTGGAGGTCGTGCTGGGCGATGAAGTTCAGCACCATCTCCCGGCTCACCGGAGCGATCCGGGCGAACCGGGAGGCAGTGAGGAGGGCACCGATGCCGGCCTCCTGGGCCAGACCCGACCCGCCGTGGGTCTGCACCGCGGCGTCGACCGTGTGCGCGACCGCCTCGGCGGCGGCGTACTTGGCGCTGTTGGCCGCCGTGCCGGCGTCGGCGCCGGTGTCGATCAGCCAGGCCGCCTTCTGGGTCATCAACCGGGCCAACTCGATCTCCACCTGGCAGGCGGCCAGCGGATGCGCGACGCCCTGGTGCGCGCCGATCGGCTGGCCCCACACCCGACGGTCCCGGGCGTAGGCGGCGGCCTTGGCCAGCGCGAGCCGGGCGGTACCCAGCGAGTACGCCGCGCCCATCACCCGCTCGGGGTTCAGGCCGGCGAACAGCTGGGCGATCCCGGCGTCGGGCGAGCCGACGAGGGCGTCGGCGGGCAGCCGGACGTCGTCCAGGAAGAGCTGGAACTGGTTCTCCGGGCTGACCAGCTCCATCGGGATGGGCGTGGCGGACAGGCCCGGCGCGTCCGTGGGGACGACGAAGAGCGCCGGCCGGAGCGTCCCCTTCGCGCTGTCGGCGAGCTTGCCGACGACCAGCACCGCGTCGGCGACGTCGACGCCGCTGATCCAGACCTTCTGCCCACGGAGCACCCACTCGTCGCCGTCCCGCCGGGCGACCGTGGTGATCTCGTGGCTGTTGGACCCGGCGTCGGGCTCGGTGATGGCGAACGCCATGGTCAGCGTCCCGTCGGCGATGCCGGGCAGCCAGCGGTCCTGCTGCTCGGGGGTGCCGAACCGGGCGATGACGGTGCCGCAGATCGCCGGGCTGACGACCATCATCAGCAGCGGGCAGCCCGCGGCGCCCAGCTCCTCCAGGACGATCGACAACTCGACCATGCCGCCACCGCCGCCGCCGTGCTCCTCGGGCAGGTTGACGCCCAGGAACCCGGCCTTGCCGGCCTCGGCCCAGAGCGCGGCGGTGCTGCCGCCGGTGCGGGCCTGCTCCAGGTACCAGGCGTGCCCGTAGCGGGAAGCCAGGTCGGACACGGCGGCGCGCAGATCGCGCAGCTCGTCGCCCTCGTCGAAGTCCAAGGTCATGACGTCGTCCTCTCCTCGCGCGGGTTCGTGCCGTCCCTCAGGTGGGCCTCGCTGCCGGCCCCGGGCGGGCCGGCCAGCGCCGTGCCGAGCGCGGCCCGGGAGGTCCGCCAGCGGACGAGCAGCTCCGCCGGGGACGCGGCTCCCCCGGCCACGGCCCCGGCGTCTACCGTGCCGTCGGTGTCGGGCAGCGCGCGGAAGGCGTCCGGGTCGGTCGCGGCGCGGACGGTGACGTCGTCGGTCCAGGCCAGGTGCCCGACCTGGTACCCCGCGTTCCAGCCGACGGCCGGGGTCGGTCTGGCCCAGCCGGCCTCGTGCAGACCGGCCACCACGTCGTCCCACGCCTGCCCCTCGGCCCGCAGGTCCGCCAGCAACCCCTCGAGCAGACCGTCCGCGGCCATGCCGACCTCCTCGTCGTACTGCGGGCCTGGCGACCTCCTGTGACCGCCCGGCCGACCGTACGGAGCCATGCCGCCCCTGGCCAGCGCCCGCCCCTCCCTCGCGATGATCACGGACCAGCATCAGCAACACGCCGGGGCACACCTGCTGCAGGTCCGTGATCATCGCGAGGGAGGGGTGGGTGCGGCACGATCGGGCGCATGCTGCTGGACGCGTCACTGCTGACCGCCGGGACCGACGACGTCGCGGGCACCGCCCGCCGGCTGGAGGAGCGCGGCTACGCCGGGGTGTGGGCCTCCGAAGTCGCGCACGACCCGTTCCTGCTGCTGCACGCCGCGGCGCTCGCCACCGAGCGGGTGCAGGTGGGCTCGGCGATCGCGGTGGCCTTCGCCCGCTCACCGATGACCCTGGCCTCCACCGCCTACGACCTGCAGCGGTACAGCCACGGCCGGTTCGTGCTCGGGCTCGGCACCCAGATCAAGGCACACGTCGAGCGCCGCTTCTCCATGCCGTGGTCGGCGCCGGCCGCCCGGATGCGGGAGTACGTCGGGGCGCTGCGGGCGATCTGGGCGGCTTGGGAGGACGGCAGCCCGCTGCGGTTCCGCGGCGAGCACTACCAGCACACGCTGATGACGCCGATGTTCACCCCGGCCCGGCACGAGTGGGGACCGCCACCGGTGCACCTGGCCGCCGTCGGACCGCTGATGACCCGACTGGCCGGCGAGGTCTGCGACGGCCTGTTGGCGCACGGGTTCACCACCGAGCGATACCTGCGCGAGCGGACGCTGCCGGCACTCCGGGAGGGGCTGGAGCTGTCCGGGCGCCCACGGGAGGCGGTCCAGGTCAGCCTGCCCGGCTTCGTCGTCTCCGGGCGGGACGACGACGAGTGGGCCCGGTCCCGGGCCGCCGTCCGGGCGCAGATCGCGTTCTACGGCAGCACCCCGGCCTACCGCCCCGTCCTGGAGCTGCACGGCTGGGAGGCCCTCGGCGACGAGCTGAACGCGCTGTCCACCTCGCGGCGGGAGGACAAGTGGGAGGCCATGGCCGAGCTGGTGGACGACGAGGTGCTGGGCACGTTCGCCGTCCTCGCCGAGCCCGAGGAGGTCGGCGCGGAGGTGCTGCGTCGGTTCGACGGCGTCGTCGACAGGTTCAGCGTCTACAGCGGGGCCGGGCTGCCGCTGGAGGTCTGGGACCCGGTGGTGCGCGCCCTGGGGTGACCCCGGCTGGACTCCTCGGCGCCGGTCAGGTGATACTGGTTCTGACAATCATTCCCACCTGTTGTTCCAGGAGTGCCATCGTGTCTCGCCGCACCACCGTCCTCGCCCTGCTGGCGGCCAGTTCCCTGGGTCTGGCCGGCTGCTCGTCCGACGGGTCGGGAGGTGCCAGCACCGCCGAGGGCGACGCCGCCGCCTGCCCCGGCGACGTCCTCGACGTCGTCGTCTCGGTGGACCAGTGGGGGGACGTCGTCCAGGCCCTCGGCGGGGACTGCACGACCGTCACCACGGTGATCAACTCGACAGCTGTCGACCCGCACGACTACGAGCCGACCACCGGCGACATCGCCGCCTTCGAGGGCGCGGACCTGGTCGTCGTCAACGGCGCGGACTACGACCACTGGGCGGAGGACGCGGTGGCGAACCTGGACCCGACGCCCGTCGTGGTGGACGCTGCCGAGGTGGTCGGCGTGGACGAGGGAGCCGGGGTCAACCCGCACCTGTGGTATTCCCCGGACCACGTCCAGCAGACCGCGGACGCCGTCACCGACGCGCTCAGCGACCTCTCCCCCGACGCGGGCGACTACTTCGCCGACCGGGCCACCGCCTGGACCCAGGACCTGCAGCCCTACACCGACGAGCTGGCCACCATCCGGGGCCTGGCCGCCGGAACGAGCTACGCGGCCACCGAGACCGTCTTCGACTACACCGCCGAGGCCGTCGGGCTGACCGACGCGACCCCCGCGGGCTACCGGGAGGCCGTGAGCAACGAGAGCGACCCGGCGACCGGCGACGTCGCCGCGTTCGAGTCCGCGCTGGCCGACGGCAGCATCGACGTGCTGATCGTCAACACCCAGACCGAGGGCAGCATCCCCGACCAGATCCGGGACGCAGCCGTCGCCGCCGGGGTGCCGGTCGTCGAGGTCACGGAATCCGTGCCCGAGGACGACGGTTCCTTCATCGAATGGCAGCTGTCCCAGCTGCGCCAGCTCGCAGACGCACTCGGTGGGGGCCAGTGACACAGGCACACCCGACGACGGCCCCGTCCGGCCCCGGAGCCCCCGCTCTGGTGCTGGACGGGGTCTCCGTCGTGCGCGGCGGACGCACCGTCTGGTCCGAGGGCAGCCTCGAGGTGCCGGCGGGCTCCGTGGTCGGCGTCATCGGGCCCAACGGCGCCGGCAAGACCACGCTCTTCCAGCTGGCCCTGGGCCTGCTGCCGGCCGCCACCGGCCGGATAGAGGTGCTCGGCGGCCCGCCCCGGCGGGGCAACCGTCGGATCGGCTACGTGCCGCAGAACTACACGGCGGCCCTGGGCGAGGCCGTCCGCGCCCGCGACCTGGTCTCCCTCGGGCTCACCGGCGGCCGGTTCGGCCTGCGACGCAGCACCCCCGACGAGCGGGCCCGGGTCGACGACGCCCTGCGGCGGGTGGGCGCGACCGGGTTCGCCACCCGCCGGATGAGCGAGCTCTCCGGCGGCCAGCAGCAGCGGGTCGCCATTGCCCAGGCCATCGTCGACGACGCCGAGCTGCTGCTGCTCGACGAGCCGTTGGCCAACCTGGACCTGCGCAACCAGCAGGAGATCGTCACCCTGCTCGGGGAGCTGCGCCAGGAGCGCGCGGTGACGATCATGGTTGTCGCGCACGACCTCAACCCCCTGCTGCCGGTGCTCAGTGACGCCGTCTACCTGCTCGACGGGCACCCGCACCACGCCCCGATCGGCGAGGTCGTCACCGAGGACCTGCTGACCCACCTCTACGGCACGCGCGTGCGCGTCGTCCGGACCGCGCAGGGCGACCTGTTCACCCGCAGCGGCTGAAAGGGACCACCCATGCACCTCGACGTGCTCGCTGCCGTGCAGTTCCAGGACAACTGGCTGCAGGTGCTGCAGACGACCTTCATGCGGCACGCCCTCCTCGGCGGCTCGATGGTCGCGATCGCAGCCGGCCTGATGGGCTACTTCGTCATCACCCGGCAGAACGCCTTCGCCGCGCACGCGCTGGCCCACATCGGCTTCCCCGGGGCGACCGGCGCGATCCTGGTGGGTGCCCCGATCACCCTGGGCCTGGCCGTGTTCTGCGTCGGTGGCGGGCTACTGATCGGCCTGCTCGGCAAGCGGGTGGCCGAACGTGAGATCGCCACCGGCACGATCCTGGCCTTCGCGACCGGCCTCGGCGTGCTGTTCGCCTCGCTGGCCACCGCGAACGCCAGCACCACCACCACCGTGCTCTTCGGCAACCTGCTGGCGATCGGGACCGACCAGCTGTGGGTCTTCGGCGGGTTCACCCTGCTCGTCGTCGCGGCACTGGCCCTCATCGCCCGCCCGCTGGTCTTCGCCTCGGTCGACCCGGCCGTCGCCGAGGCCCGCGGGGTGCCGGTCCGGGCGCTGGGCATCGCGTTCATCGTCCTGCTGGCGCTGACGATCACGATGGCCGTGCAGGTCGTCGGCACGCTGCTGCTGTTCGCCCTCGTCGTCACCCCGGCGGCCGCGGCGCTGCGGATCACCGCCCGCCCGAGCCGGGTGGCCGCCCTCGCCGTGGCGTTCGCACTGGTCTCGGTCTGGGTCGGGCTGGTGCTGTCGGCCCTGGTGAACCTGCCGCCGAGCTTCTTCGTCGTCACCATCGCGGTGCTGATCTGGGGCGGGGTCCTGCTGGCCACCGGGGACCGGCACGTCGTCCGCCCGGCCCGGAGCACCGACAGCGGCCACGGCGTGCTGCCGCAGGTGCCCGAGCACACGCACTGACCCGCTCGGGTGACGTCACCCCTGCGGGCGCTGCACGGCGCCCGGGAGGCGCGGCATGCTCCACGGATGGAGACCCAGCCGAGCCCCGCCGTCGACCCGCAGCAGCCCGCGCCTGCCCCCGCGTCCCCGGCCGGCCGGATGCTCGCCAACCCGCGTCGGACCCGTCGCGTCTGACCTCTCTCGCGCGTTGTCGGCAGTCCGTCGCCAGGTGTGACGGACCGGTGTCACACGAGTCCCAGAGACCCCCTCGAACCCGGGGGGCACAAGGGTTCTGGTGACGCTCCGTTGTCGCTCGGACACACCGGCGTGCCGCGAACTGCTCCGTCACGCACCGGTGCACCATCGCTGGCGTGACCGCCGCCCTCGCCATCGCCGCCAGCCGCGACCTCTCCCTCCCCGTGCAGGGTCTCGGCGCACCGGCTCCCGTGCGCCGCAGCCGTGCGGAACGGCAGACCATCGTGCTGGACACCGCCGAGAGGCTGTTCTCCGGCCGCAGCTCGCGCAGCGTCGGGATGGACGAGCTCGTCCGGGAGACCGGGCTGGGCAAGATGACCGTCTACCGGCTCTTCAAGAGCAAGGACGACCTCGTGGGGGCCTACCTGTCCCGCAAGGCCGCCACCCTGCTCGGCTTCATCGACGCCCAGCTGGGCCGCTCGGTCGACGACCCGCGCGCCGCGCTGATGACGATCGTCGACGTCGTGGAGGCCGACGTGACCCGCACCGGCTTCCGCGGCTGCCCCTTCACCAACGTCAGCAGCGAGTACGACGACCCGCAGCACCCGGCCCGCTCGGCCGCCGCGGACTACAAGTACGAGCTGCACATGCGCCTGGTGCAGCTGTCCGAGGAGCTCGTCCCCGGCCACGGCGACGACCTCGCCGCCCAGTTGCACCTGATCATCGACGGCATGCAGCTCTCCGGCGGCCTGTTGGGGCCCGACGGCCCGGCCAGCCACGGCCGGCAGCTCGTCGAGCGGCTCATCGACGCGGCCGTCGCCGGCGCCTGACGCCCGGCCATCCCCGGCACCAGGCCAGTCCCGACCTCGCGGACTCCAGTGGCCGGGCGGCGACCGCTCCCCCAGCATGGATGCCGTGACCAACCCCGGTACCCCGCCCGACCCCCCTCCCCCCACCGCCGCACCGCACCGCCGCCGGAGCACCGCCGGCCGGACGATCAGCACGGTCCTGCTGGTCGCGGTGACCGCGGTCCTGGTGCTCTTCGTCGTGTTCAACACCCAGTCGGTGCGGGTCAGCCTGGTCTTCGGCGTCGTCGACCTGCCGCTGGTCGTCGCCCTGGTCGCGGCCGCCGTGCTGGGCGGCCTGATCATCGCGCTGCTGAGCGTCCGGGCCCGCCGCCGCGAGCGCTGACTCCCCGCGCAACGACGAGAACCTGGTGGACTCCCCAGCCCGGGATGAGCTGACCCGGTCAGATCCAGCCGTGCCGGCGGGCCTGGTCGACGGCAGCGTGCCGGTTGGGGGCGCCGAGCTTGGTGGCCGCGGCGGACAGATGGTTGCGGACGGTCCCCGGTGACAGATGCGCCCGGGCGGCGATCTCCTCCACCGGGGCGCCGCCGGCGGCCAGCTCCAGCACGTCGGACTCCCGCGGGGTCAGCGGGGAGTCCCCGGCGCTGATCGCCTCGGCGGCCAGCTCCGGGTCCACGTAGCGGCCGCCACCGTGCACCGTCCGGACGACGTCGGCCAGCACGGCGGCGTTCACCGTCTTGGGCAGGAACCCGCGGACGCCTGCCTCCAGGGCGCGCTTGAGGTGCCCGGGCCGACCGTGCCCGGTGACGATCACGACCCGGCAGCCCGCCAGCACCGTGCGCAGTTCGGCGGCCACCGAGATGCCGTCCCGGTCGGGCATCTGCAGGTCCAGCACGCACACGTCGGGGGTGTGTGCCCGGGCCATGGCCAGCGCCTCGGAGCCCGAGGCGGCCTGGGCAACGACCTCGAGGTCGTCCTCGAGCCCGAGCAGCGCGGCCAGCGCCGAGCGGATGAGGTTCTCGTCGTCGGCGAGCAGCACGCGGATACTCATGCCCGCACCCCTGCACCGCCGACGACGGCCCGGACGACGAAGCCGCCGCCCTCCGGACCGGCACCCAGCCGGCCACCGCCGGCAGCCAGCCGCTCGGCCAGCCCGGTGAGGCCGTTGCCCCAGGTAGCGGGCGCCCCGGCCCCGTCGTCGCGCACCGTCAAGGTGGTCCCTTCCCCGTCCTGGGTCAACGCGATGACGCAGTGGTCGGCGCAGGAGTGCCGCAGCACGTTGGTCACGGCCTCCCGGACCACCCAGCCCAGCAGGTCCTGGGTGGGCACCGGGACCCCGGCGACGTCGTCCGCACCGGTGACCGTGGTGGTGACACCGGCCGACCGCAACACCGAGCGGGCGCCGGCCAGCTCGGAGGCGAGGTCGGTTGCCCGGTAGCCGCGGACCACCTCGCGCACCTCCCGCAGCGAGGACTCCGCGAGCCCGCTGACGCCGTCCATCTCCTCGGCGGCACCGTCCCGGCCGCGGCGGGCGAGCTCGGCGGCGAGCTGGCTCTTCACCGCGATCGCCGAGAGGTTGCGGCCCATCACGTCGTGCAGGTCGCGGGCGAAGCGCAGCCGCTCCTCGGCGACCGCCAGCTGGAGCTGCACGCCCCGGTTGCGTTCCATGGCCTGGACGACGTCGAGGATCCAGACGCTGAACCGGAACGCCCCGGCGAAGGCCACCAGCGCGATCACGATCGACAGCGAGATGCCGACGACGGCCTGCCACGGGTTGCCGTCGACCGCGGCGGCCAGCGCGGCCGCGAGCCCGCCGACCAGTGACGCCCAGGTGAGCCGGCTCATCGGCCAGGTCACCGACAGCGTCAGCAGGACCTCGGCCCCGATCAGTCCGACCACCCACGGGGCCGACGGCGACGGCTCGTCCGGGCCGACCACGGCGGCCACCCCGACGACCGCGGTGAGCACGGACGGCACCAGCACCAGCGCCCACTGCGCCGGCGACGGGCCGTCGACGGCACCGCCCGCCGTCCGCGCGTCGAGGCCGGCCCGGGCGACCCACACGCAGGCGGCCGCCGTGGCCAGCGAGCCGACCAGCAGCGCGATCGGCAGCCAGGCACTGGCCGAGGACCAGCCCGGCGCCACCGCGAAGAGCAGCAGCGGGGGCAACAGCACCAGGGACGAGTAGTAGGACCACCGGGTGTAGAGGCCGATCCGCTGCGGGTCGGAGCGGGTGCGCCACCAGCGCGAGACGGTCGGCACGGCGCTCATGCTGCCGTACCGACCACCCCGGGAGCCCGACCTCACCGGCGGGGGGCCCACCGGAACCCGCGCCGCGCGGCGATCGCACCGACCACGATCCAGCCGGTGAGCAGGACCATCGGGAAGACCGCCCAGGTCCAGACGCTCACGTCGCCGACCGGCTGGCCCTGCCAGGTCCGGCCGGCCAGGCCCAGCTGCAGCAGCTCGACGATCGGGGAGAGCGGGAACCAGCGGGCGAGGGAGGCCAGGCTGTCGGGCAGCGCGCTGAGCGGGAAGAGGAGCCCGGACAGCGCGGTCGAGACGAGCACGATCGGCAGCGTGGTGATCTGCGCGGCCTCCGGGGTGCGGGTGAAGCTGGTGCTCGCCGCGGCCAGCAGCACCATCAGCACGACCCCGCCCAGGACGGCGATCAGCGGCAGGACGCCGTCGGCCGGTGCGGACCACTCCCCCAGCAGCGTCACCCCCAGCGCGACGACGACGAGCTGGCCGATCGTGATGACCACGGTGGGCACGGCGGTGGCCGCGAGCACCTCCGTGCCGGTCAGCTCACCGGTGCGCATCCGCTGCAGCACCAGGTCCTCACGGCGAGCGACGTAGGTGGTGACCAGGTTGTAGTAGGTCAGGAAGACCAGCGTGATGCCAACCTCGCTGACCAGCAGGGACGGGCCGAAGGCCACGTCACCCCCGCCGACGCCGAGGACCGGGATGGCGGCCACCAGCAGCAGCGGCAGCACGATCGAGTTGACGACGGCGGTGCGGTTGCGGCCCAGCAGCCGGGTCTCGGCCCCGGCCAGCGACCAGACCCGGGAGAGCCGGGACGGGCCGGACGTGGTGGCGGTCAGGGTGTTCATCGGTTCTCCTCCGGGGTGACGGTCGGGTGGGCGCCGTCGGCGACGGCGAGGAAGGCCTGCTCCAGCGAGCCGGCCCGGGCGAGCAGGGTGCCCAGCACGACGCCGTTGGCAGCGGCCCAGGCCAGCAGCTCGGCGAGCACCGGCTGCAGCGTCGAGGTCTGCCACTCGATCCGGCGTCCGGTGCCGCCGACCCGCACACCGGCGGGGACCGGGGGCTGCGGGACGTCGTCGTCGAGGGCGAAGCGGATGGTCGCCGGCTGGGTCTCGGCGATCTCGGCCTGGGTGCCGGCCAGCACGATCTGGCCGGCCCGCATGACCGCGACCCGGTCGGCGAGCTCCTCGGCCTCCTCCAGGTGGTGCGTGGTCAGCAGCACCGCGGCGCCGTCGTCCACCAGTCCACGGACCAGGCCCCACACCTGACGGCGGGACTCGGGGTCCAGGCCGGTGGTGGGTTCGTCGAGGACGACGACGCTGGGCCGGCCCAGCAGGGACAGCGCCAGGTCCAGCCGGCGCCGCTCGCCCCCGGAGAGGCTGCGGACCCGGACATCGGCCCGGCCGGTCAGCCCGACCTGCTCCAGCGCCTCCTCGACCGGACGGGGCGCGGTGAGCGTGCCGGCCCAGGTGCGCAGCGTCTCGACCGTGGTCAGGTCGCCGGGCAGCCCGCTGGACTGCAGCAGCACGCCCAGGTGCGGCCGGACCCGGGCCCGGTCGGCCACCGGGTCCAGGCCCAGCAGGCGGACGGTGCCGCCCGAGGCCGGGGCCAGGCCCTCCAGCACCTCCAGGGCCGAGGTCTTGCCGGCGCCGTTGACGCCGAGCAGCGCCAGCACCTCGCCGGGGTGCACCTCGAAGGACATGCCGCGGACGGCCTCGAAGTCGCCGTAGCTGCGACGCAGGTCGGTGACCTCGATCGCCGGGGGCGCTGCGGTGTGGGTGCTCGGTGGTGCGGTGGCGGGCTGCATCGTGTCCTCCTGCTGGTGACTCGTTCTCGGTCACCCACCACGTTGCTGCCCGGTCGGACCCGGCACAGGTGCCGTCTCTCCTGACCTCCGCGGCCTCCTGCACGGCGGACCCGTGAGGTTCGTCAGGGGTGCAGGGTGTCGAGCAGCAACTCCAGGGCCCGGTCCAGGGCGGCCAGCACGCCGTCGGCGGCCTCCGGGGCGTAGAGCAGCCGGGTGGTCCAGCCGTCGGCCAGCGCGACGACCGCCGCCGCGACGGCCCCGGGCGCGGGCTCGTCCGGGCGGGCCGCGGCGACGGTGGCGGTCAGCCAGCCCAGCACCTCGGCGTCCTGGGCGCGGAGCACGTCGGCCATCCAGCCGACAGTGGCGGCGCGGCCGGCGACCGCGGTCCAGACCAGTGCCTCCTGCCGGCGCCCGGGGTCCAGCGGCAGCGTCTCGCGGACCAGCGCGGCGAGGTCGACGGCCAGGTCCCCGGTCTCCGGCAGCCCGGCCATCCGGGCCCCCACCTGCTCGGTCATCCGCTGCACGGCGGCAGCGAGCAGCTCGTCCTTGCTGGCGAAGACCTTCTGCAGCGCACCGGCCGACCAGCCTGCCTCAGCAGCAACGGTCCGGATGCTCACCGCCTCCAGCCCGCCCTGCGCCACGAGCCGGAGGACAGCGTCGGCGAACTGGGTCTGGCGTGTCACGGATACGACTGTATTCTCCTTGCCATGACCACCGACCAGCGACCCACCACCGAGCGCCGGGACGACTCCCTCGACCGGCTCGGCTCGGCCTTGCGGAGCGGCGAGCTCGATCTCGACGAGTACGAGCGGCGCACCGACCTCGCCCGGACGACCCCCTCGGCCCGGGAACTGGCCGCGCTCACCGCCGACCTGGCCGTCGACCCGGCGAGCACCGCCCGACACGAACGCCAGGAGTGGTGGGACGAGTGGCGCTGGTGGCTGGGCGGCGTCGTCGTCCTGGTCGGCACGTGGGCGGTGCAGAGCGCCGTGGACGGCGAGCTCAGGGTGTTCTGGCCCGGCGTCCCGCTCGGCGTCTGGGCCCTGGTGCTGGTTGCCGTGGCAGTCGTGCCACGCGGACGCGACTGACTCAGCGGGGCGCCCGGTCGGTGTCCGCGGCACGCAGTCGGCCGCGCAGCGCGATGACCGTGCCCGCGGCGATCAGCATCATCACGCCGACCACCCACAGCCCGGCCCGCGAGTTGCCGGTCGCGTCGAGCAGGAACCCGGTGATGTACGGCGCGCCGAATCCCGAGCTGTTGCCCAGGGTGTTGACCAGCGCGATGCCGGCCGCGGCCCCCGCGCCGGCCAGGAAGGTCGAAGGCAGGTACCAGAACACCGGCAGGGCGCAGAACACCCCGATCGCGGTCACCGTGATCACGGCCATCGTGGCCAGCGGGGACTCCATGTAGAGCGCCACCGGGATGCTCACCGCGCCCAGCAGGGTCGGCAGCGCGACGTGCCAGACCCGCTCACCGGTGCGATCGGAGTGCCGGGACCAGAACACCATCGCGACGGCGGCGATCGCGAAGGGCACGGCGACGATGAGCCCGTTCTCCAGGATGGAGAAGGTGGTGTCGAAGGACTCCGCGAACCCGGCGACGATGGTCGGCAGGAAGAAGCTCAGCGCGTAGAGCCCGTAGGTGACGCCGAAGTAGACCAGACCCAGCGCCCACACCCGGGGGTCCCTGAGCGAATCCCGCACCCGGTGTTTGCCGCCGGCCTGGGTGGCCTGCTGCTCGGCGGTCATGGTGTCGTCGAGCCACTGGCGCTCGTCGGGAGCCAGCCAGTCGGCGTCCTTCGGCCGGTCGGTCAGGTAGAACCAGGCGGCGATGCCGAGGAAGACCGCGGGCAGGCCGAGCACCAGGAACATGACCCGCCAGCCGGCCAGGCCGAACAACCCGTCGCAGTACTGCAGGATCGCCCCGGCGATGGGCGCCCCGAAGGCGCTGGAGGCCGGCAGCGCGATCATGAACAGCCCGGTCAGCCGCACCCGGACCGACCGCGGGAACCAGAACGTCAGGTACAGCATGATCCCGGGGAAGAACCCCGCCTCGGCCACGCCGAGCAGGATGCGCGCGATGTACAGCGTCGTCGCGTTGGGGACGAAGGCCATGGCGGCGGCGACGAGACCCCAGGTGACCAGGATGCGGGCGATCCAGCGGCGGGCACCGAAGCGGTGCAGGGCGATGTTGCTGGGCACCTCGAAGAGCAGGTACCCGACGAAGAACAGGCCACTGGCCAGGCCGAACATCGTCTCGGTCAACCCGAGGTCGGCGCTCATCGTCAGCTTGGCGAACCCGATGTTGGTCCGGTCCACGTAGTTGAGGAAGTAGGCCAGGCCGAGGAACGGGATGAGCCGGATAGCGACCTTGCGGACCACCCGAGCCTGCATGCCGGCCGGGTCGAGGTCGCTGCCCAGGTCCTTCGTCGCCACGGCGGCCTCCTCGCGGGTGGGGCCCCGGGACACACCGTCGTGTCCGGTCAGGGGCGGGGACAGCCTAGGAGCCGGCTGGGCGGAGGTCCTGCCGACCCACGACCACGTGCGCCACCACCGGGGGTGCTGCGCGACCGCCGGGGTCGCTGGTTAGGTTCGACGGCGTGTCCGACGCTGACCGCTGGCTGCCCCTGCAGGGAACTGCGAACACCCGAGACCTGGGCGGCCTGCCGCTGGTGGGCGGTGGGACCACCGTGCCCGGCCGGGTACTCCGCAGCGACGACCTGCAGGAACTCACCGACGACGACGTCGCCGCGCTGGTGCACGAGCTCGGAGTCACCGACATCGTCGACCTGCGGACCAGCGCCGAGGTCCGGATGGAGGGCCGCGGACCGCTGCGCGACGTCGACACCGCCACCCACGCGCACTTCACGTTGATCCCCGAAGCCGGCGAGTACACCGACGTCTTCGCTGCCGAGGACCCGCACGCCGACGTCGCCCTGCCCACCGGCTGGGTGGAGACGCTGCTGCCGCGCGCGGTGGCCTCCGGCGACGAGGGCGAGACACCGGCCGTGCAGTCGTACCTGGGCTACCTGTCCCACGGCGCGGACAACGTCGTGGGTGCACTGCGTGCGGTCACCGCAGCCCCCGGCGCCGCGGTCGTGCACTGCGCCGCCGGCAAGGACCGCACCGGTGTCGTCTGCGCGCTGGCGCTCTCGGTCGCCGGGGTCGAGCGGGAGGCGGTGATCGCCGACTACGCGCTGACCGCCGAACGGATCCAGGGCGTCGTGGACAAGCTGGCCGCCCGGTCGACCTACGCCGAGGACATGGCACGGCGCGACGTCGCCAGCCACACGCCGCAGGCCGACACGATGCGCCGGGTGTTGGACCTGCTCGACGAGCGGGACGGCGGCCCGCTGGGCTGGCTGGGCGCACACGGCTTCGGCCCCGAGGAGCAGGCGGTCCTGCGGGCGAAGCTCACCGTGGCCTGACGCGCTCCCCTCCCCGACAGGCAGGGGAGCCCCTCCCGAGCGGGACGCCGCCACCCGGTACCCAGGGGATCCCCTGCCTCGGCTCCGGCGGGCGGCAGCGCAGCGGAACCGTGCCTGGACAGCGAACGACCCCGCACTCCACGGAGGAGTCGGGGTCGATGGCTGGGTCGCCCACGTGGGGCGACGCCGTCAGCGGATGACGGCGTTGAACTGGCTGCTGTTCGCCAAGGTCAGCAGGTCGTCCCGCATCGCGGGGCTGCTGCTGCGGGCGAGCGCCTGGTCCAGTGCCCGACGGGTCCGCGACGCCTGACGACGCTGACGCCAGGTGCTGGTCACGCTGCTCATGGTGTGTCCCTCTTCCGTGCTTGCTGGTGGGTTGTTACATCTGTAGTAAAGCAGGCGAGCGTCCGTCTATTCCAACGGAACGCAGGTCATCTCGGCTGTTGATCTAAGGATATTCACTCGAAAGCGGCATAAACCTACGAATAGTGTCCGGCACCACAGCCTGGGGGTGGCCCGGGCCACCCCCCGACGCGGACACGGGGTCCGCCGGGTGGGGGGACGCCCCCCGACCCTCGCGCGGGTCGGTCCGGGACGCGCCGAGCGCCCGCCGCCCGGGTGGTCGCCGGGGGCGG
>JBBSVA010000077.1:0-16159 GCA_038233915.1 Mycobacteriales bacterium | reverse complement strand
GCCACCCGGTTCATCGGCGTGGACGGCCCGCGCTGGTTCCTGCGCGGGATGATCAGCGGCGCCGCGGCCGAGAGCGCGGAGGCCGGGGCCGCGCTGGAGGCGGCGTTCCGCGGCATCGTCGTCGTCCGCGGGACCGACCCCATGCCGGTACGCGAGCAGCTGCCGATGACCCTGCCGCCGCAGGCCGCCGAGCAGGTCGCCCGGCAGCAGGCGGCCGCCGAGGCCGCCGGCGGCACCCCGCCCACCGGCGGGCAGCTGCCCACCGCGTGACCCGGTGACCACCACGACGACGCACGCCTACGGACCCGACCCGCAGCAGGTCCTCGAGCTGACGCTGCCCGAGACCGCCGGCCCGGCGCCGGTGGTCGTCGTGCTGCACGGCGGATTCTGGCGGGCCCGGTACGGCATCGAGCTGGCCCGCCCGCTGGCCGCCGACCTCGCCACCCGCGGCTGGGCCGCGGTCGCCGTGGAGTACCGCCGGGTGGGCAGCGGCGGCGGCTGGCCGCAGACCCTGGACGACGTCGCCGCGGCGCTGGACCTGCTGCCGGATCTGCCGGGGCCGCTGGACCTCTCGGTGCTGGCCGTCGTCGGGCACTCCGCCGGCGGGCACCTGGCCGGTTGGGCAGCCGGGCGGCACCTGCTGCCCGCAGACGCCCCCGGGGCCGCTCCCCGCAGCAGGGTGACCGCCGCCGTGCTGCAGGCCGGGGTGCTGGACCTGGAGCGGGCCGCAGCCCAGGGCATGGGCGACGGCGCGGTCGTCGACCTGCTCGGCGGCACCCCGGCGCAGCTCCCGGACCGGTACGCGACCGCGAGCCCCACCCGGCTGACCCCCACGGGGGCCGCGGTGCTGTGCGTACACGGGGCCTCGGACACCACGGTCGTCCCGGAGCAGAGCGAGCGGTACGCCGCCCAGGACCCGACCACCGAGGTGGTCGTGGTGCCCGGGGACCACATGGGCGTCATCGACGTCGGTGGCACCGGCTGGGACGTCGCCCGGACGTGGCTGGACAGACACCGCACGGGTGGCCCGCAGCTGTCTACGCTGGTCCCGTGACCGAGACCCGTACGGGGAGCTGGCTCTCCCGGAAGCTGAACAAGCTGACGGCGGACGACCAGACCATCGACGCCCAGGGGCTGCAGTCCGACGTGGCCAGCTCGGGCTGCGAGCCGGTGAGCACCTGCCAGAAGGGCAAGGTGGTCGCGGTGACCGGCCGGCTGAAGTCCGTCGTCTACACCCCGAGGGAGACCGTGCCGACGCTGGAGGCCGAGCTGTTCGACGGCTCGGGCTCGGTGACCCTGGTGTGGCTGGGCCGACGCCGGATCCCCGGCATCGAGCCGGGCCGGACGCTCACCGCCCGCGGCCGGTTCGCCTCCTTCGAGGGTCGCAAGGTCATCTACAACCCCTGGTACGAGCTGGGCGTCGGGTGACCTCCCCCAGCGGCAGGAAGTCGCTGGCGGTCGACCGTCACCTGGTCCTGGACCAGCTCGGCGGGTGGCGCGGGATGGTCGACGTCTCCCTGCCCACCATCGCCTTCGTCGTCGCCAACGGCTTCGGCGGGCTGACCGCCGGGATCTGGGCGGCCGGGGTCGCCGCCGTGCTGGTCTTCGGCCTGCGCCTGGTGCGCCGGGAGAGCGTGCAGCAGGCGTTCAGCGGGCTGATCGGCGTGGCCATCGCCGTCTTCATCGCCCGGCAGTCCGGCGAGGCCCGCGACTTCTTCGTCCTCGGGTTGCTGCGCAACGCCGCCATCGGGGTGGTGCTGCTCGGCTCGGTGGTCGTCCGTTGGCCGCTGGTCGGGGTGGCTGCGGAGTTCCTGGCGCCCAGCCACCTGGGCCAGTTGGCCACCCACTCGGTCCGCGGCAGCCTCCGCGGGGGGGTGCGGAAGAAGGCCGCCGAGCAGGGTGCCAAGGCCGACGGCGAGCGGGAGCCCGACGCAGTGGCCGAGCGGCACTGGCGCACCGACCGGCGGATGGTCCGGGTCTACACCTGGCTGACGCTGCTGTGGGCCGCGACGTTCCTCGTGCGGTTCGCCGTGCAGGGCGTGCTGTACCTGCGCAACGAGGTCGAGCTGCTCGGCACGGCGTCCCTGGTGCTGGGGCTGCCGGTCACCGGCATCGCGTTGGTCGTCACGCTGTGGGCGGTCGCCCGGCTGCACCGGCACCGCGGGCCCGCCGACATCGCGACGGGCCCGCACGGGGCACCGGGGGAGACCCCGGCCGGCTGAGGACGCTCAGCGGGCGCCGAGCACCTGCTGGAGCTCCTCCTCGACGTCCCCGTGCATGATGAACAGCAGCTCGTCCCCGGCCTCCAGCGGCTCGTCGGGGCTGGGTGTGATCACCCGGTCGCCGCGCAGGATCGCGGTCAGCACCGTCTCCCGGGGCAGCGGCACGTCGCGCAGTGGCCGGCCCACCCACGGGGTGTCCTCGGCCAGCGTGATCTCGGCCAGGTTCGCGGCGCCCTTGCGGAAGCTCATCAGCCGCACGACGTCGCCCACCGTCACCGCCTCCTCGACGAGGGCGGCGAGCACCCGCGGGGTGGAGACGGCGACGTCGACGCCCCAGGCCTCGGTGTAGAGCCACTCGTTGCGCGGGTCCTTGACCCGGGCGACGACCCGGTTGACCGCGAACTCGGTCTTGGCCAGCAACGAGACGACCAGGTTGGCCTTGTCGTCGCCGGTGGCGGCGATGACCACATCGCAGGTGGCCAGCTGGGCCTCCTCGAGGGCACTGACCTCGCAGGCGTCGGCCTGCACCCACTCGGCGCCCGGCACCGACCGGGCCTGCACCTTGGCGCCGTTCTTCTCGATCAGCATGACGGCGTGCCCGTTGCCGAGCAGCTCCCCGGCGATGGAGCGGCCGACGGCGCCGGCCCCCACGATGGCGACCCGCATCAGTGGTTCCCTCCTGCGGGGGCGTTGCCCACGACGTCGTGCACGGCGGAGACGAGGTCGTCGGTGGCAGCGACGACGATGTGGTCGCCGGTCTGCAGCACGGTGGAGGACTTCGGCAGCATGGCCTCGCCGAACCGGACCACCCACGCGGCCCGGGCTCCGGAGGCCTTCTCCAGCTCGGTGAGCGGACGGCCCACCCAGCCGTCGGTGACGGTGATCCGCATGAGCAGCACCCGGCCGGTGGGCTCGCGCCAGATCTCGGTGACCTTGACGCTGAGCAGCTCGCGCATCAGCCGGCTGACCGTCCAGGGCACGGTGGCGACGCTGGGGATGCCCATCCGCTCGTAGACCTCGGCCCGCTTGGAGTCGTAGATCCGGGCCACGACGTGCTCGACGCCGAAGGTCTCCCGGGCGACCCGGGCGCTGATGATGTTGGAGTTGTCGCCGCTGCTGACCGCAGCGAAGGCCCCGGCCGAGTCGATGCCGGCGTCCAGCAGGGTCTGCCGGTCGAAGCCGAGACCGGTGACCTGGCGGCCGTTGAACTCCGGGCCCAGCCGGCGGAAGGCCTCGGCGTTCTGGTCGATGACGGCCACGCTGTGGCCGATCTCCTCCAGGCGGCGGGCGATGGCCGAACCGACCCGGCCGCACCCCATGACGACCACGTGCACTGAGGTACTCCCGCGGGTCTCGCGCCCCGGCGTGGACCGCCGAGGCGTACAGCGCGCGAACGTACACCGGCTGCGTGGTGCACCCGCGGTCTCCTCCGCGGCCCGCACAGGTACGGCTACGTACCATCCTCGCCGTGCCTTCGCTGTCCGACCTCGGACAACTCCCCAAACGTCTCGTCCTCGGTCGCCCTGTGCGCAGCGACCGGGTCGGGGAGTCCCTGCTGCCCAAACACCTGGCGCTGCCGATCTTCGCCAGCGACCCGCTCTCCTCCGTGGCCTATGCCACCCAGGAGATCCTCATCGTGCTCACGCTGGCCGGGACGGCGTACCTGTTCCTGGCCCCGTGGCTCGCCGTCGCGGTCGTGCTGCTCCTGGTCGTGGTGGTGCTGTCCTACCGCCAGGTGGTGCACGCCTACCCCTCCGGCGGCGGTGACTACGAGGTGGCGGCCAAGAACCACGGTCGGTTCGCCTCGCTCGTCGTCGCCAGCGCGCTGTTGACCGACTACGTGATGACCGTGGCCGTGTCGGTCAGCTCCGGCACCGACAACATCATCTCCGCGTTCCCTGGCCTCGCCGATCACCGGGTGCTGATCGCGGTCGGCCTGGTGTCGTTCCTGGCCGCCGCGAACCTGCGCGGACTGCGGGAGTCGGGCAAGAGCTTCGCCGTCCCCACGTACCTGTTCGTGGCCGGCATCCTGGTCATGGTCGTGACCGGCTTCATCAAGTATTTCTCCACCTCCTCCTTGGTCGCGGAGAGCGCGGCGTACACGATCACCCCCGAGCCCGAGTACTCGAACCTGACCGGCGTCGCGCTGGTCTTCTTCGCGCTGCGCGCCTTCGCCTCGGGCTGCACCGCGCTGACCGGCGTCGAGGCGATCGCCAACGGCGTGCCGGCCTTCCGGCCGCCGAAATCGAAGAACGCGGCCACCACGCTCGCGCTGATGGGCGGGATCGCCGCGGCCATGTTCGCCGGCGTCACCGCGCTGGCGCTGTTCGCCGGGGTCAAGTACGCCGAGTTCCCCTGCGATCTCGAGGGCTTCGCGAGCTGCGAGACCGCGCCCCAGCGGACTGTCATCGCCCAGGTTGCCAGTGCGGTGTTCGGCGGGGACGGCTCAATCGGGTTCTTCTACATCCAGGCCACCACGGCCCTGGTGCTCGTCCTGGCCGCCAACACCGCCTTCAACGGCTTCCCGCTGCTGGGCTCGGTGCTGGCCCAGGACCGGTACATGCCCAAGCAGCTGCACACCCGCGGGGACAAGCTGGTCTACAGCAACGGCATCCTGCTGCTGTCCGGGTTCGCCATCGTGATGATCGTGGCCTTCCAGGCCGACTCGACCCGGCTGATCCAGCTCTACATCGTCGGGGTGTTCACCAGCTTCTCGATCGGCCAGTGGGGCATGGTCCGGCACTGGAACCGGGAGATGAAGACGACCGAGGGTGCCGAGCGCGCCCGGATGCGCCGCGCGCAGGTCATCAACACCCTCGGCGGGACGATCACCACGGTCGTGCTGGTGATCATCGTGATCACCAAGTTCACCCGCGGTGCCTGGATCGTCATCGTCGCGATGCCGTTCATCTACCTGCTGATGCGCCAGATCAACCGGCACTACGCCGATGTCGCCGAGCAGATGGTGCCCAGCGGGGACTCCCGGACACTGCCGTCGAAGGTGCACGCCGTGGTGCTGGTCTCCAAGGTGCACAAGCCGACCCTGCGCGCGCTGGCGTTCGCCCGGGCCACCCGGCCCGACGAGCTGACCGCACTGACGGTGAACGTCGACGAGAGCGAGACCCGGGCGCTGCAGGCCGACTGGGAGCGCTACGACATCCCGCTCGCGCTGACCGTGCTGGACTCGCCCTACCGGGAGATCACCCGGCCGGTCGTCGACTACGTCAAGGCGATCCGCCGGGACAGCCCGCGCGAGCTCGTCGTCGTCTTCGTGCCGCAGTACGTGGTCGGGCACTGGTGGGAGAACGTGCTGCACAACCAGAGCGCGCTGCGGCTGCGCTCCCGGCTGCAGTTCCAGCCCGGCGTCATGATCACCACCGTGCCGTGGCAGCTGGAGGGCTCCCGCGATCGCGAGGAGGCCCTGCTGCGCAACGCCGGCCCCGCGCCCGGTGACCTGCGTCGGGGGTACGTCGACGACCCGGACGAGCCGCCTCGTGCGTGAGCAGGACTGGCTGGGTGAGCGGTTCGAGGTCACCGTCGGGCCGGTCGCCCACGGCGGGCACTGCGTGGCCCGGCACGAGGGCCGGGTCGTGTTCGTCCGGCACGCGCTGCCCGGCGAGCGGGTCGTCGTCGCCGTCACCGAGGACCGGCACCCCGGCTACTGCCGGGCGGACGCCGTCGAGGTGCTGGACGCCTCGCCGGACCGGGTCGAGCGGCCCTGCCCGGCGTCCGGGCCCGGACGCTGCGGCGGCTGCGACTGGCAGCACGTGGCCCCGGAGGCCCAGCGCCGGCTCAAGGGCGACGTCGTCACCGAGCAGTTCGCCCGGCTGGCCGGGATGGACGTGTCGCTGGACGTCGAGGAGCTGCCCGGCGGTGCGCTGCGGTGGCGGTCCCGGGCGCGGTTCGCCGTCGACAGGTCCGGCCGCCCGGGCCTGCGGCCGCACCGCTCGCGCGACGTCGTCGTGCTGGAGGACTGCCCGATCACCGTGCGCCGCGCGGTGGACGCCGTGCTGGGCCGCACCTGGGACGGCGCCGGCGCCGTCGACGTCGCGGTGGACTCCGTCGGCGGGGTGACCACGACCCGGCTGGACCGGCGCGGGCACGCCCAGTCAACCCGGGTGGTCCGCCCCGACGGTGCCGCCCCGGACGACCGGCGGGCCGAGCGCCGGGCCTGGCACCGGGACTGGCAGGTCGAGGGCACCGGCTTCTGGCAGGTGCACCCGGCCGCGGCCGACGCGCTGGTGGGCGCGGTGGCCGGGTACGCCGCCGTCCGACCGGGGGAGCGGGTGTTGGACCTCTACGCCGGCGCCGGGCTCTTCGGCGGCTCGCTGGCGCCCGGGGTCGGGACCCAGGGCCAGGTCGTGTGCGTGGAGTTCGACGCCGGTGCCTGCGCGGCCGCCGCGGACAACCTCTCGGACCTGCCGCAGGCCGAGGTCTGGCAGGGTGCGGTGGACGCCGAGGGCCTCACCGGGCTGCTCGCCGAGCTGGACGGACCGCCCGACGTCGTCGTGCTGGACCCGCCGCGGTCCGGGGCCGGCAGGGAGGTCAGCGCGGTGCTGGCCGACAGCGGGGCGCGGGCCGTCGTCTACGTGGCCTGCGACCCGGCGTCGCTGGCCCGCGACGTCGCCGTGTTCGTCGAGGCCGGCTGGACGGTCTCCGGGCTGCGCGCGTTCGACGCCTTCCCGATGACCGCCCACGTCGAGTGCGTGGCGCTGCTGGTGCCCGCTCAGGAGCCGGCGAGCCCCGACAGGTCGTAGAGCACCGTCGACCCGGCCGGCACCAGGACGGCGTGCGCCTGCACCCACATCCGGATCCGGACGGCGTCCTCCCCGCCGGAGACCCCGCCGACGTACCAGTGCACCCGGTGGGCCGTGACGTCGGCGACGAACTGCTGCATCGTGGGTGAGGGGTCGGTGCCGGCGAAGCCACCGATGTCCATCACCGGGAGACCGGTGGCCAGCTGGATGTCGGCGCCGTGGTGCCCGGTGGTCGCCGCTGCCCACGCGTAGCCGGCGTCGCCGGTGCCGATCAGCCGGAGGGCGGCCTGGCTGATCCCCGACTCCTCCCGAGCCGAGGCCCGCCAGCCCGCCGCGGTCACCGGGGGCGGGGTGGCGGTCACGTTGGTGCCCGAGTGCGGGGTGGCCGCGGTGGCCACCGACCAGGCCAGCGGGCCGACGCAGAGGGCTGCGACGGCGACGCCCGCGGCCCACCGCCGGCGCCGGGCCAGCCCCGCGACGGCGGTCACCCCGACGACGCCCAGCACCAGGGCCAGCACGAGGACCGCGGACGGGTGCAGCAGGTGTGTGCGGATCTCCTGGACCGCCGTCGCCACGCCGACGACGACGCCGGCGACGAGGGCGGCCCGGGCGGGCAGCGCTGCGCGGGCGGGCCGCCCGGCCCGGCGCCACAGCAGCGTGCCGCCGATCGCGGTGAGCGCCGCCAGGGCCGGGGCCAGCTGCACCGCGTAGTAGCTGTGCTCGATGCCCCGCATGGTGCTCAGCACCAGCCCGGTGACCCCCAGCCAGCCGCCCCACAGCAGGAGCGCGGCGCGGGTCCGGTCGGTGCGGGCTGCGCGGCCGACCACGACCAGGCCGACAACCAGGGCCAGTGCCGCCACCGGGATCAGCCAGCCGGCCTGATCACCGCCGGCCGCGATCAGCCGCCAGACCGAGGAGCCGTGGTGCCGGCTCACGCCGCCGCCGGTGGCTTCCTGGCCGTCCAACCGGCCCAGCCCGTTGTAGCCCAGCGCCAGGCTGAGCGGGTCGTCGTCCGTCGTGCCGCCGACCCAGGGCCGGTCGGCCCGGGGCACCAGCGCGACAGCGGCGACCCACCACCCGGCACCGACCACCACGGCCACCCCGGCCAGCACCAGCTGGCCCAGCCGGCGGCGCAGCCGGGGCGGTCCGGCGACCAGGTACGCCAGGCCCAGACCGGGGAGCACCAGGAACGCCTGCAGCGACTTGGTCAGGAAGGCCAGTCCGAGCAGCGCTCCGGCCAGCAGCAGCCACCGGGTCCGGCCGTCCTCCACGGCCCGGGTGACCGCCCAGCCGGCCAGCACGAGCAGCAGCGTCAGTAGGGCGTCGGGGTTGTCGTAGCGGAACATCAGCGTCGCGACCGGGGTCAGCGCGAGCAGCAGCCCGGCCACCAGGCCCGGCCAGGGGCCGAGCACCCGGCGCACGGTCGCGGCCAGCACTGCCACCGCCAGCACGCCCATCAGCGCCTGGGGCACCAGCAGCGACCAGCTGGACAGCCCGAAGAGCCGCACCGACAGGCCCGTCACCCACAGCGCCGCAGGCGGCTTGTCCACGGTGATCGAGCCAGGCGCGTCCGAGGCGCCGAAGAACCACGCCGACCAGTTGCTCGCCCCGGCCTGCGCGGCCCCTGCGTAGAACGGGTTGCCCCACCCCGAACGGGGCAGCAGCACCGTGTACAGCGTCGTAGTGGCGGCCAGCAGCAGGCCCATCGCGACCTGGTCCGGCCGGGGACGGCGCCGCCTGCCGAGCTCGGCCACGGGCTGCGACGACGGGGCGACGTCCAGGGTGGTCACGACCGTGCACCCTGGGCCCGCTGGCTGACGGGTGGCTGGCCGCAGGCTGTGCAGCCGCCGTCGAGGGCGTGGGCAGGGACTTCCCCGGAAAGCGACAGCGGCCCCACAGCGCCCCGGTGGAACGTGCCTCCCGGCCAGGCAGGGTGCCCGGTCGGCCCGGCCCCGTGCCGGCGGCCCGTCCCGAGGAGGCCACCGGTGGTCGAGCACGCCTGGCGCTGGTTCACCGGCCTCCCGCTGGTCGACGGACCGGTCTACGCGGGCCTCCTCGGCGCCGCTCTCGCGGGCCTGATGGTGCTGCTGCTGGGCCGTCGGGACCGCCGGTGGGCGACCCGCGCGGTCCCGGTCGCCGTCCTGGCCGCCGGCGTGCTGCTGGGCGCGGCCTGGGTGGTGCTGCTGGTGACCAAGCCGTTCCCGGACGGGCTGCCCTGGGTGGTGTCGCTGTGGGTGGGCCTGGGGCTGCTCGCCGTCACTCAGGTCGCGATCCCGGCCACCAGGTCGGGGTTCCCGGCCCGCGCGGCCTGGGTCTACGTGCCACCGGCCTACCTGACCGCCGACCGGCCGCTGCTGCCGGTCGTGGTGCTGCTGGGCGGGCAGCCGGGCAGCCCGCGGGACCGGGTCGACGGCGGGCAGCCGGCCCAGCGGCTGGACGACTGGGCCGAGACCCACCACGGACTGGCCCCGGTCGTCGTGATGCCCGACGGCCTGGGCGGCGAGGTCGCGAACCCGCTGTGCCTGGACAGCCTGCTCGGCCAGGCCGACGGCTACCTGTCCGTGGACGTGCCGGCCTGGATCTCCGCGCACCTGCAGGTCGACCCGGACCACGCGCACTGGGCGGTGGGCGGGTTCTCCTACGGCGGCACCTGCGCCCTGCAGCTGGCCGTCGCGCACCCGACGGTGTGGCCGACGTCCGTCGACGCCTCCGGCCAGCGGGCGCCCACCCTGGGCAGCGACGCCGAGACCGCCCAGGCGGCCTTCGGTGCGGACGCCGCGGCCGAGCTGCCGGGCGGGCACTCCTGGGACGTCCGGGGTCCGGCCCTCACCGGCGCGCTGCCCTGGCTGACCCAGCACGTCGGGCTGCCCTCGTGACCCGCGGGCCGCTGCGGCCGAGCTGGGTGCGCGGTCCGGTCGCGGTGCTGCGCCGGGTGCCGTTCACCGCCGGGCTGGTGCTGACGCTGGCGGTCACGACGGCGCTGGGGCCGCTGGTCCCGGGCACCGGCGTCCGACCGCTGGCCTCCGGGCACTGGTGGACCCTGCTGACCTCGGCGGTCGCCGTGGCACCGGGCTGGTCGGCGCCGGCCACCGCTGTCCTCACGGCCGGGCTGCTCGGACGCACCGAGCACCGCTGGGGTACCCGCCGGACGGCGACCGCCGTCGTCGCCGGTCAGGTGGCGGCCGGCGTGCTGGGGTCCGGGGTGGTGGCGTTGCTCGCCGCCCTGGGCGACCGCTGGGGCCTGCTGCTGTCCACCGCGGTCGTCGCCGGGCCGCTGCCCGGGGTGCTGGTCGCGGCTGCCGCGGCATCCGCCGGGGCCTCACCGCTGCCCCGACGACGGCTGCGGCTCGGGCTGTCCGTGGGTCTCACCGGTCTGGTCCTCTATTCCGGCACCGCCGGTGACGTGCACCGGTTGACCGGCTTCCTGCTCGGGTTGGGTGTCGGCGCCGCGCTCGCCCGGCGGCGCGGGCCGGCCCTGGGCGGCGCCCGGGTCAGCCGGCGGGAGTCGCGGGCACTGGTGGCGCTCATCGTCGCGGCCGCCGCCGTGGGTCCGCTGGTCGCGGCCCTGTCCCGCACCCCCGAGGGCCCGTGGGCGGTGGTGTCGCACCTGTTCGTGTCGGCGCGTCCCGCGCCGGGGGTGCTGCGCGAGGTGTGCCGCGTCGGTGACCCGGAGGACTGCCGGGTGCTGCTGGCCCGGAGCCGGCTGGACGGCGCCGGGCCGGCGCTGCTGTCGGTGCTGCCGGTGGTGGTCCAGCTCGTCCTGGCCGAGGGCCTGCGGCGGGGCCGTCGGGCCGCCTGGACCGGGGCCGTGCTGCTCACCGGGGTGCTGACCGTGGTGGGTGCCGTCGTCGTGGTCGGGGTCCTGCGGCACCCGGCCGAGGCCCTCGGCGCGCTCGGCGTGGCCCGGGCGACCCTGCCGACCCTCTCGCTCTGGGCACCGGTGGTCGCCCCCGGTGCGGTGCTGGTCCTGCTGCTGGCGACTCGGCTGCGGTTCGCCGTCCCGGCCGCCCCGGGCGCCGCACGTCGGTGGGCGGTGCTGGCCGGCACCGGGCTGGCCGTGGTGGTCGGGGCCTACCTGGCCGCGGGCACCCTGCTCGCGGGGGAGTGGACCCGCCCGCCCGGGGTCGCCCGGCTGCTGGTCGACCTGCCGGCCCGGATGCTGCCCCCCGGCTGGCTGGGCGAGGTCGCACCCCGGCTGATGCCGCTGCACGGGCCGGCCCGGGTGCTGGCCGGGTGGACCGGGGTGGCCTGCTGGGCCGTGTTGCTGGGGGCCGCCTGGGCCGTCGTCCGGCCCGCCGTGCCCAGCGGGGACGCCGTCCGGGCGCGGGCGCTGGTCGACGCGCACGGCGAGGGACCGCTGTCGTTCATGACCACCTGGGTCGGCAACCGCTGGTGGTTCACCCCCGACGGCCGGGCGGTCGTGGCCTTCCGGGTGCTCGGCGGGGTCGCGCTCACCACCGGGGACCCGGTCGGTCCGGCCGACGCGCGGGCGGCGGCCGTGGAGGGGTTCACCTCCTGGTGCACCTCCCGGGGCTGGACGCCGTGCTGGTACTCCGTCGGCGACGAGGGCGCCGATGCCGTGGAGCGCGCCCTGCCCGGTGCGCACCGGGTCCAGGTGGCGGCCGAGACCTGGCTGCCGCTGGGCGACCTGGCCTTCGTCGGCAAGCGCTGGCAGGACGTCCGGACGGCGGTCAACCGCGCGGCCCGGGACGGCGTCGAGGCGCGCTGGACCACCTGGGCGGACGCGCCGCTGACGCTGCGCGAGGAGCTGGCCCGCTCGTCGGAGGAGTGGTTGGCCGGTAAGGGCCTGCCCGAGATGGGGTTCACCCTGGGCGGCCTCGACGAGCTGGCCGACCCCGCCGTCCGCTGCCTCGTCGCGGTCGATCAGCACGGCCGGGTGCACGGGGTGACCAGCTGGCTGCCGGCGCACCGGGACGGCGTGCCCGTCGGGTGGACGCTGGACCTCATGCGGCGGAGCCCGGGCTGCCCGCCGGGGACCATGGAGTTCCTGGTCGGCACCGCGGCACTGGCCTTCCAGGACGAGGGCGCGGAGTTCGTCAGCCTGTCCGGCGCCCCGCTGGCGCTGCCCGGCGGTTCGGCCGAGGCGGCCGGGCTGGCCCGGTTGCTGGCCGCCACCGGGCGCTGGATGGAGCCGGTCTACGGGTTCCGCTCGCTGCTGGCGTTCAAGGCCAAGTTCCAGCCGCGGCACCGGCCGCTGTGGCTGGTCTACCCCGGGACCACCGACCTGCCCCGGATCGCCCGGGCGGTGTCCGGGGCCTACCTGCCGCACCTGGGCCCGGGCCAGGCACTGCGGCTGGCCCGGGCGCTGCTGGCCGGACGACGAACGCACCCCGTGCGACCGGGGCCGCCGCCGTCCTCGCCGCCCCCGCCGTCTTCGCCGTCCCCGCCGACCCCGCCCGGGGCGGCCGCGGAGCCGCGCGTCCCGGTGGGTGCCCGGTGAGGTCGGGGGTGCTGGTGCTGTGTGTCGTGGTGCTCACCGGTTGTGCCGCCCCGGACAGCGGGCCCCGCACGGTGCCGACGTCCTCGGCCGTGCTGCGGGTCGTCGCGGTGGGCGACTCGATCACCGAGGCCGACAGCCCGGACTTCGACGGCGGGCTGATTGGTGACGGCTCCTGGGCCCGTTGGGCCGAGGGGGACGGTGTGGACGTGTCGGGCGGCTGGGCGCACGGTGGGGCCACCACCGAGGACGTGCTCGACGGGGTGCAGCCGATGAGCGCCGACGCCGACGTGCTGGTGCTGATGGCCGGCAGCAACGACGTCGACCTGGACGTGCCCACCGTGCAGGTGCTGCAGCAGCTCACCGACACTGTCGCGGTCGCCGACGTCGCCCGGGTGGTGCTGTCCACGATCCCGCCGGAGGACGGCCACGAGGACGACGTCGCGGCGCTCAACAGCGAGCTCGCCGGCCTCGCCGACCGGGAGGGCTGGCAGTTCGTGGACCCGATGACCGGGGTGCGGGGCAGCGACGGCGGGTGGCTGCCGGGGGACAGCGACGACGGCGTGCACCCCACCATCGCCGCCGCCCGGGTGATCGGCACCGCGATCCGGGCGGCGCTGCTCGCGGGCTGAGACCGTCGGACCCCCGGGGCACACTCGGGGGCGTGCCCCCCGTCGACCGCTCTCCGTCCGCGTGGGCAGCCCAGGGACGCGACGGCACCGCACCCCCGGGCTGGCCCGCGGAGGTCCGCCCGCCCGGCGTGCCGGACTGGGAGCGGACCGCGATCGCCTGGCTGTACGACCTGGTGCCCCCGGAGTACCGCTCGCACGAGGTGCTCCGCCGTTACCCGGTGCTGCTGGCCCGGTTCGCCGGCGACCACGTGTCCGCCGGCCTGGAGGCGGCCCGGGCGGGCTGGCGCACGGTGCGCGTCGAGCTGGCCGACCAGTTGCCGCCGGAGGCCATGGAGGCCGCCGTGTCCGCCTACGAGCGGGAAGGTGCCCGGCTGGCCGCGGCCGCCCGGGCCGTGGACCTGGTGGGCGGTGCGCTGCGCGGGGAGCGCTGGGTGCCCAGGCTCTGACCCTCCCCAGCGGGGCCCACGACTACCATCGGGGTCCCTGACGCCCCTCGAGAGGACGCTGTCCCGTCGTGTCGTTGCTCCGATCCCTGACCGGCCCCGCCGACCTGCGGGCGCTGGCGCCCGAGCAGCTCCCGGTGCTGGCCGCGGAGATCCGCGACGCCCTGGTCACCAGCGTCGCCCGGACCGGCGGGCACCTCGGCCCGAACCTGGGCACCGTCGAGCTGACCATCGCGGTCCACCGGGTGTTCGACTCACCCCGTGAGCCCGTCGTCTTCGACACCGGTCACCAGTCCTACGTGCACAAGCTGCTCACCGGCCGGCTGGCCGGCTTCGAGCAGCTGCGCCAACGCGGGGGTCTGTCCGGCTACCCGGCGCGCGCCGAGAGCGAGCACGACTGGGTCGAGAACAGCCACGCCTCCACCGCGCTGTCCTACGCCGACGGGCTGGCCAAGGCCTTCGCCGTCCGCGGCGACGTCCGGCCGGTCGTGGCGGTCATCGGCGACGGCGCGCTCACCGGCGGGATGGCCTGGGAGGCGCTGAACAACATCGCCGCGGCCCAGGACCGCCCGGTCGTCATCGTGGTCAACGACAACGGCCGCTCGTACTCCCCGACGATCGGCGGGGTCGCCGACGCGCTGGCCACGCTGCGGCTGCGGCCGGGCTACGAGCAGGCCCTGGACGCCGTCCGGCAGACCCTGCACCGGGCCCCCGTCGTCGGCACCACGCTCTACGACGCGCTGCACGCGATCAAGAAGGGCCTCAAGGACGTCCTCAGCCCGCAGGGCATGTTCGAGGACCTGGGGATGAAGTACGTCGGCCCGGTCGACGGCCACGACGTCGCGGGCATGGAGTCCGCGCTGCGCCGGGCGCGTGCGTTCGGCGGCCCGGTGATCGTGCACGCGGTGACGACGAAGGGCTTCGGCTACGCCCCCGCGGAGAGCGACCAGATCGACGCCTGGCACGCCACCGGCGTCTTCGACCCCGACAGCGGCGTCAGCTCGGTCTCGGCCGGGCGGGACTGGACGTCGGCCTTCTCCGACGAGCTGGTGGCCGTCGGCGGCGAGCGGTCCGACGTGGTCGCGATCACCGCGGCGATGCTGCACCCCACGGGCCTGGCGCCCTTCGCCGAGCGGTTCCCCGAGCGCACCTTCGACGTCGGGATTGCCGAGCAGCACGCACTGACCTCGGCCGCGGGCCTGGCGATGGCCGGCCTGCACCCGGTGGTCGCCATCTACTCCACGTTCCTCAACCGCGCCTTCGACCAGCTGCTGATGGACGTCGCCCTGCACCGTCAGCCGGTCACCGTGGTGCTGGACCGGGCCGGGGTCACCGGCTCCGACGGCGCCTCGCACAACGGCATGTGGGACGCGTCGATCTGCGCCGTCGTCCCGGGCCTGCGGATGGCGATGCCGCGCGACGAGGCCACCCTGAAGGAGGCGTTCCGCGAGGCACTCGCCGTCACCGACGGGCCCACCGTGCTGCGCTTCCCGAAGGGCTCGGTGCCCCCGGACATCCCGGCGGTCGAGCGCCGGGGGCCGGTCGACGTGCTGCGCCGCGCCGAGCGGGACGAGGTGCTGCTGGTGGCCTGCGGCTCGATGGTGCCGCTGTGCCTGGCCGCCGCCGAGCGCGCCGCCGACCACGGCATCGCCGTCACCGTCGTCGACCCCCGGTGGGTGCTGCCGGCGTCCCCGGAGCTGGTGGCAATGGTCGCCGGGCACCGGCTGGTCGTCACCGTCGAGGACGGCGGCCGCTCCGGGGCCGTCGGCGACACCCTGGGCGCGGCCCTGCGGGAGGCCGAGGTCGACGTCCCGCTGCGCACGATCGGGCTGCCGCAGGTCTTCCTGGAGCAGGGCAGCCGGGCCCAGGTGCTGGCCGACCACGGCCTCACCGAGCAGGACGTGGCCCGCCGCGTGGTGGAGTGGGCCGCGAAGATCGTCGACCGCACCGCCGAGACCGCTCCTGTGGGGGATTGATGACTGACCAGGTGATCGCCGAGATCCAGGTGGCGCCCTCCCCGCCGGGGACGCCGGAGGACCCGCACGCGCACGTGGAGGCCGCGATCGCCGTCATCCAGGCGTCCGGGCTGCGCTTCGAGGTCGGTGCCCTGGGGACGACGCTGGAGGGCACCGCCGACCAGGTCTGGGCCACCCTGCGCGCCGCGCACGAGGCGATGCTGGCCGCCGGCGCCACCGGGGGCATCAGCCACGTCAAGATCGCCCAGGTGGCCCGCACGATGGACTCGCTGACCTCGAAGTTCCGCTGAGCTGCCGGCCCTCAGCGGCCGGCGGCCCAGAGCTCGGTGGCTCGTCGCCGCGGTCTCGACGAGCGCGCTGAGCTCGGCCCGCTCGGGAACCGGGAACGACGTGGAGCCACCGCGCCTGCCGGTGATCGGCGGCCCGTAGGCCTTCATCGCCCGGGTGCAGTCGGGCAGCGCGCCCAGCACGTCGTCACCCCAGCCAGCCCGACCGGGCGCGCCCACTATGGCGGCATCACCGTATCTTGAGGAGCCCGGCCCGGCACGAGTCACCCGCCGGTGACCCCCGGGGCCCACACCCTCCGGCCAAGGCAACCTTACAACCCCCCCACGGCCCGCGGCGGGGGTGGAAAGGGTGCGTTGGCGGCGGGGGGCGGGGCGGGGGGGGGG
>JBBSVA010000076.1:0-16483 GCA_038233915.1 Mycobacteriales bacterium | reverse complement strand
CGGATCTTCGCCCCCGAGGACGGCCAGAAGCTGGGGCTGCCGGGGATGATCAACACGCTGATCGAGGCCTGCGACGTCGACCTCGCCGCCGAGGGCCCCGACATCGAGGCGCTGCTCACCGGAGACCCGGCCGCGCTGGCCCGGGCGATCACCGTGCTGGAGGCCGGCCGTTCCCCCGAGCTCGCCGAGCGGGTGACCAGGGAGGCCGCGCAGCGTCAGGTGCCGGTCCTGGGCATCACCGGCACCGGCGGCTCGGGCAAGTCCTCGCTCACCGACGAGCTGCTCCGCCGGCTGCGGCTGGACCAGGAGGACAAGCTCCGGATCGCCGTCCTCGCCGTCGACCCCTCGCGGCGTCGCGGTGGTGGGGCGCTGCTGGGCGACCGGATCCGGATGAACGCGCTGGAGACCGGCGACCGGAACTCCACGTTCTTCCGCTCGATGGCCACCCGGACCGCCGGCGCGCAGGTGCCCGAGCACCTGGACCACGCCATCGCCGCGGTCAAGGCCGCCGGTTACGACCTGGTCATCGTGGAGACCCCCGGCATCGGCCAGGGCGACGCGGCGATCCTGCCCTACAGCGACGTCTCGCTGTACGTGATGACGCCGGAGTTCGGCGCCGCTACGCAGCTGGAGAAGATCGACATGCTCGACTTCGCCGACGTCGTCGCGGTGAACAAGTTCGAGCGCCGCGGCGCCGAGGACGCCCGCCGCGACGTGGCGCGCCAGATGGTCCGCAACCGCGAGGCCTTCGGCCAGAGCTGGGAGACCATGCCGGTCTTCGGCACCAGCGCCGCCCGGTTCAACGACGACGGCGTGACCGCGCTCTACCAGGAGCTCAAGACGCTGCTGGCCGACAAGGGCCTGGCCGTGGGCAGCGGGGTGCTGCCGCACGTCGACGTCCGGGCGTCCTCCGGGCTGACCAGCGTCGTGCCGTCGTCCAAGGCGCGGTACCTGGCCGACGTCGCCGACGCGGTCCGCGGCTACCACCGGACGACGACCGAGCAGGCCGAGCTGGTCCGCCGTCGGCAACACCTGACCACCGCCGCGCAGCTGCTGGACGGCGACGCGGGCGAGGCCGCCGCGGCGAAGGCGACCGCGGTCGAGGGCGAGCTGCTGCCTGCGGTGCGGAACCTGCTGGACGAGTGGCCGCAGCTGGTCGACGACTACTCCGGCGAGGAGTACGTCTACACCGTGCGCGGCAAGGAGCTGCGGGTCCCGCTGACCCGGGAGACGCTGTCGGGCAACCAGGTCCGCCGGGTGTCGCTGCCCCGGACCCAGGACCACGCCCAGCTGGTCGGCTGGTTGCGCAGCGAGAACCTGCCCGGCCGCTTCCCGTTCACCGCCGGCGTCTTCCCGTTCAAGCGGCAGGGCGAGGCCCCGGCCCGGATGTTCGCCGGTGAGGGCGACGCGTTCCGGACCAACCGGCGCTTCCAGCTGCTCAGCGAGGGCCAGCCGGCGACCCGACTGTCCACGGCGTTCGACTCGGTCACCCTGTACGGCCGCGACCCCGACCCGCGCCCCGACGTCTACGGCAAGGTCGGCACCTCGGGTGTCTCGATCGCCACCGTCGACGACATGGCGGTGCTCTACGACGGGTTCGACCTGTGCTCGCCGACCACCTCGGTGTCGATGACGATCAACGGCCCGGCACCGGCCATCCTGGCGATGTTCCTGAGGACCGCGATCGACCAGCGGCTGGCCAAGTTCCGCCAGGACGAGGGCCGCGAGCCCACCGACGACGAGGCCGCGCAGACCCGCGCCTGGGTGCTGGCCAACGTCCGCGGCACCGTGCAGGCCGACATCCTCAAGGAGGACCAGGGCCAGAACACCTGCATCTTCTCCACGGAGTTCGCGCTGCGCTGCATGGCCGACATCCAGGAGTGGTTCATCGCCGAGAAGGTGCGGAACTTCTACTCGGTCTCGATCTCCGGCTACCACATCGCCGAGGCCGGGGCGAACCCCATCAGCCAGCTCGCCTTCACCCTGGCCAACGGCTTCACCTACGTCGAGGCGTACCTGGCCCGCGGCATGTCGATCGACGACTTCGCGCCCAACCTGAGCTTCTTCTTCTCCAACGGCATGGACGCCGAGTACACCGTCATCGGCCGGGTGGCCCGCCGGATCTGGGCGGTCGCCATGAAGGAGCGCTACGGCGCCTCGGCCCGCTCCCAGCAGCTGAAGTACCACGTCCAGACATCGGGCCGGTCCCTGCACGCGCAGGAGATGGACTTCAACGACATCCGGACGTCGCTGCAGGCGCTCTGCGCGATCTACGACAACGCGAACTCGCTGCACACCAACGCCTACGACGAGGCCGTAACGACGCCGTCGGCACACTCGGTCCGCCGGGCGCTGGCGATCCAGATGATCATCGACCGGGAGTGGGGCCTGGCGATGAACGAGAACCCGCTGCAGGGGTCCTTCGTCGTGGACGAGCTGACCGACCTGGTCGAGGAGGCCGTGCTGGCCGAGTTCGACCGGATCGCCGAGCGCGGTGGCGTGCTGGGCGCGATGGAGACCGGCTACCAGCGCGGCCGGATCCAGGACGAGTCGATGCTCTACGAGCACCGCAAGCACGACGGTTCGCTGCCGATCGTCGGCGTCAACACCTTCCTGGATCCGCACGCCGGGGAGCAGGAGCCGGTCACAGTCGAGTTGGCCCGCGGCACCGAGGGTGAGAAGCAGGGCCAGCTGGACCGGCTCGCGGACTTCCACGCCCGGCACGCCGACGAGTCCCCGGCCGCGATCGCCGCGCTGCAGGAGGCCGCGATGCACGGCGGGAACGTGTTCGAGGCCCTGATGGGCGCCGTCCGCAGCTGCTCGCTGGGCCAGATCAGCGACGCGTTCTTCGAGGTGGGCGGTCAGTACCGCCGCAATGTCTAGCCGCCCTCCCCAGGCAGGGGATCCCTTCCAGAGCGATCCGGCGCCCCACCGTGCGGAGGGGCTCCCCAGCCGGCCGGGGCGGGACGGGGGGCGGCCATGAACGGCCCTGACCCGATCGAGGAGGCCGGGCGGCAGTGGCGGGAGCACGGCTGGGACGACGCCGCCGACGGCATGCTCGCGGTCACCTCGATCATGCGGGCCCAGGCGATCGTGCTGGCCCGGGTGGAGGAGGTGCTGCGACCGCTGGGGCTCTCCTTCGCCCGCTACGAGCTGCTCCAGCTGCTGTCCTTCACCCGCAGCGGCTCGCTGCCGATGGCCCGGGCCGGGGCACTGCTCCAGGTACACCCGGCCTCGGTCACCAACGCGGCGACCCGGCTGGAGGCCACCGGGTTCGTCCAGCGTCGCCCGCACCCGGGGGACGGCCGGGCCGTGCTGGTGGAGATCACCGAGCAGGGCCGGTCGGTCGCGGCCAAGGCCACCGCCGAGCTGAACGCCGGGGTGTTCCGCCGTCCCGGGCTGTCGCCGGAGTCGGTGCGCACCCTGGTCGACGTCATCCGGGAGCTGCGGGTCGACGCCGGCGACCTCACGTGAGGGACGACCTCGGCACCCCTGTGCCGCTGCCCCGGCCGCCGCGACGCATCATCTCGTTGGTGCCCTCGCTGACCGAGGCGTTGGCGACCTCGGTGCCCGACCGGCTGGTGGGCGCCACCGACTGGTGCACCCACCCCGCCGACCTCGACGTCCCCCGGGTGCGGGGCACCAAGAACCCGGACCGGGCCGCGATCGACGCGCTCACGCCGGACCTTGTTGTGTGCAACCAGGAGGAGAACCGGCAGCTGGACGTCGACCGGCTGCGTGCCGCCGGCATCCCGGTCTGGGTCACCGTCACCGAGACCCTGGACCAGGCACTGGCCGCGATGGACCGGCTCTTCGACGAGGTGCTGCAGGTCGGCGTCCCGGACTGGTTGGCGACCGCTCGCGCCGTCTGGGCCCGCCCGCCCGTGCTGCCCCCGACGACGGTCGCCGTACCGGTCTGGCGGGACCCCTGGATGTGGGTCGGCGCGCGCACCTTCACCGGTGACGTGCTGGCCCGGCTCGGGCTGACCAACGCCGTCACCACCGAGCGGTACCCCAAGGCCGAGCCGGACGACGTCGACGCGCAGCTGGTCCTGCTACCCGACGAGCCCTACGTGTTCACCGCCGACGACGGCCCCGAGGCGTTCCCCGGCCGGGCGACCGCGCTGGTCAGCGGGCGGCTGCTCACCTGGTACGGCCCGTCCCTGGTCACGGCACGAGACGACCTGGAGGCCCAGCTCGCCCGGCACCCGGACCGGGACCGGTCGCAGTACAGTCAGCCCTGACCGTCCCGGTCGGGGCAGTCCCCGCGTCGGCACCGCCGCCGACGCCCACCGAGAGGAGTCGCCTGATGCGCGACGCAGTCATCGTCGAGGCCGTGCGCACGCCCGTCGGCAAGCGGAACGGGGGCCTGTCCGGCGTCCACCCGACCGACCTGTCGGCCCACGTGCTGGAAAACCTGGCCTCCCGGGCCGGGCTGGACCCCGCGCTGGTCGACGACGTCATCTGGGGCTGCGTGTCCCAAAGCGGCGAGCAGACCTTCGACATCGCCCGGAACGCGGTGCTGGCCGCCGGCTGGCCCGAGACCGTCCCCGGCACCACGATCGACCGGCAGTGCGGGTCCTCCCAGCAGGCCGTGCACTTCGCCGCGGCCGGGCTGGTCGCGGGCCACTACGACGTGGTCGTCGCCGGTGGGGTGGAGTCGATGTCCCGGGTGCCGATGGGCTCCTCACGCAACGGCCAGGACCCGATGGGCCCCCGCTACATGGCGCGCTACGACGGCGTCTCCCCCAACCAGGGCATCGGCGCGGAGATGATCGCCTCCCGCTGGGGCCTGTCCCGCACCCAGCTCGACGAGTTCGCGATCCGCTCGCACGAGCGCGCCGCGCAGGCCCAGGACGACGGCGCCTTCGCCGACCAGATCGCCCCGATCCAGACCGACGGTGGCCTGGTCAGCCTGGACGAGGGCATCCGCCGTGGCGGCACCGTCGAGGCGCTGGCCGGGCTGAAGACCCCGTTCCAGGCCGACGGCGTGGTCAGCGCCGGCAACGCCAGCCAGATCTCCGACGGCTCGGCCGCGCTGCTGATGATGACGGGTGAGAAGGCCACCCAGCTCGGCATGACCCCGATCGCCCGGGTGCACAGCGTGGCGCTGGCCGGCGACGACCCGGTGATCATGTTGACCGCGCCCATCCCGGCGACGAAGAAGGTGCTTGAGCGATCCGGCCTGCGGCTGGACGAGATCGGCGTCTTCGAGGTCAACGAGGCCTTCGCCTCGGTCCCGCTGGCCTGGCTGGCCGAGTTCGGCGCCGACGAGAAGGTGGTCAACCCGGTCGGTGGCGCGATCGCCCTGGGTCACCCGCTCGGCGGCTCCGGCGCCCGCATCATGACCACGATGCTGCACCACATGCGGGACAACGGGATCCGCTACGGCCTGCAGACCATGTGCGAGGGCGGCGGCCAGGCCAACGCCACCATCCTCGAGTTGCTCTGAGCCCCCGCAGGGTGCGGGGCGCGTCCCCGCACCTGCGCGGGTCAGCGGGCGCGCAGGCCTCCTGCGGGATTGCAGCGTACGTCCGGGCGATGGTGGCGGTGCGTCGAGCCGCTCTCGCCGCGGGCAGCGGCGCGCCGCCGGCCGATGGCGCTGAACTGCCCTTCGGTCATCCCGGGAGCCTGAGCGGGCGGATCACTCACCGACGGTCACCGGGCTCGACGAGGTGCACCTGGACGGCGCGGAACTGCTCCGGGGTGGTCAGCAGCACCGCCTTGGTGGGTTCGCCGACGTCCAGGGGCGCGGCCCGTGGCAGTGCGGCGAGCGGAGCCAGCCGGGGGTCGGTGAGCACTTCGGTGACCAGCCCGCGGTCCCCGCCGGTGGCCAGCACGACCAGGCTCGCGGCGTGCGGCAGCAGCACCCGCGCGGCGGTGTCGGCGGCCGCGCCGACGACGGCGTCGGTCTGGTTGCCCCGCCGCCGGGCGAACCGCTGCTGGGACCAACCGCCGGCCGCCGTCCGGCCCTGCACCAGGCGGCTGTCCACCTTGGAGACCACCAGCTCGGGGCCGTCGAACACCCCGACCGCCCAGCGGCCCCGGCGGACCAGCAGCACCGCTACCCGTACCGGGCGGCGGGCGGCGACGGCCAGCCCGGTCAGCGGCGCCGCGCCCGGCTCCCAGCCGAACGGCAGCCGCAGCACCGCGGTGGTGGTGTCGGCGCAGGTGACTGTGACGGCACCCTCGGCGTTCACGACGACGTCGGTGAACGCGCCGTGCCGATCGGCGACGCCGTCCAGCCAGCGGCCCAGCCGCTCGGCCGGTACCGCGACCATGCGTCCCCCGCCGGCGGCGGGACGGGTGCGGCTCATCGGCTGATCACAGCACAGCCCGGCCGTGGGCCCGGGGGCCGAGCCGGGTGCTGCGGTGCGGGCGCGGTCAGACGCCCTCGGTGCCGAGCTCGTGCGGCAGGCCGGCGGCCACCCAGGCCACGAACCCGCCGACGACGTCGGTCGCGCCGGCCAGGCCGAGCGAGCGCAGCGCATCCGCGGCGAGGCTGGAGGTGAAGCCCTCCGAGCACAGCACCAGCACCTCGACGTCGTAGCCGGTGGCCTCGGGCAACCGGGCGTCGCTGGTGGGGTCGAAGCGCCACTCCAGCACGTTGCGCTCGACGACGAGCGAGCCGGGCACCCAGCCCTCGCGGGCCCGCTGCGCGGCGGGACGGATGTCGACCAGGTACGCACCCGCGGCCCAGCGGCGGGCGGCCTGCTCCGCGGTGACCCGGTCGATCCGGGACCGGGCGGCATCGAGCAGCTGGTCGACCGAGACGGCGCCGAAGGGTCGCTGCAGCAGCGAGGTCACCAGTCCACCCCGGCCTTCTCGGTGCCGATCCGGACCAGGCCGATGTCCTCGACCCGGTAGGTGTTCATCAAGCTCAGCCGGGGCGCGTAGACGTGCACGCTGACGGCCGGCTCGTGCAGCGTGTTGACCAGCTGGTGCACATAGTGCGGGCCGAAGAAACGGACCCGCCCCGCGGCCAGGTCTGCGGTGCTCTGGTGCGGCGCGCGTCCGGTGCGAGCGGCGACGACCCGCTCGGTCAGCGTGCCGCGGGCGACGGCGAAGGCCCCGGAGGAGGTGCCGTGGTCGTGCAGCGGGGTGCCCTGACCGGGCAGCCAGGACAGCAGCCACACCTGGGCGTCGTCCAGCTCGCGGTGCAGCGAGGGATCCAGGGCGGGGGCGAGCTCGGCGGTGGGCAGCAGGTGGGTCCAGCGACTCTCCTCGCGGAACTCCACCAGGTGCGACCAGAGGTCGGTGCGGATCGCGAGGGCGACGGCGAGGGCCGCCGAGCCGGCCGGGCGGGTTGGCTCGGCGACCTGGCCGCCGGCGGTGGCCGGACGGCGGGCGGCGGGTCCGGTCGGGGCAGGACCGGACAGGGTGGAGCTGGTCACGATGACGTCCTCGGAGCTGGGGTGCGGCCGGCGCAGGGCTCGGCGGCGTAGTGACGGGGCCGGGGCTGGTGGTGTGTCAGAGACCCGGGCAGAGCGCGTTGGCGACACGCAGCGGGTCCACGGCGGACCTCCGCTGCAGCTCGGATGAGTACGTCACGGGGGATCAGACCATCCCGGCCGACCCGACGTCAATAATGCTTACCGGATTGGTGCACTTATCGGGCGAGGGCGGGTTTCCCGGTGTGCTCAGCGGGCACCACGAGCAGCCGCTGGACGACCCCCACGGTGACCGCGGCGAGCGCGGCGGCACCGGTCGCGACCAGGAAGGCCTGGTTCGCGCCGAACACGTCCACGACCTTGCCGGCGGCCGAGGCACCGACGGCGACGCCGAGGGCCAGGGCAGTGCCGATCCAGGTGAAGGCCTCGGTGACGCAGACCCGTGGCACCAGCACCTCGGCGAGGGTGAACGCGCTGATCAGCGATGGCGAGACGGCCACCCCGGCGAGCACCACGAACGGGACCATCAGCCAGACGTCCCCGACCAGCACCAGCGGCAGGCTGAGCACCACGAACCCGACGAGCACGGCGAGCAGCCGCTTCCGCACCGGCGCCCGGAAACGCATCGTGCCCCAGCCGATCCCCGAGACCATCGAGCCCAGCGCCAGCGCCGCGATCAGCACGCCGGACAGCGACTTGGCCCCGACCTGGTCGGCGAAGGCGACCAGCGCGATCTCCAGGGTGCCCAGCACCGTGCCCACGGCCATCCCGACGACGAAGAGCACCCGCAGGCCCGCCGTCCGCATGGCCGAGGGGCCCTTCCGGCTGGCGTGCCCGTGCGCCGGCGGTTCGGTTCGGGCCTGCGCGGCGAACGCCAGGCTGCCGACGACGGCCAGGCTGAACGCGGTGACCACACCGGAGGTGGTGTGCCCCGTCGTGGACAGGAAGGTGACCAGCACCGGGCCGACGATGAAGACGAACTCGTCGACGACGGACTCCATGGCCAGCGCCGTCGGTAGCCGCGGCGTGCCCCGCAGCAGGTGGGTCCAGCGCACCCGGACCATCGAGCCGACCGGCGGGATGCAGGCCCCGGCCAGCGCGCCGGACAGGAAGACCGTCCACAGCGGCCAGCTCTCCCGGACCGAGATGAGGAACGCGAACCCGGCGAGCACGAAGACCACCAGCAGCGGCAGCAGCACGCGTCGCTGGCCCAGGGTGTCGGCCAACCGGCCCAGCACCGGACCGCTGACCGCGGTGGCGATGGCGCCGGCCGCGGCCACGCCGCCGCCGAGGGCGTAGGAACCGGTGTAGTCCTGCACCAGCAGCACGCTGCCCAGCCCGATCATCGACAGCGGCAGGCGTCCGACGAACGCCGAGGCCACCATCGGCAGCGCGTGCGGCGTGCGCAGCACGTGCAGGTAGGGGTTGGGCACGGGGAGAGGGCCTCCTGACGGGGCGATCGGTCTGCACCACGAGGTCTCAGCGTGACCGCCGGACCTGTGAGGTGCTCGGGGGAGGTCAGGCGGCGGGCGGCGACCAGGCCTGCGGGGCGCTCTGCGGCACGGCGGAGAACCCGTCGTCGTCCCGACCGTCGTCGCCCTTCGCCCGGCGGGGCGCGCGGGCCTGCGGGACCAGCGCGAGCACGACGAGCAGCACCCCGATCAGCAGCGGGACCCCGAACTGGGTGACGAAGGGCAGTCCTCGGTCCAGCGCATCGAGTCCCAGATCCAGGCCGAGCACGTCGCTCGGGCGGGCCCAGCCGTACACGCCGCCCGCCAGCAGCAGGAGCCCACCGATCAGGGGGGACACCGGCGAGAGCCGGCGGGTGGCGGCCAGCAGCCCGAGCACGACGCCGGCGACGATCACGAGCACGTAGCCCGTCGTCGACGACTGGGCGCGCTGGGTGGCGACGACCAACTCACCGGTGCCGGCCGTGCCCAGGGCGGCGCCGACGACGGCGAGCACGATCCCGACCACGAACCCCAGCAGGTGCCTCATGCCCGCGACGCTAGCCGCCCGGGCCAGGGCCGCACCCCGGGACGCGCGAGGACCCCGCTCCCTCCCGACGACGATGGCGGGGAGAGCGGGGCCCTGGTCTGTGCGCCGGACTCAGGCGAGGCGGCTCTTGAGGATCTCCAGCTCGTCCCACATGGTCGTCGGCAGCGCCTCGCCGAACTTCTCGAACCACTCGGTGATCTGCGGGATCTCCTCGCGCCACTCCTCGGGCTTCACCGCCAGCGCCGCCGTGACCTGATCAGCGGTCATCCCCAGGCCCTCGACGTCCAGCGAGTCCGGGGTGGGCACGTGGCCGACCGGGGTCTCGACCGCGGACGCGGTGCCCTCGAGGCGCTCGACGACCCACTTGAGGACGCGCGAGTTCTCCCCGAAGCCCGGCCACAGGAAGCCGCCCTCGTCGTCCCGGCGGAACCAGTTGACGTAGAAGATCTTCGGCAGCTTGGCGGCGTCGGCGGACTTGCCGGTCTCGACCCAGTGGTTGACGTAGTCCCCGGCGTTGTAGCCGATGAACGGCAGCATCGCGAAGGGGTCCCGACGGACGACGCCGACGGCGCCGGTCGCGGCCGCGGTGGTCTCCGAGGACAGCGTGGCCCCCATGAAGACGCCGTGGTTCCAGTCCCGGGCCTCGGAGACCAGCGGGATCGTGGTCTTGCGGCGTCCGCCGAAGAGGATCGCCGAGATCGGGACGCCGCGGGGGTCGTCGTACTCCGGGGCGAGGATCGGGCACTGGGTGATCGGGGTGCAGAACCGGCTGTTCGGGTGGCTGCTGGGCTCCTCGGAGTCCGGCGTCCAGTCCCGGCCCTTCCAGTCCCGCAGGTGGGCCGGGGGCTCGTCGGTCATGCCCTCCCACCAGATGTCGCCGTCGTCGGTGAGCGCGACGTTGGTGAAGACCGAGTTGCCCTGGTCGATGGTGCGCATGGCGTTGGGGTTGGTGTCCCAGCCGGTGCCGGGCGCGACGCCGAACAGGCCGAACTCGGGGTTCAGCGCGTAGAGCCGGCCGTCGGCACCGAACCGCATCCAGGCGATGTCGTCGCCGAGGGTCTCGACCTTCCAGCCCGGGATGGTCGGCTCGAGCATGGCCAGGTTCGTCTTGCCGCAGGCCGAGGGGAACGCGGCGGCGATGTAGTGCACGGCGCCGGCCGGGTTCGTCAGCTTGAGGATCAGCATGTGCTCGGCGAGCCAGCCCTCGTCGCGGGCCATCACCGAGGCGATGCGCAGCGAGTAGCACTTCTTGCCCAGCAGCGCGTTGCCGCCGTAGCCCGATCCGTAGGACCAGATCATCCGCTCCTCGGGGAACTGGACGATGTACTTGGTCTCGCTACAGGGCCACGAGACGTCGGCCTGGCCGTCGGCCAGCGGGGCGCCCAGGGAGTGCATCGCGGGCACGAAGGGACGGTCGGTGCCCAGCGCGGTCAGTGCGGCAGTGCCGATCCGGGCCATGACGCGCATGGAGACCACGACGTACTCGGAGTCGGTCAGCTCGACGCCGAACATGGGCGCCGCGGCGTCCAGCGGGCCCATGCAGAACGGGATCACGTACATCGTCCGGCCGGCCATGCACCCGCGGTACAGCTCGGTCATGACGGCCTTCATCTCGGCCGGTTCCATCCAGTTGTTGGTGGGACCGGCGTCGGCCTCGTCGACCGAGCAGATGTAGGTCCGGTCCTCGACCCGGGCGACGTCGCTGGGGTCGGACTGGGCCAGGAAGGAGTTCGGCTTGGCCGTCAGCCGGGTGAAGGTGCCGGCCGCCTCGAGCTTGTCGGTGAGGCGGGTCCACTCCTCATCGCTGCCGTCCACCCACACCACACGGTCCGGAGTCGTCAGCTCGGCCATCTCCGCCACCCAGGCGAGCAGTCGAGCGTGGGTGGTGGGGGCGTTCTCCAGACCGGGTGTGGCCACGGACGTCACAGGCGTCTCCATCCTCTGGACGCCGGTGCGACTGTCGCACCGGCGTTGGTGCGGGACATCGGGCGACCGCCGGACAGGCTCACCGGCAGTGCGATCTGTGGAGGCTAGCGCCGGTCCCGGGCCTTCGGCACCTGCAGTGACGAGACGTACAAGACGTCTTGTTTCCCGGGGTAGACGTCTGCGACGTCTTCCGCACTCCGAGGCCCGCTGAGCCGCCGGGTCAGGCGTACACGTGCCGGGTGGCGGCCTCGAAGGCCGCCCACGCCACAGGCCCCCGACCACCGGTCAGCACCGCGTCCAGCTTGTCCAGGTACCAGTGCCAGCCCAGCGCGTAGTCGGTGCCGTCGGTGCCGGGCGGGAAGACCTGGCTGAAGACCAGCGTCGCGCCCTCCCCCTCGGGCGCCAGGTCGACGTCCACCCGCCAGCCCTGGTCGTGCTCCTGCACCCACTGCAGGACGAGGCGGTGCGGCTGGGCGCACTCCAGGACCGTCACGGACTCGGTCGCCGGCGGGTCCTCGTGGGTCATGGTCAGGTTTCCGCGACCACCGGCACCGGGACGGGCCAGTACCGGGTGAACCGCACCAGGACGCCGTCGGCCACCTCGGGGACCTCGCCTCGGGAGTCGCTCATCGGGGCCTCCTCGCCTCGGCCACGAGCCTGGCGCACCCCGGGGTGCCCTGTCGAGACCGGTTCGGACCGACGACGACGGGGCACCCGTGCGGGATGACCGTCACCGACCCCGACGTCCCGGACCCGCTGAACGACCCCCGCACCAGGCAGGCCGACCCCGGCGCGCTCGGCCAGGGCGCCGACCTCGCCTCCACCGCGGACGACGAGCTCACCGCCGGCGACGACGAGCTCGCCGAGGCCGACTCGGCCGGGGAGCCCGACCAGCAGTGACCGAGCCGGCCGGCAGGCTGTGGCTCGACCCGCTCGACCCGCTCGGCGGCCTCAGCCGGCCGGGGACACCCGGCCGGCGAGGGCGACCAACGCGTCGGCGACGGCGACCGGGGACTCCAGCGCGGTCAGGTGCCCCGAGCCCGGGACGACGACCGACGTCGCGTCCGGGCGGACCGCCTGCAGCTCGGCGAGCCGCTGTGCCGGCGGGGTGGGGGTGTCGTGCTCGCCGAAGAGCAGCAGCACCGGGCCGGGGTGGGCGCGCAGCGCCTCGGTGGTGTCCGGCCGGTCGGCCAGTGCGCGACACAGCCAGGCGACGTCCACCGGGTCCCGGGAATCGATCATCTGCCGCACCCGGCCGGCCAGCTCCGGGCCGGCGTGCGGGCCGAGGCCCTCGCCGACCGAGTCCAGCACCGCGGCGATGCCCAGGGCCCCCTCCAGCTGACGGGCGGTCTCCCGGCGGGCGTCCGGCTCGTCGGGTGGGCCGACCTGGGTGGTGGTGTCGCACAGCGCGAGACCGGCCACCCGCTCCGGCGCCTGCCCGGCGAGCATGGCGGCGACGTACCCGCCGGTGGACAGCCCCGCGACCAGCGCCCGGTCCAGGCCCAGGACGTCCAGCAGCGCGAGGACGCCGTCCACGGCGACCTGCAGCGAGGGCTCTCCCGCCGTCGGCGAGCCCAGGCCGGGCAGATCGACGGCGATCGGCCGCAGGGTGTCCGGCAGCAGGGCGACGACGTCGTCCCACATCCGGTGGTCCAGCGGGAAGGCGTGCAACAGGACGACGGGCAGCCCGTCGCCCCCTCGGTCCACGGCGTGCAGGGGTGCGCTCACCCGGTCCCCCTACCCGCGGGGACCCGCTGGACGCGTCGGCGAGGTGGTCGGCAGCACCGACGACCGGAACGGGTCGGGTGTCAGAAGCGGGCGGACCCGAAGCGGTAGCGGTGCCGCACGGTGACCGAGCCCATCCCGGACCGACCGTGCACCCGGAAGTGCGGCATGCCCGGCTGCGGCATCGAGGGGACCTTCGACGTCACGCTGCCCATCCCGGCGGCGACGCCGTCGACGTCGGCGGTCGCGCCCTCGGGCACCAGGATCCGGGCCGACCCGGCCCCGAGCTGGACCTCGATGTCCACCACGGCGTGCGGGACCACGGTGTCGCAGAAGTCGAGCACCACGGTGCCCATCGTGCTGTGCACCCGCAGCCGGGGCGGCACGGCCCACTGGCCCTTGCGCTTGATGTCGCCCATCCCGCTGCGCAGCACCACCGGCTCCCCCGCCGGGACGACGGAGCCCGGGTGCGGGAGGACGGCCGGAGGAAGACCCGGTTGCGCTGCGCCCGGCAGTGGCGGCAGGTCGGCCAGCGGCGCCCGCAGCTCGTCCTCGTAGCGCGCGGCGTAGACCAGGCCCAGTCGTTCGTCGAGCTCGAACATCGTGATCCGGCCCTCGGCCATCGCGGTCTGCAAGCGCTGGGCGGCCCGCTCGCGGTCGGAGTCGGAGATGCGCACACCGCGGTTGCCGTCCACCTCCGCGACCCTAGCCACAGCGGGCCGTGGGCGGGCGGGGCAGGCTGGACCCCGTGATCCGCACCCCGCTGACCCGCTGGTTCGACCTCGACGTCCCCGTGATCGGGGCCCCGATGGCCGGGGTGGCCGGTGGCGCACTGGCCCGCGCGGTGTCCCTGGGGGGCGGGCTGGGGATGATCGGCGTCGGCCCGGCGACCCCGGCCGACTGGATCACCGAGCAGGCCCGGCTGCCCGAGGAGTCCGACGTGTCCTTCGGGATCGGGCTGATGGCCTGGGTGCTGGAGGACCGGCCCGACCAGCTCGCCGCCGCGATCGCCGCCCAGCCGGCGATGGTGTCGGTGTCCTTCGGGGACCCCTCGCCCTGGGTGGGCCCGCTGCACGACGCCGGGATCGCCGTCGCCACGTCGGTGAACACCGTGGCCGACGTCGACCGGGCGGTGGAGGCCGGCGCGGACGTGCTCGTCGCGCAGGGCACCGAGGCCGGCGGGCACACCGGGCACCGGGCCACGCTGCCCCTGCTGGCCGACGTGCTCGCCCGCACCGACCGCCCGGTGGTGGCCGCCGGCGGGATCGCCACCGGAGCGGCACTGGCCGCGGTGCTCGCCGCCGGTGCCGCCGGGGCCTGGGTCGGCACGGCCCTGCTGGCCTCCCCGGAGGGCACCGGGACCGAGGCGAACCGGGCGGCCGTCCGGGCCGCCACGGGTGAGGACACCGTGCTGACCAGCGTCTTCGACATCGCCCAGGGCATCGCCTGGCCCTCTCGCCACCCCGGCCGGGCGCTGGCCGACGACGTCACCCGCACCTGGCACGGCCGCGAGGACGAGCTGCGCGCCGACCCCGCGGCAGCCGGTGTCACCCGGACCGAGCGACGCCCGGTCTACGCCGGGGAGGCCGTGGGCCAGGTCGTGGACGAGCGGTCGGCGATCGACGTCGTCCGCCGCTTGGCCGCCGACGCCGAGGCCCTGCTGCGGAAGGCCGCCACCCTCGTCCGCTGACCGCGCACCCCGCGTTGGTCGCAACGTCCGCGGCCCCGATCCCGCGATAGTCGCGACTTTCGCCGCGCCGACGACGGCGTTAATCGCGATTATCGCCGCACTGACGGCGGCGTTAATCGCGACTTTCGCCGCGCTGACGGCGGCGTTAGTCGCGACTTTCGCTGGTGGGGTCAGACGGCGCAGGTGCCGTCTGCGCAGCCCGCAGCGGCCGGGACCGTGCTGAGCACCGGGTGGGCGTCGGCCCAGGCGCGGTCCAGGACTGCCAGCAGCTGCTCGGCGGGTTGGGCGCCGGCGGCGCCGTAGGTCCGGTCGACGACGAAGAACGGCACGCCGGTGGCGCCCAGCGCGCGGGCCGTGGCGATGTCGTCGTGCACGGCGGCCAGGTACCGGTGGTCGGAGAGCGCGGCCCGGGCCTCGTCGGGGTCCAGCCCGGCCTCGGCACCCAGCACGACCAGCGCCTCGACGTCGAAGACAGACCGCTGCTCGGTGAAGTACGCCTTCAGCAGGCGCTCCTTGACCTCGTCCTGGAGCCCGCGCTCGGCGGCCAGGTGGATCAGCTGGTGGGCCAGCAGGGTGTTGCCGCTGACGCCGTCGGCCAGGTGGTACTCCAAGCCCTCGCCGGCGGCGGTCTGCTCGACGTGCCCCAGCTGGGCGGCCATCTCCTCGACGCTGCGGCCGTACTTCGCCGCCAGCGCGGGCAGGGTCGGGTGCGTGTCGCCCTCGGCGACCGAGGGGTCCAGCTGGAAGGACCGCCACACCACCTCGACGTCGTCGGCGTGCTCGAACCGCGACAGCGCGGTCTCGAACCGGCGCTTGCCGATGTAGCACCAGGGACAGACGACATCGGACCAGATCTCGACCTTCACGCGCGGCGCAACACCCGGGTCGGTCACGCTGTTCCTTGCCCCGCCGCGGAGGCAGGGCCAGGATCGCCGCATGCTGGACCACCTGGGCATCCCCTGCGCCGACACCGCGGCCGCGCTGGCGTTCTACGCGACCGCCTTCGCGCCGTTGGGCCTCCGCGAGGTCGTCCGCTTCGAGACCCCGGCGGGCCCGGTCATCGGGATCGCCGACGGCGAGGGGCCGCCGCACTTCTGGCTGGCCCCGGCGGCCGCGGGTACCAGCTACGAAGCGCACATCGCCTTCAGCGCGCCCGACCGGGCCGCCGTGGACGCCGTGCACGAGGCCGCGGTGACCGCCGGGTACGAGGTGCTGCACCCGCCCCGGGTCTTCCCCGAGTACCACCCGGGCTACTACGGCACGTTCCTGCGCGACCCCGACGGCAACAACGTCGAGGCCGTGCACCACACGTTCCCCGGGCAGGCCTGACCCGCGGTCAGGTCAGCGCCGGCGACCGGCCCGCGGGCGTGGGCGCCGCACACCCGGCCGGCCTGCACCTCACGCGAGGCGCTCAGCCGCATCGCCAGCTCGGGTCCGACGGCCGCACCGACCTGCCACTCGACGTCCAGCGTCCGGTCGTTCCCCGCGTCGACGGCGTCCAGGACGACGTCGAACCCCGCCCTGCGCCGGGACGACGGTGTACGGACTGGACCCGGCCCGCTGGTGTACGCGCTGGGCGAACTGCCAGCCGGCCGAGCCCGGGGCGGGTCCGCTCAGCCCTGATCCACCGACGGTAATTCGGGGCTGCTGGTTTCGCGTTCGTGTCTGGGTGGTCTGGCGGAGGGCGTGCAGGGGCTGCCGGGCGTGTCCGGCTCTTCCACTGCGGGGTCTCCGGGTTGGGCCTGGTGGGCGT
>JBBSVA010000075.1:0-16595 GCA_038233915.1 Mycobacteriales bacterium | reverse complement strand
CGACCGGCAGCTGGGCCAGGAACTCGACGGCCACCGTGGCCTGGCCGACGACCGTGGACAGCGCGTCGAAGGCCGGCACCAGGGTCGCGCCGGTCTCGGCGGCGTGCGCCGCGGCCGCCCGGGCGGCGTCGTCGTAGGTGTCGCCCTCCACCACGAGGGTGACGGCGTCCCCGCCCAGCGCGGCGATCCGCTGGCGCTTCTGCCGCGGCGTCGTCCCCGGCACGAAGACGTGCCCCCGGACGCCGAGCGAGTGGCAGGCGTACGCGAAGCCCTGGCCGTGGTTGCCGGCGCTGGCGGTGACCGCCGCGCCGCCCCCGCCGAGCTGGGCGATCGTGTTGTAGGCCCCGCGCACCTTGTAGGAGCGCCCGACCTGCAGGTCCTCCCGCTTGAACCAGACGTCGGCTCCGGTGACGGCGGACAGCCGGGCGTTGCGCTGCACCGGGGTGCATTCGGCGACACCGGCCAGCCGGGCGACGGCGGCCTCGACCTCACGGGAGAAGGGGGAGGTCACCGGGGCATCCTCCCCGACCCCCTCGTGTTGATCATCGTCAGGTGGTGGGCGGACACGCCGTAGGGCGCCTGTCGGCGCGAGCACCGGACGATGATCACCAGCTGGTCAGGCGGCCCAGGCGGGGGCGGGGCCGGTCCCCAGCCGCCAGCGGGCGGCCTCCTCGGACGGGCTGTGCGAACCCAGTGCCAGGTTCAGCGCCCGCAACTGCGCCTTGGTGACGGCGAGCTGCCCGCGCTCGCGCAGCCCGCGGACCCCCCGGCCGGGGACCCCGGCCAGCGGGGCGATGGTGGGCGAGACCAGCAGCGCAGCACCGCCGGAGAACCCGGAGTAGACGACCCTCTCGGCCGCACCCAGCCCGGGCGGGGCGGACAGGAAGGCCAGCAGGTCGTCCGGGACCGGCTCCAGGGTTGGCGCGTACGCGGCCAGCGCCTCGGCCAGCTCGATCTCACTGTGCGGCAGGTCGGTGGCGCCCAGCGCCTGCGCGGTGCGGGCCCAGTCGTGCACGTAGGCGTCGGCCCAGCGCGGGCCAAACCGGCTCATGTCCCGGCCGACGGCGGTCTGCGCGGCCAGGAACGCGTCGGTGAAGGCCAGGTGCACCCAGCGCAGCAGGTCCGGGTCGCCCGCGGAATAGGCCCGACCGTCCTCGAGGGTGCCCGTCACCCGGCGGTGCATGCCGCGCACCCGGGCGGACTCCCGCTCGGCCAGCTGTGCCGAGCCGAACGTGCTGACCACCAGCCAGCGGGCGGTGCCGGCCAGCCGCTTCCACGGGTCCTCGCGGTAGGCCGAGTGCCGTTGCACGCCGGCCAGTGCCAGCGGGTGCGCCCCCTGTCCGAGCAGTGCCGCCACCCCGCCGACCAGCGTCGACAGGTCGCCGTGCACCCGCCAGACCACGCCGTCCGGGTCGAACCAGCCGTCGCCGTCACCGACCCGGGCGATGTCGCGGACCCAGTCCGGGGCGCCGGTCGGGTCGCCGGACACCCGGCCGCGGAAGGACGCCCGGGCGGCGTCGGCGAGGTCGCTCAGCAGGAACACGTCCCCATCGTGCAGGTTCTGTGCCCGCTGAGCCGAGCCGGGAGATGCGCCGAGTGACAGCGGAGGGTGGGTGTCGCTGCGCCGCGTCCACGCTCAGGTATCACTCGGCGGACGGGGTCAGAAGGGCAGCAGCAGGGCGGCCGCGGCCCGCAGGTGGTTCCACCGGGTCCAGGTGCGGCGGTAGGCGGAGCACAGCACAGCCACGCAGGCGGCCGCCGACCCGAACAGCAGCACCATCAACGGCGGACGGACGGCGGTCACGTTGACTGAGCGCGTCGCTGCGGCGCCCGCGTCGTCCGTGATCCGGCCGAGCGCGGCCATCACGAACCCGCTGAACGCGGCGAACACGCCCGCCACCAGCGCGCACCCCAGCGCGGTCAGCGTCGGCAGCAGCTGCACAGCGCGGAGCGTAGGGGCGGGCAGGTGTGGCTCGACGCGCCGACCGGCCCAGGGGGTCGGTCAGGCCATGCTGACGGCAGCGCCGACTCGGCGCGGCAAGGCACCCAGCCGATCTGTGGACAGGCGGCTGGCTTGTGAATATGCCTAGTTCAGAAGGCTGTTCTGCGGTAGACTTCGAACACTTGATCGAGTCGTGGGGGAGGTGCCGTGAGCGAGATCGGATCCGCGCTGGACGGCCTCGCCGCCGACGATCTGCACGCGTTCACCGACGGTCTGCTGCTGGGTCGCTGTGGTGAGCTGGTGGTGGCGATCAACCGGCTGCAGGCCGAGCTGATCCGCACCGTGCGGCACGCCGATGTGGTGGGGGCCTCGGAGTTCGACGCGCTGAAGACGATGGCATCCTGGCTGCGCGGGCATGCCCGGTACTCGGCTGCTGCGGCGGCCGTCGTCGTCAGGTCCGGTCGGGCGTTGGAGCACCTGCCGAGGATGGAGTCCGCGTTCGCCGGGGGTGCAGTGACCGCCGCCCAGATCGGGGTCGTGGCCGATGCTCTCGGCCCGACGGATGTGGCCCGGGCGGTGGAGCAGGACCTGGACCTGGACGCCTTCGACCAGGCGTGGACCGAGGTCGCCACGACGTTGCCGCACGCGAAGCTGACCACCGCGGTGGGGGCGTTCGCCCACGCCCTGGACCCCGACGGTCCCGAGCCCGACCCCACCGAGTCGCGCAGGTTGTCGATCAGCCGGCACACGGACGGGTCGATCAGTGGACGGTTCGACCTGGACGCGATCGGTGGGGAGAAGGTGCAGGCCGCCCTGGAGTCGGTGGTGCAGGCCTCCCGCCCGAAAGGGGATCTGCGGACCCGAGGTCAGCAGCAGGCCGATGCCCTCGTGCAGTTGTGTGACAACCAGTTGGCTCAGGGCGATCTGCCGTTCCTGCGCACGGTCAAGCCCCACGTGCTGGTCACCATCAACGCCGAGGACCTCGTGGACCCCGCGACCGGGCACGACACCGCCACCACCGGGTTCGGGGCGACGATCTCCGCCGCCCGGGCCCGGTGGGTGGCCTGCGATGCGAGCATCACCCGCCTGGTGCTCGGCGCCGACGGACTCCCGTTGGACGTGGGCCGCACCCAGCGGGTCGTCCCACCGCACATCCGCCGGGCCGTGGAGCAGCGCGACGGGCACTGCGTGTTCACCGGGTGTGATGCACCCACGCACTGGTGCGACGTCCACCATGTCCTGGAATGGGCCCTGGACCAGGGGGCAACGTCGCTGGACAACTCGGCTCTGCTCTGCGAACGCCACCACACCAAGGTCCACCACGGATTTCGGCTGGTCAGGGACGACAGCGCACCACCAGGGAGACGATGGCGGACCTGGCGACCCGACGGCACCGAGATAATCCTCGGACCTCAGCTGACCTGACTGGCCGGGCGGATGGTGCGGCGACGACGTGCGGCACCCGGTGATCCGTTGGGTCCGGGTGGTGGGGCCTCATGGCGTCAGGACGAACCCGTTCCCGGGGTCGTGATCACGAGTCGGCGCGGCAACACGGTGGCCCTGTCCCACGGGCATGCTCAGGCAGTGCTCGATCCACGTGAGGGCGTCAACCCCGATGGCACGATCCGCACGGGTGTCGACCGACGACGGGTACCCGTGGCCTTCGCCGCCGTCATCGCCGCACTCGTCGATGCTGTGCCCCCGGCCATGCGCCAGCGGGAGGTGTCCCTTCTTCTCTACGGCTCGGTGGCCACCGGTGCCGCTCAGCGCCCGACCTCCGACGTGGATGCCTTCGTCGTCGGCGCGTCATCGGCGTGGGCGGCGGCCACGACCGGGGATCTGAGCCGGCGATTCGCGGCCGTCTGCCGCGGCGTCGAGGTCGGTGCCGCTCAACCCGAGGACCACGTCGGCGACAGCGACGAGGCTTACGGCAACCGTGTCTTCCTGCGGCACTACTGCCTCACTCTGGCCGGACCGAATCTCACCCGGTCGTGGGCGGCCTTTCCGGCGGACGCGCAGGCAGCCCGGGGGCTCAACGGGGACATCGAAGCAAGCCTCCAGCGCTGGCGGCGTGCCTTGGCCGGCCTCGCACCTGCAGGCGCGGACGACATGTGCCGCCTGAGGTTGGCACGCCGGGTGGCCCGGAAAACCCTGCTCGCGGTCGCCGGCCTGGTGAGCGTGCGCCACGGGGGTTGGACGACCGACCGCGGGGGCGCGGCGCGCCGTTGGTCACAGCAGGACCCGACCATCGCGAAGGACGTCGAGCAGCTGCTGGCCTGGTCGCAGTCACTCCAGCGTGTCGAGCACCCCGATCTTCAGCGTGCTCTGGACGATCAGGCTGTCGTCTCCCGGGTCGTGGAGCGCTTTCGCGCGGAGATCGGCCTGTGGCGGTGAGCCCCGGCCGCCGGAGAACTCAGATGTCGCGCCAGGGGCCCGTCGTGGCCTCTTTCTCCGGCACCGGGGCGAACACGTTGCCGTCGGTGGCGGGCACGGAGTCCCGGGCCATCCCGAACACCTTGAGCAGCGGGCCGACCAGCGCGTCGAACACCGGCGGTGCCAGCCGGTACCCGGCGATGATCAGCGGGTTCGCGATCCCGGACTGCTTGAGCCGGCGCGGGCTGTCGGCGACCGCGAGGATCGCCCGACCCACCCGGGCCGGGCTGTAGACCGGCGGCGGCGGGTGTCCGGTGTTCCCGAGTACGGTCGCGGCCTGGTAGTAGATCGGGGTGTTGACCCCGCCCGGGGACACCGCCGAGATGTGGATGTCGCGCACGTCCCGGGTCTCTTGCTGCAGCGTGCGGACCAGCCCCAGCTGGCCCCACTTGGCGGTCGCGTAGGCGCCCATCGTGGGCGCGGTGATCGAGGCCAGCAGCGAGCTGACGACGACGAGATCGCCGCGGCCCTGCCGGCGGAACTGGGCCAGCACCGGCCGGGCCACGTTCGCGGTGCCGTGGATCGCCGTCTTCACGACCTGCTCGAACACCTCGGCGCGGAGGTCCTCCACGTCGCCGTAGGCCATCACGGTGGCCGCGTGCACGACCAGGTCCAGCGAGCCGGACCGCTCCGCCGCGCGTCGGACGACGTCCCCGACGCCGGCCCGGTCGTTCACGTCGCAGGCCTCGACGACGACGTCCGCGGCACCCGCGGCCCGGCACTCGGTGGCCGCGGCCTCCAGGGTCGAGCGGTCGCGCGCGAGCAGGACCAGCGAGGCGCCCTGCTCGGCCAGCAGCAGGGCGGTGGCCCGGCCGATCCCGCTGGAGGCGCCGGTCACCAGGGCTGTGCGTGGAGGAGTCACACCTGACGGCTACCCCGACGGCTACCGTGCGCACACTCGTCGCCGTCCCCGGGAGTGTCCGTGTTCCAGAAGGTCCTGGTCGCCAACCGCGGGGAGATCGCCGTCCGGGCGTTCCGCGCCGCCTACGAACTCGGGGCCGGGACGGTCGCCGTGTTCCCGCACGAGGACCGCAACTCGGTGCACCGGCTCAAGGCCGACGAGTCATACGAGATCGGTGAGGCCGGCCACCCGGTGCGCGCCTACCTCGACGTCGCCGCGATCGTGGTCGCCGCGCAGCGCGCCGGCGCCGACGCCGTCTACCCCGGCTACGGCTTCCTGTCCGAGAACCCCGATCTCGCCGCGGCCTGCGCCGACGCCGGGATCACCTTCGTCGGCCCGAGCGCCGCGGTGTTGGAGCTGACCGGCAACAAGGCCCGGGCCATCGCGGCCGCGAAGGCCGCCGGACTGCCGGTGCTCCGCTCCACCGAGCCCACCGACGACGTCGACACCCTCCTGGAGCAGGCCCGGGAGATGGCCTACCCGCTCTTCGTGAAGGCCGTTGCCGGCGGTGGCGGCCGCGGGATGCGCAAGGTCGACGACGAGGGTGCCCTGCGCGGGTCGATCGAGGCCGCGATGCGCGAGGCGGAGTCCGCCTTCGGTGACGCCACCGTGTTCATCGAGCAGGCCGTGGTGAACCCGCGGCACATCGAGGTGCAGATCCTGGCCGACACCCAGGGCAACGTGATGCACCTCTTCGAGCGCGACTGCTCGGTCCAGCGCCGGCACCAGAAGGTCATCGAGCTGGCGCCGGCACCCAACCTGCCGCCCGAGCTGCGCGCCACCATGTGCGCCGATGCCGTGCGGTTCGCGCAGGCCATCGACTACACCTGCGCCGGCACCGTGGAGTTCCTGCTCGACGAGAACGGCAAGCACGTGTTCATCGAGATGAACCCGCGCATCCAGGTCGAGCACACGGTCACCGAGGAGGTCACCGACGTCGACCTGGTGCAGTCCCAGCTGCGGATCGCGGCGGGGGAGTCGCTGGCCGACCTGGGCCTGTCCCAGGAGACGGTGCAGCTGCGCGGTGCCGCCCTGCAGTGCCGGATCACCACCGAGGACCCGGCCAACGGCTTCCGCCCGGACACCGGCCGGATCACCGCCTACCGCTCGCCCGGCGGCGCCGGCGTCCGGCTGGACGGCGGGTCCTCACTCGGTGCCGAGGTCGGCGCGCACTTCGACTCGATGCTGGTCAAGCTGACCTGCCGCGGCCGGGACTTCGACATCGCGGTCGCCCGGGCCCGTCGCGCCGTCGCCGAGTTCCGCATCCGCGGCGTCTCCACGAACATCCCGTTCCTGCAGGCGGTCCTGGACGACCCGGACTTCCAGGCCGGCCGGGTGACGACGTCGTTCATCGAGGAGCGCCCCGAGCTGCTCACCGCGCGGCAGTCCGCCGACCGCGGCACCCGCCTGCTGACCTACCTGGCCGACGTCACCGTCAACGCCCCGCACGGCGAGCGCCCGCACCTGGTCGACCCGATGTCCAAGCTGCCCGACGTCGAGCTGGTCGGCGATCCCCCGGTCGGGTCCCGGCAGCGGCTGGCCGAGCTGGGCCCCGTGGAGTTCGCCCGGCAGCTGCGCGCGCAGACCGCGCTGGCGGTCACCGACACCACGTTCCGCGACGCCCACCAGTCGCTGCTGGCCACCCGGGTGCGCACCAAGGACCTGCTCGCCGTCGCCCCGCACGTCGCCCGGACGACGCCGCAGCTGTTGAGCCTGGAGGCCTGGGGCGGGGCGACCTACGACGTCGCGCTGCGCTTCCTGCACGAGGACCCGTGGGAGCGCCTCGCCGCCCTACGCGAGGCCGTCCCGAACATCGCCCTGCAGATGCTGCTCCGCGGCCGGAACACCGTGGGCTACACGCCCTACCCGACCCAGGTGACGACGACGTTCGTGGCCGAGGCCGCGCGCACCGGCATCGACGTGTTCCGGGTGTTCGACGCGCTCAACGACGTCTCCCAGATGCGGCCGGCGATCGAGGCCGTCCGGGAGACCGGGACGGCGCTGGCGGAGGTGGCGCTCTGCTACACCGGCGACCTCTCCGACCCGGCCGAGAAGCTCTACACGCTGGACTACTACCTGCGCCTCGCCGAGCAGATCGTCGAGGCCGGCGCGCACGTGCTGGCGATCAAGGACATGGCCGGCCTGCTCCGCCCGCCGGCCGCCGGCACCCTGGTGACGGCGCTGCGCGAGCGCTTCGACCTGCCGGTGCACCTGCACACCCACGACACCGCGGGCGGCCAGCTGGCCACCCTGATGGCGGCCTGGCAGGCCGGGGTGGACGCCGTCGACGGCGCCGTCGCGAGCATGGCCGGGACGACGTCCCAGCCCCCGCTGTCGGCGATCGTCGCGGCCACCGACCACACCGAGCGGGCCACCGGCCTGGACCTGGCCGCGGTCAACGACCTGGAGCCCTACTGGGAGGCCGTCCGGCGGGTCTACGCGCCCTTCGAGTCCGGGCTGCCCGCACCGACCGGGCGGGTCTACACCCACGAGATCCCCGGCGGCCAGCTGTCCAACCTGCGCCAGCAGGCGATCGCCCTGGGTCTGGGCCAACGGTTCGAGGAGGTCGAGGACGCCTACGCGGCGGCCGACCGGCTGCTCGGGCACCTGGTGAAGGTCACGCCGTCGTCCAAGGTGGTCGGCGACCTCGCGCTGCAGCTGGTGGGCGCCGGCGTCGACGTCGCCGAGTTCGCCCAGCGTCCGGGGGAGTTCGACGTCCCGGACTCGGTGATCGGCTTCCTGCGCGGCGAGCTGGGCGACCCGCCCGGCGGCTGGCCCGAGCCGTTCCGCACCCGCGCACTGGAGGGCCGCCGCCCCGCGCAGCCCGCTGCCGAGCTGTCCGACGACGACCTGGCCGGCCTGCGCGACACGCCCCGGCCGACGCTGAACCGGCTGCTGTTCCCCGGCCCGACGACGGAGTTCCAGGCGCACCGGGAGACCTACGGCGACACCTCGGTGCTGCCCTCCAAGGAGTTCCTCTACGGCCTGCGCCGTGGCACCGAGCACGCCGTGGACCTGGAGCCCGGCGTCCGGCTGCTGATCGGCGTCGAGGCGGTCAGCGACCCCGACGAGCGCGGCATGCGCACGGTCATGTGCACGTTGAACGGCCAGCTCCGGCCGGTCAGCGTGCGGGACCGCTCGGTCGACTCGGCGGTCAAGGCCGCGGAGAAGGCCGACCGCTCGGACGTCGGGCAGGTACCCGCGCCGTTCGCCGGCGTCGTCACGCTGCAGGTGTCCGAGGGCGACCAGGTCGCCGGCGGGGACACGATCGCCACCATCGAGGCGATGAAGATGGAGGCCGCGATCACCGCGCCGCAGGCCGGCACGGTGTCCCGGATGGCGATCAGTGCGGTCCAGCAGGTCGAGGGCGGGGACTTGCTGGTGGTGCTGCGCTGACCCGTCCGGGTCGGTTGCGGCGCGACGTGGTTCGTTTCTGCCGCTGACCTGTCACGCTGCGTGGTGCCACACCGGGTGGTGCACGACGAGGGACGGTGTCCTCATGACGTCAGCCGGGATCCCGATGGACCACCTGAGGCACGTGTTCGGCCGGCTCCAGCGCGTGCTGGGTGCCGGGGCCGGCTCGGAGGACGTGGCCGTCGCGGTCCTCACCCGGTTCCTGACCACCACGGAGCCGGCCTGGCTGCACGGTCGCTCGGACGCCGCCCGGCTGGACGTGCTGACGGTGTCCGCCGTGCTGGCCGGCCGCCGCACCGACTGAGGCTGGTGGAGTCCCACGGGCGCGTTCTCCGCGCCGTGGGACTCCATGACCCACCTCAGACGGCGAAGCGGGCCTCGTCGGCACGCAGCTCGGGCAGCCCGATGGTTTGCAGGAACCCGTCGAAGTCGCCGATCGGCGCCCCGGCGGTGGACGACGTCTGCTTCAGCGTCGACAGCGCGGCCTGGATGGCGTGCGTGGCGGCCAGCAGCGTGCTGATCGGGAAGAGCACCAGCGAGAACCCCAGCTCGGCGACCCGGTCCATGGTCAGGCCCTCGGTCGCCCCGCCCTCGACCCAGTTGAAGAGCAGGTGGTGGCCCTTCAGCTCGGTGGCGACCAGCTCGACGTCCTCGGCGGTGCGCGGGGCCTCGATGAAGAGCACGTCGGCTCCCGCGTCGGCGAACCGCAGCGCCCGGTCGATCGCGGCGCGAGTGCCCTCGACCTGGGCGACGTCGGTGCGCGCGATCACCACCAGGTCGGGGTCGGTGCGTGCGGAGACGGCGGCCCGGATCTTGGCCACGGCCTCCTCGGTGTCGATCACGGCCTTGCCGGCCATGTGCCCGCAGCGCTTGGGGGAGACCTGGTCCTCCAGCTGCAGCCCGGCGATGCCGGCCTGCTCGTACTCCCGCACCGTCCGGACGACGTTGAGCGCGTTGCCGTACCCGGTGTCGGCGTCGGCGATCAGCGGCACCTCGACGGCCTGGGCCATCCGGCGCGCGTTGTCGGTCATCTCCGCGCCGCCCAGCAGCCCGACGTCCGGGCGGCCCAGCAGCGACGCCGACGTCCCGAAGCCGGTCATGTAGACGACGTCGAAGCCGGCCTGCTGCACCAACCGGGCGCTCAACGCGTCGTAGGCGCCGGGGGCGATCAGCGGGCCGTGGCCATCACGAGCGCTGGCCAGCAGCTCGCGCAGCCGGGCGCGCGGGGTCGGCCGGGGGGCGACGAACGAGGTCATCGGTTCCTCTCGAGGTTCATGGAGTCCCAGGGACGCGGCGCTGTTCAATGCAACGACGCGCGCCCTGGGACTCCATGGGGGTCGTCAGCCGAGCAGCGGCTTGACCTTCTCGCCGAAGGTCTGCACGCCCTGCTCGAAGTCGTCGAAGGTGAACATCATCCCCTTGACGCCGGACATCTTCGCGACCTCGTCGATCTGCCGGGCGATGGTCTCCGGGGAGCCGACCAGGGTAGCCATGTTGAAGTTGATCGCCCCCTCGGGGAGGTTGATCGTCCGCGCGGTGCCACCGGAGTCGGCCGAGGTGTCCTTGCTGCCCTCGTCGCTCATGTAGCCGAGTGCGGCCAGGTCAGCGCCGTCGTGGTAGCTCTGCCACTTGGCCTGCGCCTCCTCGTCGGTGTCGGCGATGATCGCCATGAACAGCGGCAGCGAGCCGACGTCCCGGCCCGATGTCGCGGCGGCTGCGGCCAGCTTCTCGGTGGGCTCCCGGTAGGTCTCTGGGGTGTTCACGCCCGGGGAGAGGATGAAGTTGTAGTCGCCGTGCTCGGCGCAGAACTGCATCCCGCGCTCGGACTGCCCGGCGCAGACGATGTCGATGTGCGCGCTGGGCTGCGGGGACAGCTTGCAGTCGGTCATCTGGAAGTACTTCCCGTCCAGGTCGCACGTCCCGGTCTCCCAGAGGTCGCGCAGCACCTGCACGTACTCGGTCGAGTAGTCGTAGCGGTAGCCGAAGTAGTCGTCGCCGGGCCACAGGCCCATCTGTGCGTACTCACCCGACGCCCAGCCGGAGACGATGTTGATCCCGAACCGGCCCGGGGCGATCGAGTCGATCGTGGTGGCCATCCGGGCGACGAGCGCCGGTGGGAGGGTCAGCACGGCGGTCGACGCGTACAGCTTGATCTTCTCCGTCACCGCTGCCAGCCCGGCCATCAAGGTGAAGGACTCCAGGTTGTGGTCCCAGAACTCCGTCTTTCCCCCGAACCCGCGCAGCTTGATCATCGACAGCGCGAAGGCGAAGTCCTGGGCCTCGGCCTCCTGCACGATCCGCTTGTTCAGCTCGAACGACGGCATGTACTGCGGCGCGTTCTCGCTGATGAGCCAGCCGTTGTTGCCGATCGGGATGAAGACGCCGAAGTCCATGTGTGCTCCTGTGCTGGGAGGGGTGGGTGGAGGCCGGCGTCGCTGCCGGGGTCTGGTGGGTCAGCCGGCGGCGCAGGCCTCGGCGAACGCGCGGGCAGGTCGGTCGTCCCCGAGCCCGAGGACGGCCTCCAGCACCCGCTCGGTGGTGGCCCCGTCGGCCACCGGGGCCATCGACTCGCGGTACTTGGCGACGACGTCGTCGTCGGTCAGCGGTCGGTCGGCGTGCCCGCGGTTGACCTGCTCGCGGTGGGTCAGCATCCGGCCGTCGGTGGTGGTGATCTGCACCCAGCCGGAGTAGGCGGCGGGGAAGGCGCTGTCCGGGTCGGGCACGACCTCGATGGTGCGGGCCAGGGCGAGCACCTCGGGGTCGCGCAGCGCGGACTCCTCCAGCTCGGCCAGGGTGAACCGGCCGTGGGCCAGCGTCGTCGCGACGATGTAGGGCAGCGAGAACTTGGCGTCGTAGGAGTCCCGGGGCTCCCACTTGGCGGCGGCGGGCTCGCAGACGACCTTCCCGGGCACCGGGTGGATGGCGCAGCGGACGGCGGCGACGTCCTCGGGGCGCAGGTCGTGCTGCTCGCGCAACAGCAGGGCCGCGTCGGCGAAGGCGTGCGCGAAGTGGCAGACCGGGTAGGGCTTGACCGCGGTGGAGGCGGTCTCCCAGACCTCGCCCAGCCCGGCGACGACCCGCTCGGCGTGGGTCTCCCGGCCGGCCAGGTGGGTGGCGAACAGGCCGAACCGGCCCTCGTAGACCGCAGCCGGCCCGGACCAGCCAGCCCGGGCGAACGCGGCGGCGGTGAGCCCGCACTGCGCGGCCCAGCCGGGGTGCAGCCGCTTGGTCCAGGAGCCGTCCTCGAGGAACTCCAGCAGGCCCGCGGCCATCGATCCGACAACCCCTTGTGCAGCGACCAGCTGGTCGGCCGACAGTCCAGCGACCCGGCCCGCGGCGACGGCAGACCCGAACGCGCCGCCCAGCGCGGTGGGGTGGAAGCCCAGGTCGTGGAAGGCGCCGGCGCCGGCCATCCCGACCCGGGCAGCGACCTCGACGCCCAGCACGTAGCCCAGCAGCAGGTCCCGGGTGCTGGCGTCGGCGGCGGTGGCCGCCGAGATCGCCGCCGGCAGCGCAGACGCCGAGACGTGGGTGACCGCGCCGATGTGGGTGTCGTCGAAGTCCAGGCCGTGCACCAGCACCCCGTTGAGGACGGCGGCGTCGCGACCCGACAGGCGGGTCTTCATGCCCAGCACCGGGTGGTCGCCCGAGCCCAGGGTGCCCAGCGCCTCAGCGGCGACGGAGGGGAAGCGGTGCGCGGTGGCGGCGAAGGCGAGGCCGACGGCGTCCAGGACCAGGTGTCGGGCGCGCTGCAGCACGTCGTCCGGGACGTCGTCGTAACCGGTGGCGGCCACGACGTCGGCGACCTGGCGGGCGAGGCTGGGGCTGCTCACGGTTCCTCCTGGTGTGTGACGGTGATCACCGGGCACGATAGGTCAGACGTTTAACGGAGGGGAAGACCCCAGCGTGGCGAACCAGGCGGCGCCGTCGGGGACGACGTCGGCGTAGCGGGCGTCCAGATCGACCAACGCGGCGTCGTGGATCTCGGCCGACCGGTCGGCGACGGCGTCGGCCAGCACGACCGGGGAGTAGTCGAGCGAGGCCGCGTCGACGACGGTGGCCCGCACGCAGCCGGCCGTGGTGAACCCGGCAACGGCGAGGGTCTGCACGTCCAGGTCGCGCAACAGCTCGTCGAGGTCGGTGCGCACGAAACCCGATGCGCGGCGCTTGGTCACCACCGGCTCGCCCTCGACGTGGCCGACCCGCGGGTCGACCCCGCTGAGTTCGGCGCCCGGGCGCAGCTGGCGCAGCGCGGGTGCCTTGGCCGTCCAGACCGGGCCGAGCTGGTCGTCGTCGTCGAAGAGCACCCGCAGCCAGACCACTGGGACGCCGGCCGCGCGCGCTGCCGCGGCGGCCCGGCCGCAGGCCACTGCGGCGTCGGCGACGGCCGGGTCGTCCCCGAGGGTGAAGAGCAGCTGGCAGTCGACCAGCACCAGCCCTGGGCGCTCGGTGGAGGCGAGCCGGCCCATCCCGACCCGGACCGCCTCGCCGCTGCTCATGCCCCCGCCAGCCCGTCGGCGACGAAGCCGGCGAACCGGGCCAGTCGCACGCCCTGCAGGCGGCAGGCCTCGAGCGCGACGGCGTCGGGTTCGGCGCCGGAGCGGGAGACGAACGACCCGCCGTAGGGGTTGCCGGACTCCTTCATCAGGTGCCGCTCGCCGTAACCGAGGGGCAGCACGAGCGAGCCCCAGTGGTAGAGCACGTTCATCATCGCCAGGATCGTCGACTCCAGGCCGCCGTGGCCGGTGGAGGCGCTGGTGAACCCCGTTCCCACCTTGTCCGCGAGCCTGCCCTGCGCCCAGAGCCCGCCGGTGGTGTCCAGGAACTCCTTGAGCTGACCGGCCGGCAGGCCGAACCGGGTGGGGCTGCCGAGGGCGAAGCCGTGCGCCCAGTCCAGGTCGTCGGTGGTCGCGGTCTCGTACCGGCCGGCGTCGACGAAGGCCTGCCAGCGCGGGTTCGCAGCGATCGCCTCGGCCGGGGCGAGCTCGGGGACGATCCGCACCCGGACCTCGGCGCCGGCCTCGGTGGCGCCCGCTCCGATCGCGTCGGCCATCGCCGCCAGGTTGCCGGTGGCGGAGTAGAAGATGACGGCGATGCGGGGGGTGACGGGCACCGGGAGGACCTCCGAGAGCGGTGGGGGTAGCCCGGCCATCCAAGTAACAGACGATTGCCGTCGTCAACGGGCGGGCTGTCAACGCTGTGTGAACGCACTCCGCTGGCACACTGGCGCCGTGACCACCGCCCAGCCGGCAGGGCCCGCCTACGCAGTGCTCGCCGGGCGGATCCGGGCGCGGATCCTGTCCGGTGAGCTTTCGCCGGGGGAGCGGTTGCCCAACGAGCAGGAGCTCTCCGCGGACTTCGGGGTCGGCCGCAGCACCGTGCGCGAGGCACTGCGCTCGCTGGCCAGTGAGCATCTGATCCTCACCACCCGAGGGGTCTCCGGCGGCAGCTTCGTCAGCGCGCCGACCGTCGGGCACCTGACCGCGCACCTGGAGACAGGCGTTGCGCTGATGACCGCTGCCGAGCGGGTGACTGTCGAGCAGCTGATGACCACCCGGCACCTGCTCGAGGTGCCGGCCGCCGGGGAGGCCGCCCGGCACCGCACCGACGAGCACCTCGAAGACCTGCGCCGGGCCGAGTTCGACCCCGAGCGGTCCTCCGGTCCGGAGACGTACTCGGCGAACCAGGACTTCCACCTGGTGCTGTTGCGGGCCACCGGCAACCCGCTGCTGGAGGTGGTCACCGCGCCGCTGTTCCGGGTGCTGTCCACCAGGTTCGGCCGCGACCACGCCCCGGACGGCTTCTGGTCCTGCGTCGCCGACGACCACGCCGAGCTGCACGACCTGGTCGCTGCCCGGGACGCCGACGGCGCCGTCGAGGCGATGCGGCGACACCTGGGGCACCTGACGGGGGCCTACCGGCAGATGGACCGGCTCAGCCGGGGCTGACGCGAGTCCCGCGTGGCAGCGTCCGGCGTGCGGACCGCCGGGGCCCTCCGGCGGGGCCTTGGTGCCTCGGCCCGACGGTGGTCGCCCCGCTTCCTCGACCCTGCTCGAGACCTGCACACCCCGGTATGCGGGCGCCTGGTGCTGGTTCACACCTGCTCAGCGTGCGATCCCGGTAGCGGGACCGCCTAATGCCCAGGGTTGTTTCATGTCGGCGGCCGCCTCAACCACGGCCAGTGAGTGTTTCGGCTACGCCGGCCCTGCCGAGTCCGACCCCTTCAGCTTTCGCTGAGAGGGTCGGCTGGCCTTCCTCAGGCGTCGAAGCCGGCGCGGTCGACCTTGCGGTGAAATCGGGTGCCCAGGATCCCGCCCAGGATGGCGGCGATCAGGGTCACGAGCAGGACTGCGACCAGGGCGATGATGCCGCCGATGGTCAGGGTGGAGGTGTCTGCGGGGATGGTGGGCAGGTTCAGCTGGCCCAGGACGTCGTACTGGGAGCCGGCGACAGCGACGGTGATGGCGATCAGCACCAGGATGACGATGCCCACGATCCACACGGCCACGCCTTGACGGACGCCGTCGAAGCGGGCCATCCGTCCGGCGACGTAGCCGCCGGCGAGGTAGGCGATGAACAGCAGGACCAGGGCGATGATCGCGCCCACGATCCCGAACGTGTCGGCGTTGGCGGTGGCCTCGTCCGCCGAGGGCAGACCTTCGTTGACTCCGACGGTCAGCCCGGCGGCGGACACCGCCGCCAGCAGGAGGACCGCGACTCCGATGGCGCACAGCCAGCCGAAGAACGCCGAACCCCACTTGATCCCCCCGAACCGGTCGTGCTGGGCGTCGACGGCGTCCCGGGCGGCTCCGCGGGTGCCGTGCGCGCCCCGGCCGGTGCCGGCGCGGTCGTCGTCGCCACCTGCAGAGGTGGGTCCGGTGCTGGTATTGGGTGAGCTGGCCATGAGGTGTCTCCTGAGTGTCATCGAGCATGAACCGCGTGGGCAGCCCTGCAGCTGCCGGCCGGTGAGGGGTGCTGTTCCTATGCGGGCGGGGGCACCGGGGGGCGCTGATCGGTGGCGGTGAGGTGCTCGATGGCGATCTCTTCGCGGCCCAGGACGTCGGTGACGGTCTCCTGGCCTGCCACGCGGTGCACGCTCAGCCGGACCCGTTCGACGGGAACGGGTCGGGTGGTGACCACCGGTTCCTCGACGTAGAGCGTCACCCACGGCGACCCGGCCCGATCGCCGGGCGGGGGACTACCGGCACCTGCGGTCGGGTTGGTCGGGGGGAGCTCGATGTAGTCGATGCGGGCGTGCTGGCGGGTGATGGTGACGGGCACCATGACCTGCTCGGTGGTGGTCTCGACCCGCAGCACCGCCCGGGCGTAGGGCACCGACACGATGCCCACCCGCAGCCGCTCCTCAGAGCGGGTCATCGCGCGACCGGCGGTGTCCTGGCGGGGTGACGCAGTTTCCTGGGGCGCGGGGTGGGGCCAGTAGTGCGCGACCAGTTTCGCCTCTTGTGCCGGCCCCAGGTGGTTGGGGTCGGCCGGTCGCGGCGAGGACATGACCTGCGGGGCCGAGAAGGCCAGCTGCACCCGTCCCGCGGCAAGAAGGGTGGCGCCGGCGGCGGGTGCGATCGAGGTGGTGCCGGCGTGCAACCCGTCGGTGACCGCGACCCACGTTGTGTCACCGGTGGTGTCGCTGGTCCACACCTGCGCCACGATGCCCAGCACCGTGCCGTCGCGGTCGGCTGCCTGAGCGCCCATCAGTGAGGCGGGGCTCAAGGGGGTGGGCTGGTCGGGTGCGCTCACGGTCGGTCCGATCTGCAGGCGGGTGGTGAGTCTGGGCAACTGCCGGTGGCGGAGCGGGAACGGCGGGGGGGGGGCCCCCCCGGGGTGGGGGGGGCCCCCGCGGGGGGGGGGGGTGTTGGTGGGGGGGGGGGCCGGGCTAGGGGGGGGGGG
>JBBSVA010000074.1:0-16747 GCA_038233915.1 Mycobacteriales bacterium | reverse complement strand
GACACCCTCCCCGGGGACGCCGGCTGGCACATCGAGGGCGGCTTCGCGCCTGAGGACCCGACGGACGCCGCCGAGGGCTGGTGGACCAACCTGGCCTGTCGCGGACGCACGCTGCTGATGCTCTTCCTCCGGCCGGGCCGGCGACGGCTGGCTCTGCCACCCGTTCCTGGTGCACGCGGCCCAACCGCACCGCGGCGGGGCGTCCGCCGGTGCCCGCTTCATGGCCCGGCCGCCGCTGTCCTCGACCGGTCTGCTGGACCTGTCCGGGGCCGACCCGACCCCGGTCGAACGCCCGGTGCTGGAGACGCTGGGCCGACTCGGCTGAGCGTGAACCGGGCGCCGTCCTCGGTCCGAACCCCGGACAGCCGCGGTCCCACGTGACTGGTGGCGGGCCTCTGTGGGGGGTCCGGTGTCCGACGGCCGGGAGGTCTCTCCCCGGCCGTCGGCCACCTCCTGACCGGAGGGCCTCAGGCGTTGCCGGGCCGGTGCGCGCCCGCGGGCGGCCGCGAGAGGTCGACGGTGGGCACCACCGTGGGCGGGGCACCGAGCACGGTGGCCTCCACGTCGTCGGGGGTCGGTCGGGCGGCACGCTGGCGCCTGGGTCCGACGATTCCGGCCGACCAGCTTCGTGACCAGCACGTTCCGTGTCCACCAGGGGTTTGGGGGTCCGCCGGGACCGGTAGACACCCACGGTGCCGATCACTCTGAACGCCGTGGCCGTCCACGCCGGGGTGAGCATCAGTACCGCCAGCCGCGCCCTCTCCGGCCACCCGGCCGTGCTGCCGGGCACACGCCAGCGGGTCGAGGCCTCGGCGGTCGCCCTGGGCTACCACCCCAACCGGATGGCCAGCGCCCTGCGCACCCGCCGGTCGGGCCTCGTCGGCCTGGTGGTCAACAACCTCCGCAACGCCACGTTCCACGTCATCGCCGAGACGCTCCAGGCCTGGGCGGCCGAGCACGACCAGCAGGTGCTGATCTGCACCACCGGCGGCGACCCGGTCCGGGAGGCGACCTTCCTCGACACGGTCCGGGCGCACCGCCTGGACGGCGTGGTGGTGGCCGGCTCGGGGTCCAACGGCGAGCTGGTCAACGCCCTGGTGGATGGCGGTTGCGCCGTCGTCACGATGAACCGGGAGGTGCCGGGGGCCCGGGCGCCGTCGGTGATGAGCGACTACGGCGCCGCGGCCCGGCTGGCCACCGAGCACCTGATCGGGCTCGGCCACACCCGGATCGGGGCGGTCGAGGGGCCGCCGGACGTGACCTCGGGCCGGCTGCACCACGAGGGGTTCGCGGGCGCGATGGCCGACGCCGGCCTGCCGGTCGAGGACGCCCTGGTCTGCCGCGGCGCGTTCGAGCCCAGCTTCGGGGTCGCCTCGACGCGCCGACTGCTCGAGCTCGCCGATCCGCCCACCGCGCTGGTGGTGACCAACCACGAGGCGTCCTTCGGGGTGCTGCCGGTGCTGGGTGAGCGGGCCGTCGACGTCCCGGGGCGGTTGTCCCTGGTGCTCACCGAGGACGAGCCGTTCTGGAGGTTCTGGTCCCCACCGCTGACCGTCGTCGACAACCAGGCCGGGGTGCTGGCCGGCCGGGCGGCCGACCTGCTGCTGGCCCAGCTGTCGGCCGGCGACGGGCTGCCCGAACCGACCGAGGACCGCATCGCCCCGGTGCTGATCGAGCGGGGATCGACCGCCCCGCCGGCCCTCAGCTGACTCGCTCGAACACCGCCGCCAGACCCTGCCCACCGCCGATACACATCGTCTCCAGGCCGTACCGGCCCTCCCGGCGCCGGAGCTCGTGTGCCAGGGTCGCCAGGATCCGGGCACCGGTGGCGCCCACCGGGTGGCCCAGGGAGATGCCCGAGCCGTTCACGTTGACCCGGTCGAGGTCGCCGCCCGCCAACCCCCATGCGCCCAGGCAGGCCAGCACCTGACTGGCGAAGGCCTCGTTGAGCTCGATCAGGTCCATGTCGGCCAACGTCAGGCCGGTGCGCTCGAGCACCTTCGCCACCGCCGGCACCGGGCCGATGCCCATCGTCTCCGGCGGCACCCCGGCCACGGCCCAGCCGCGCAGGCTCAGGAACGGCTCCCAGCCGCGGCGGTCGGCCTCGGCCCGGGTGGTGACGACGCACATCGCGGCGCCGTCGTTCTGTCCGGACGCGTTGCCCGCGGTGACCGTGGCCTCCGGGTCGACCCGGCCCAGCACCGGCCGCAGCGCGGCGAGGTCGGCCATCGTGGTGTCCGGCCGGGGGTGCTCGTCCTCGGTGACCATGCGGGCCGGGGCCTTGCGGGTGCCGGGCACCTCGACCCCGACGATCTCGTCGGCGAACCGGCCCGCGGCGATCGCGGCACCGGCGGCCTGCTGGGAGCGCAGCGCCCACTCGTCCTGCGCCTCCCGCGCGATGCCGTGCTCCCGGCGGACGTTCTCCGCCGTCTCCAGCATCCCGCCGGGCACCGGGTGGTGGATCCCGCCGGCCGTCTCCCGGGACCGGGCCAGCCGGTCGTGCAACATCGCGCCGTCGCCCTGCACACCGGTGCGCAGGCCCAGCGCGTAGTGCTCGACCTGGCTCATCGACTCGACCCCGCCCGCGACGACGACGGTGCCCGCGCCACTGCCGACCTGCATGCACGCGTAGAGCACGGCCTGCAGCGCCGAGCCGCAGCGACGGTCCACCTGCAGCCCGGGGACGCCGACCCCCAGGCCGGCGTCCAGCGCCGCGATCCGGCCGATCGCTGGGGCCTCGCCGTTGGGGTAGCACTGCCCCAGGACGACGTCGTCCACCTCGCCCTCACCCAGCCCGGTGCGGGCGACGATCTCGCGCAGCACCGTGGCCGCCAGCGAGGTCGCCGTCAGGCCGGCGAAGACACCGCCGAACCGGCCGACCGGGGTGCGCAGCGGGGAGCAGATGACGACCTGGTCGCCGGCGGGGTCCATGCCCCGACCCTGCCACGGGAGCGGTCAGGCGACGACGAAACAGAGCACCCGGCCGCGCAGCGTGGCGGCCTCGCCGTCGAAGTAACTGGCGCGATCACGGCGGCAGCGACCGAGCCGAGCACCCGGGCCAGTCAGGAGGGAACTCCGGGCGGGGTGGTCATGCGGGGCTCTCCTCGGGGGGACGGCGGTGACACCCCGACGGTGGGCGGCGTGCGCGGGACCACGGGTTGAGGCCCCCCTGACCAGGGCAAGCAGTGTTGGGCCGTGCAGGGAGCAGCGGCCAGCCCACCCCGCGACGCCTTGGAGGCAGCACCATGTCCGACCAGTACACCTTCACCAACCCCGTCGACCAGTACCGCACCGACGGCTACCCCGAGAAGGGCATCGACGCCCCCGGTCTGGAGACCGAGCTCGATGTGCCCGCCGACCACGGCGAGAACAGCTACCGCGGCACCGGTCGGCTGACCGGCCGCAAGGCCCTGATCACCGGCGCCGACTCCGGCATCGGCCGGGCCGCCGCCATCGCCTACGCCCGCGAGGGCGCCGACGTCGTCCTGAACTACCTGGCCACCGAGCAGTCCGACGCCGAGGAGGTCGCCGCGCTGGTCGAGAAGGCCGGGCGGAAGGCCGTGCTCGCCCCCGCCGATCTGTCCGTGGAGTCCGAGGCCCGGGCCCTGGTGCAGACCGCCGTCGAGGCACTCGGCGGCCTGGACGCCCTGGTGCTGGTGGCCGGCAAGCAGACCTGGGTCGACGACCTGGCCGACCTGACCAGCGAGCAGTTCGACGCCACCTTCAAGACCAACGTCTACTCGGTCTTCTGGGTCGTCCAGGAAGCCGTGCCGCACCTGCCGGCCGGCGCCACGATCATCACCACCAGCTCGATCCAGGCCTACTCGCCGGCCCCCGGCCTGGTCGACTACGCGACCACCAAGGCCGCGATCAACACCATCAGCAAGGCGCTCGCCCAGCAGCTCGCGCCGAAGGGCATCCGGGTCAACACCGTCGCCCCGGGCCCGTTCTGGACCCCGCTGCAGGCCTCCGGCGGCCAGCCGCCCTCGGCGCTGCCGGAGTTCGGCAAGGAGACCCCGCTCGGGCGGGCCGGGCAGCCGGCCGAGCTCGCCGGTGCCTACGTGTACCTCGCCTCGGCCGAGTCCGGCTACGTCATCGGAGAGACCCTGAACGTCAACGGCGGGATGCCGACCCCGTGACAGCTCCTCCTCCTGCCCCCGCCGCCCTGCGGTGGGGGCACGGTGGCACGTCGACGGCACCTGCCCCGGTCACCGAGCGGGAGGCCGACGGCTACGCCGACCTGCGCACCTACGGCGCGATCGGCGACGGCCGCACCCTGGCACTGGTCGCCCGGGACGGCAGTATCGACTGGCTGCCGCTGCCCGCGATGGACTCCCCGCCGGTCTTCGCCGCGATCCTGGACGCCCAGAACGGGGGCTGCATCGAACTGCGCCCCACCACCGACTTCACCGTGGAGCGCGGCTACGTCGAACGCACCAACGTGCTGACGACGACGTTCCACACCGCCACCGGCAGCGCCCGGGTGACCGACGCGCTCAACACCGGGATCGCCGGTCGACTGCCCTGGTCCGAGCTGGGCCGCCGGATCGAGGGGCTGACCGGCGAGGTCACCCTGCGCGCCGCCGTCCGGCCCGGGACCGCGTTGAACACCGTCTCCCCCTGGGTGCACGACACCCAGCACGGCGTCGTGCTGCGGGTCGACGGCCTGACCATGGCCGTGCGCACCGCGGGCACCGACCGGGTGGACGTCGGCGGCCAGCGCATCGATGTCGACTACACGACCTCCCCGGGCTCCCGGCACCTGCTCGGTCTGGTGGCCACCGAGCGCGAGCCGCTCTTCCTGGCCGACCCCGCCGACGTCGACGCCGGCATCGACCGCACGGTCGCCAACTGGCGGTCCTGGGCCGAGGCCTTCCACTGGGAGGGTGCCTACGACCACGAGGTCCGCCGCAGCGCGCTGGCCTTAAAGCTGCTGATCCACTCCGCCAGCGGGTCGATGGTCGCGGCCGGGACGACGTCCCTGCCCGAGGACCTGACCGGCGGCAAGAACTGGGACTACCGCTTCGCCTGGGTGCGCGACTCCGCCTACGCCCTCACCGCGCTGTTCCGGTTCGGCCTCCGCGAGGAGACCCACGGCGCGATGAGCTGGCTGCTGGAGACCATCCGCCGGCACGGCCCCGAGCCCCGGGTCTGCTACACCCTCGACGGCGGGCTGACCGAGGGCGTGACCGAGCCCGACGTCCCCGGCTGGCGCGGCATCGGCCCGGTCCAGGTGGGCAACGGCGCCTCCGGGCAGCTCCAGCTCGGTGTCTACGGTGATCTGTTCTCCATCGTGGCCCTCTACGTCGAGCACCAGAACGTGCTGGACGCCGACACCGGTCGGATGCTCGCCAAGATCGCCGACATCGCCTGCGACCGCTGGCAGCAGAAAGACGCCGGGATGTGGGAGCTGCACGACCCGCAGCACTACACGACGTCCAAGCTGGGCTGCTGGCAGGCGCTGTCCAAGGCCGTCGAGCTGGCCGAGGCCGGGCAGATCCCCGGCGACCCGTCCCGCTGGCGCGCCGAGGCCCAGCGGATCGCCCGCTGGGTGGAGGACAACGCCTGGGACGCCGACCGGGGGGCCTACCTGATGCACCCCGGCAGCGACGCGCTGGACTGCTCGATCCTGCTGCACGCGATCAGCGGGTTCGACCGGGGCGAGCGGATGAGCTCCACGCTGGACGCGCTGCGCGCCGAGCTGGGCACCGGCCCGTACCTGTACCGGTACACCGGGATGGACGCCGAGGAGGGCGTGTTCCTGGCCTGCTCGTACTGGATGGTCTCGGCGCTGCAGCTCTGCGGTCGCGGCGAGGAAGCCCGGACGCTGATGGACGAGCTGTGCGACACCGCCAACGACGTGGGCATCCTGGCCGAGATGCTCGACCCGGTCGACGGCGCGTTCCTGGGCAACCTGCCTCAGGCGCTGTCGCACCTGGCGCTGGTCAACGCGGCCATCACGCTGGAGGAGCACGCCTGACCCGGGCGGCTGTCGGACCCGGCGGCTACCGTCGGGTCCGGCAGTGCCGCCGACCCACGGAGGACCAGATGGCAGTCGACACCGACGTCGCGACGACGGGCGTGCTGGACTCCCTGCGGGCCGCCGTGCCCGCCGACCGGCTGGTCACCGACCCCGACGTGCTGGCCTCCTACGCCTGTGACGAGGCCGAGTGGGCGCCCTGGGAGCTGCCGCTGGCCGCCGTCCGGCCACGCAGCGCCGAGGAGGTGCAGGCGGTCGTGCTGGCCTGCATCGAGCACCGGACGCCGGTCGTCCCGCGCGGCGCCGGCACCGGGTTGTCCGGTGGGGCGAACGCGACAGCGGGCTCCGTCGTGGTCTCCCTGGAGGCCATGGACGCGGTGCTGGAGGTCGACGCGCTCGAGCGGTTCGCCGTCGTCCAGCCCGGGGTGGTCAACGACGACCTGCGCGCCCACGTCGCCACCTCCGGACTCTGGTACCCACCGGACCCGGCGTCCTCGCCCTGGTCGACCATCGGCGGGAACGTGGCCACCAACGCCGGCGGGCTGTGCTGCGTGAAGTACGGCGTCACCCGGGACTACGTCATCGGCCTGCAGGTCGTCACCGGCACCGGTGAGCTGGTCCGGCTGGGCCGCCGCACCGCCAAGGGCGTCGCCGGCTACGACCTGACCGGGCTGATGGTCGGCAGCGAGGGCACGCTGGGCATCGTCACCGAGATCACCGTCAAGCTGCGCCCGCTGCGTGACCCCGAGCGGACGGTGGCCGGCTACTTCGACTCCGTGGTCGCCGCCGGCGAGGCCGTCACCGCGGTGGCTGCGGCCGGGCTGACCCCCTCGGCCCTGGAGCTGGTCGACCGGCACTGCCTGGCCGCCGTCGACGCCTGGAAGAACATGGGTCTCACCGCCGACGCCGAGGTCGTGCTGCTGGGCCGGGTCGACACCCCCGGTGCCGCCGGGGACGACGAGGCCGCCCAGATGCTCGCCGCGTTCGAGGGCGCCGGGGCCAGCTGGGCCGCGGTCAGCACCGACGCCGAGGAGGCCGACGCGCTCTTCGCCGCCCGCCGGCTGGCCTACCCCGCCCTGGAACGCCTCGGCCCGGTGCTCACCGAGGACGTCTGCGTGCCCAAGGCCGCCGTCCCGGCGATGCTGGCCCGGATCGAGGCCATCGGCACCGCCCACGACATCCAGATCGCCAACATCGCGCACGCCGGCGACGGGAACCTGCACCCGCTGCTGCTCACCCCGCCCGGGGACGACGCCGCCCGCGACCGCGCTCAGCTCGCCTTCCACGAGATCATCGCCGCCGCCCTCGAGCTGGGCGGCACCGTCACCGGCGAGCACGGCATCGGGCTGCTCAAGCGCGACGGCCTCGCCACCGAGGTCTCCCCCGCCGTGCTCGCCATGCACCGCGCGGTCAAGGCCGCGCTGGACCCACACGGGATCCTGAACCCCGGCAAGGTCTTCTGACCGACGGGTGTCGAAGCCCTGTACCTGGGCACTCCAGCACTGTGCGACACGACTACGACTACCTGGTGATCGGCGCCGGCATGGCCGCCGACAGTGCTGCTCGCGGCATCCGCGAGCTCGACCCCGACGGCAGCATCGGGGTCGTCGGCGAGGAGGTCGACCCGCCAGTCGCCCGGCCCTCGCTGTCCAAGAAGCTGTGGACCGACCCCTCGTTCCCCCTCGAGAAGTCGTGGCTGGGCACCGAGGAGACCGGAGCGGCGTTGCACACGGCCACCCGGATCGCCTCGGTCGACCGGGCCGCGCACACCGCCACCGCGCAGGACGGCGACGTGTTCGGCTACGGCCGACTGCTGCTGGCCACCGGCGGGCACCCGAGGCAGCTCGACCTGCCCGACGACGACCGCGTCGTGCACTTCCGGACGATGGACGACTACCGCCGGCTGCGCGGGCTGGCCGGCGAGCGGCGGCACGTCGCCGTTGTCGGTGGGGGCTACATCGGCACGGAGCTGGCGGCGGCCCTGGTGCAGAACGACACCCGAGTCACGTTCGTGTACCCGCAGGAGTTCATCGGGGCGGCGTCCTACCCGCACGATCTGGCCGAGCACCTCACCGAACAGTTCTCCGGTGCCGGGGTGGAGCTACGCCCAAGCACCCGGGTGACCGGCGGGACGGCGGACGCGCACGGCGTGCACCTGACCCTGGACGACGGCAGCACGCTGGACGTCGACGGCGTCGCGGCGGGGCTGGGCATCGCACCGGCCACCACGCTGGCCCAGGACGCCGGGCTCGCGGTGGACGACGGCATCGTGGTGGACGCCTTCGGACGGACCGAGGACCCGCTCGTCTACGCCGCCGGCGACGTGGCCAACTGGCCGGACCCGATCCTGGGCCGCACCCGGGTGGAGCACGTGGAGAACGCCACCGACATGGGCGCCGCGATCGGCACCGTCATGGCCGCGGACACCCTGGGCCGCGAGGCCGAGCCCTACACGCACACGCCGTCGTTCTACTCGGACCTCTTCGACTCCGGGTACGAGGCGGTCGGCACGCTGCAGTCCTCGTTGGACCTGGTCACCGACTGGGCCACCCCGCCCGGCACCGACCAGGCCGCGCAGGGGGTCGTCTACTACCTCGCCGGTGACCGGCTCCGCGGCGTGCTGCTGTGGAACGTGTGGGACCAGACCGATGCGGCCCGGGCGTTGCTCGCCGCTCAGCGCGGGTACACCGCCGAGGACCTGGTCGGGGCGATTCCGACCGGCTGACCGACGACCGACCCCGGGCCCAGCGGGCTCGGGGTTGGAGTCGGAGTCGGTCGGACCGAGGGGTCAGACGTTGCCGAGGCAGTAGATGTCGCCCGAGGCGCCCGAGTCGTCCAGCGGTCCGATCCACACCTGCTGGGTAATCCCGGTGAACTGCGAGCAGGTGCTGTCGGTGCCGTAGAACTCCGACTGGGTCAGATCGGCCCGCTCCTCGTCGAGGCCGACGACCCGGTACTGGGCCTCGCTGCTGTCGCAGTCCACGACCTCGATGCCGTCGCCAGCCCGCTGGACGCAGTCGCCGACCTCGGGGTCCGACGCGCCGAAGCCGTTGACCAGGAGGCCGAGGACGACGAGCACCCCGATGACGCCACCGGCGATCGGCAGCCACGTGCGGGCGCCGGCCTTCTTCGGGTCGAGCTGACCGAAGGCCTGCTGACCCGACCACGGCTGGCCGGCAGCCGGGGAGCCAGGCTGGGCACCCCACGGCTGCTGGCCCTGCTGCGCCCACGGCTGCTGACCGGGCGGGGGCTGCTGACCCCACGGCTGCTGACCGGGCGGGGGCTGCTGACCCCACGGTTGCTGCCGCGGCTGGCCCGGACCCGGCTGACCCGGCGCCGGCTGGTTCCACGGGGTGGACGGACCCGACTGGCCCCATGACTGCTGCCCCGGGTGGGGCTGCGCCGGCTGTCCCCAGCCCTGGCCGGGCTGCGGGCCGTTCGGCTGGTCCGGTGAGGGTGCGCCGTCGGGCTGGTCGGGCGTGTTCATGCGTCCTCCGTCGTCGTGCTGTGGGCCGAATCAGAGATGGCGGGAAGTCGGGAGATCGCGAGGGTCAGACACTCACGGCGCAGTAGACGTTCCCGTCCCCGTCGGCGTCGCTACCGGACCACAGAGCCACGCCCGACGATTCTGCTGCGACGTCGGCGCATGTGGCGGGGTCCGCGTAGAACTCAGCCTGGGTCATGTCATCATCGGTCCCGACGATCCTGTATTCCGCATCCCCAGAATCGCAGTCCACGGTCTCGTAGCTGGTCCCGTCAGCCCGGATGCAGTCCCCGACCTCCGGGTCGCTGGCGAAGACGCCGTTGCGGAACAGCGCGAAGCCCACGGCCACGACGATCAGGACGAGGACGAGCGGCAGGCGCTTCTTCCAGTCGTTCTTCTTCGGCTCGGCCGAGCCCGACGCGTTGGCGCCGGCCCACGGCTGGCCCTGCTGCGGCTGGCCCTGCTGGTTGTTCCACGGCTGGCCCTGGGGCGGCTGGCCTTGGGGCTGGCCGAGCTGCGGCTGGCCGGGCTGGGGCTGGCCCGGCTGCGGCTGGCCGTACTGCCCAGCGGGGTTCGACGGCTGACCCTGCGGGGGCTGCTGTCCCGGGCCGGGCTGCTGCTGGCCCCATCCCTGCGGCTGGTTCGGGTCCTGGGGCGTGGTCACGAGATCCTCCAATGCGATACGGTCAAGTCCGCACGATCATGCCCAACCGGCAGCCCCATCACCTCACCGGGTACGCGCAGCCTCACTCAGCGTGGGGGGTGGGTCACCGGGAACACCGCGGCCACACGACTCCTGCTCCCGGCGTGGACGGACTGCTTCCCGCTGGGCCGGCCCACCGTGACCGGCCGCTGGGACCGGCAGGCGTGCGCCTCGCCGGGCCGCCTGACGACGGTGCGGACGTCGTCCCGGGGCACCTCGGTCGCCGGCCGGGCCGTCATCGGACCGGCACCGGGAGGCTCGTGGCCCGTCCACCCGGCGACCGTGGCGGCGCGACCGGGCTGCCGCACCGCCGAGATCCACTCAGGGCAGCGTGAGGATCCGCGGCCCGCCCTCGGTGATCGCGACCGTGTGCTCGGAGTGCGCGCCGAGGCTGCCGTCGACGCTGCGCAGCGTCCAGCCGTCGGCGTCCCGGGCGTGGTCGTCGACGCCGCCGGCGGTGAACCACGGCTCGATCGCGATCACCAGACCCGCCCGCAGCCGAAGACCGCGACCGCCGCGGCCGTCGTTGGGCACCGAGGGCGACTCGTGCATGGTCCGGCCCACGCCGTGCCCGCCGAAGCTGGTGTCGATGCCACAGCCGCCCGCCCGGCCCACCGCGGCGATGGCGGCCGAGACGTCACCGAGCCGACCGCCGGGCACGGCCGCGGCGATGCCCGCGGCCAGCGCGGCCTCGGTGGTGTCGACGAGCCGCTGGGCGGCCGCGTCCGGCCTTCCCACGACGAAGGACACCGCCGCGTCGCCCGTCCAGCCGTCCAGGGTGGCGCCGCAGTCGACCGACAGCAGGTCGCCGTCACCCAACCGGTAGCCGGACGGGATGCCGTGCAGCACGGCGTCGCCGACCGACAGGCACAGCACGCCGGGGAACGGCGGGGCGTCGTCGAAGGGGGCGTAGCCCAGAAAGGGCGACGTGGCACCGGCGGCGGCCAGCACGTCGCGGGCGACGGCGTCCAGCTCCAGCAGGCTGGTGCCGACCACGGCCCGCTCCCGGACGGCGGCCAACGCGGTGCCGACCACCCGGCCGGCCTCGCGCATCGCGTCGCTCTCTCCGGGGGTGCGCAGTTCGACCACGGACGTCCTCATCTCGGTACGGGGGTGTCGGTACAACTATCCCGGTATTATTATCACGCCCATGGTCCGCCCTCCCCTCACCCCCGCCGAGCGCGACCGCGGCCGCCGCCTCGGTGCGCTGCTGCGTGCGGCTCGGGGTGACCGCTCCCCCGCCGAGGTCGCGCTGCGCTCCGGCGTCGGCGTCGAGACCCTGCGGAAGATCGAGTCCGGGCGCGTCCCCACCCCGGCCTTCTTCACCGTCGTGGCGCTGGCTGCGGCGCTGGACCTGCCGCTGGAGCAGCTGTGCACGCTGGACCCGGCACAGGACGTGCTGGCCGGATGACCGCCCCGGGCGTCGTGGTCTGCTCGGCCAAGGGCTGCCGCGCACCGGCCACCCACACGTTGGTCTGGAACAACCCGAAGATCCACACCCCGGACCGGGAGAAGACCTGGACGGCGTGCGACGAGCACCGCGAGCCGCTGTCCCACCACCTGGCGATGCGGTCCTTCCTGCGCCGGGTCGACCCGCTGGTGCAGCCAGGCTGAGCGGTCACGATCGGGTCCGCGGGCTGTGCCGCAGGCCCGCGCGTGGGTAGCGTCGGCCAGGACACCTGGAGGCTCCCCATCGCCGCACGACCCGCACGCTGCGCTGACGACCACCTCGGCTGCCCCTGCCAGGGCGACGAGACCATCCACGCAACCCGTGCCGCCGAGGTCCGCCAGGCCCAGGAGGCCGACGACGAGGCGGCCGCGTGCCCGGAGTGCGGGGTCACCACCTCGCCGGTCCAGCTGGTCACCTGGGGTCACTGCCGCGCCTGCCGGACGGCGGACTCCCGCGCCGTCCAGCCGCTGCGCTGGTAGAGCGCGGACACTGACGCCATGACCACCGCAACCTGGATGGGGACCGTCATCGCGCAGTCCGACGACATCGTCACCGTCGAGGGCAACGCCTACTTCCCGCTCTCCTCGGTCACACCCGGGGTGCTCACCGACTCCGCGTACAGGACCAGCTGCCCCTGGAAGGGCCAGGCGAGCTACTTCTCCCTCGAGGTCGGGGGCGCCACCAACGCCGACGCCGCCTGGACCTACCGGTCACCCAAGCCCGCAGCCGCGGAGATCACCGACCGGGTCGCGTTCTGGAAGGGCGTCGTCGTCTCCTGACGACGGCAGGAGAGCGGTTGAACGGCCGGGCCTGCTCAGGCCGGGGTGCGCTCGGAGGGCGCCCAGACCGGCGGCGCATCCGGGGTGAGCCCGGCGAGCTCGGCGGCGTTGGGACCCTCGTCGGGGTCCGCGGCCTGCGACCCCTCCCACGGCGAGGGCTGGGCGAGCAGCACCATCGCGTGCTGGGCCAGGGCCAGGCTGGGTGCGGCCTCGGCGAGGACCAGCAGGTCGTCGTGCAGCTGACGGTGCACCTTGGCCAGCCGGCTGATCGCCGCGCGGGACGAGGCACGGTCGCCGGTGGTGTCGAAGACCAGCTGGTCGACGACGGAGCGCTGCTCGAGGACGGCATCGGCGAGGTCCGCCCCGGCCGACAGTCGCTGCAACAGGTCCAGGTGCGCGTGGTGGCGGAACGCGGCGGGTTCACGGCCGGGTTCACGGGTGGTGCCGACCCAGCCGCGGTGCGCGACCAGACCGTGGGCGATGAAGCGTTTCTCGGCCCGGGCGGCGAAGCGGGCGTCCCGCAGCTCCCAGGTTGCATGGCTGTCGTCGATGCGGAAGAAGAGCAGCGCGATACCGCGCCGGCCGAGCTCCCGCATCCGGTGGAAGGGCAGCGGGACGACGTCGGCGTCCCCGACGCTGCAGTACAGCGCGCGGTCGGTGAGGACCGCCGTCCGGACGGGCTGATCGGCGGTCACGTCCAGGGCCTCGCTCAACGGGACGCAGTCGGACACGGCGACGACGGACTCGCCGTCGGCCAACGCGGCCGCCAGCTGCCCCGGCGCTCGACGCGTCACCCAGCTCACACCCAGGTCATCGGCTCGCAGCGCCGCTTCTACACCTCGAACGGTGCGGAGATCCTCCGCCTGGGTGAGCGGACGGCCACACGCGGCGACCCCGGTGCGGCGTGGCCGTACACGAACGGCGGAACTGCTGGACTGCGCGAGCGCACTCTGAGGAACACGCGGACCCTGGACCAGTGACGATCACCCCCGAGGTCCTCGATGGCGAGCTCTCGCTGAGCGCGGCCGCGAACCGGCTGTCCTACCTCACCCGCAAGGACGCCGAGGCCACCTCGCGGAACGAGGTCGCACCGCTGCCGCCGGAGGACGAGACACCCGCCGGCTGGGCCGACGTGCACGCCCAGGACACCTCGCTGGACTCCGAGGAGGCCTTGGAGCTGCTGGCGCTCGGGGAGGCCATCTCCCGCAAGGCGCACGAGCACGACTCGGCCGCCGTCCTCGCCGCGCGCCGGGCCGGGGCCGACTGGGCCGACATCGGGCTGGCGCTCGGCCTCGACCCGGGCGAGGCCTGGGAAGTACACCGGGACGCCTTCGACGACGACGACCTGCGCGGCGACCGCCCCGCCTGAACCCGCGAAAAACCAGAGGCGCCCGACGGCGTCCTCGCGTTCACTCACTCCTCGGCCGGCGCCGGCCCGCACAGACCGCCGAGGAGTGGAAGGACGATGGAGAAGATCAACGCACGCCTGGTGAACTGGGCGTCCATCCTGGAGGACAACACCCGGGAGCAGGCCGAGCGCACCGCCCGCATGCCGTTCGTGTACCCGCACGTGGCCCTGATGCCCGACGCCCACCTGGGCCGGGGTGCGACGGTCGGGTCGGTGCTGCCGACCGACGGCGCGATCATCCCGGCCGCGGTGGGGGTGGACATCGGCTGCGGCATGGCCGCCGTCCGTACGCAGTTCACCGCCGCCGACCTGGCCGGCCGGGACCTGTCCGTGCTGCACGAGCAGATCAGCCGCGCGGTGCCGCTGTCGGCAGGTCGGCACAACAAGGTCGTCCGGGAGACCGCGGCGCCACGGGTGGCCCAGCTGCGCACGTTGGCCGGGGTGGACCAGGCCGACGCGGTGGCGAAGCACTGGCCGCTGCAGCTGGGCTCGCTCGGCTCCGGGAACCACTTCATCGAAGTGTCCCTGGACGAGCAGGGCCGGGTGTGGGCGTTCCTGCACTCGGGCTCCCGCGGGGTGGGCAACAAGCTGGCCGCCCGGCACATCGCGGTGGCCCAGGAGCAGTGCCGTCGGCGCTTCGTGTCGCTGCCCGACCGGGACCTCGCGTACCTGGTCGAGGGCGAGCCGGAGTTCGACGCGTACCTGGAGGCGCTGCTCTGGATCCAGCGGTTCGCGTTGGAGAACCGGGACGAGATGATGGACCGGGTCCTGGACCAGCTGGGTCGCTTCCTGGAGGTCGACGTCGTCCGGGCGGAGTCGGTGGGCTGCCACCACAACTACACCGCCCGGGAGCGGCACTTCGGCCGGGAGGTGTGGCTGTCCCGGAAGGGCGCCATCTCTGCCCGCGAGGGTGAGCTCGGGCTGATCCCCGGGTCGATGGGCGCCGCGTCCTACGTGGTCGCAGGCAAGGGCAACGTGCCCGCGCTGCACTCCGCCCCGCACGGTGCGGGCCGGAGCCACTCCCGGTCCGCGGCGCGCAAGCTCTTCGACCGGGCCGACCTGGACGAGCGGATGGTCGGCGTGGCCTGGGGGCACTCGGACGCGTTCCTGGACGAGCACCCCGACGCCTACAAGCCGATCGACCAGGTGATGGCCGATGCCGCCGACCTGGTCGAGGTGCGGCACACGCTGCGCCAGGTGGTGAACGTCAAGGGCGACTGACGACGACGGCCCCGCACCCCCATCAGGGGTGCGGGGCCGTCGTGCCGTGCGATGGGGTCAGCTGACGCCCACGGCCTCCTTGGCCAGCGCGGCGAGCTGGGCCTGGGCGGCGCTCACGACGGAGGCGCGGTCCTTGTGCGCCTCCTCGAAGCTGATGACGGCCTCGAGGTCGCCGGCGTCGCGCAGGTCCTTCACGGCCTTGACGGCGTCGGCGACGGTCAGCGCGTCGTAGCCCTTCACCGGGAGCTCGGCGGCGTCGAGCGCGCCCAGCTCGGTGCGGGTCTCCCGCAGCGCCGTCGCCGTGTCGGTCGCACCCTCAGCGGTCGCCTGACCCTGGGCCTCCTTCAGCGCGGCGTCGCGGCCCACGGACAGCGACTCGCGGACGGCACCGGCGAACGTGGTGGCCCGGGCAGCAGCGGCGTTGACCTTCTCCTGCGCGGCGTCGGTGGCCTGGGTGGTGGTGTCGATGACCTTGTTGACCGAGTCGGCGACGTACCGAGCGGGCATCGAAGCCAGCCGACCGGCGCCACCGGCGACGCGCTGCAGCGGGGTCGCCCTCAGCGCGGCCGGGCCACCGAGGGCCGCCTCGGCCAGGACGACGGTCAGCCACTCGACGGTGGCGGTGTGCGCGGTGACCAGGCGCTCAGCCAGCCGGACGATGCGGGGCAGCTCGGCGGTCTGGGCCAGCACCTTCAGGTAGGTGGCGCGGTCCAGCAGCTGGTGCTCCAGCGACAGGTCCGACAGCAGGGCCTCGTCCAGCGGACCGGCCTGCTCGACGGTGGCCTTGACGATAGCGCCGAGGCGACCCAGCGCCGGGGTGACGACGTCCGGGACACCGCCGAGCTCGCGCAGCTGGGCGGTGATCTCCTCGGTGCGGGACGCGGCGTTGTCGGCGTTCTGGGCCAGCTCGCGGCGGACGGCCTCGGTGCGGGCCTGCGCGACACGGGTGCGGGCGACCTGCTCCTCGGTCTGCGTCAGCAGCAGGAGCGCGCGCAGCTGGGCGGTCAGGACGGTGGTGTCTGTGGTCTTCGTGGCCATGAGGTTCCTCCGGGGGATCTGGATGGTGGGCCACTTTGAGTATGCCCAGTGCTAACCAGAGCAAGCATGTTGCTAGCGGTGTGATGAGTCACGTCGCCCCCGGCGTGGGGCTCGTGGGACAGGTGGGACGTCCGAGGCTGGGACACGGCGCCGCCTGCCCGACCGGGAGACGGTGACCGGTCAGGCTGTCCCGCATGGGTTTCCGCTACCGGACGGCGCGCGCCGAGATGATGGTCGGCTCGCTCGTCGGCGCCGACTCGCGCCCGACCCTGATCGGCCCGGCCCACGCGACGATCGGCAGCTCCGCCGGTGGCCGGCGGAACGCGCTCTGTGGCGCGTACGTGACCCATGACGACGACGTGCTCTGGCCACCGCAGCCGGCGGAGATCGCGCACCTCTGCCCGACCTGTGCCCAACTCGCGGAGTGGTGATCCCTCGCCCCTCACCGCGTTCTTCGCGACTATCGCCGCAGTAGGACGGCGATTTTCGCGACTATCGCCGCAGATCGACGGCGATTTCCGCGACTATCGCCGCAGTAGGACAGCGTTCCGCTGGAGACGCCGTCGTGCTCAGGCGCTGACTGTGTCCATGGCCTCGGCGAGCAGCTGGACCGAGCGCAGCCGCTGCTCCACGGTGCCCGAGGCGTGTCCGACGATCAGCTCGTCGGCGTCGGCGAACCGGCGG
>JBBSVA010000073.1:0-17189 GCA_038233915.1 Mycobacteriales bacterium | reverse complement strand
GCCAGGTCCTCGAACCGCCGGTCCAGTGCAGCCACCGCGTTGGTGAACGGGTCCCCGCCGCCCGCAGCGGCCAGGGCCGCGTCGGAGCCGGTGTTCGTGCCGGGTTCTGTGGCGACGCTGAAGCCGCGGACGTCGACCGGGGAGGCGAGCAGGTCGACCGGGTACTGCCGCAGCTGGTCGGTGCTGCTGTCGATCGGCACCGGGGAGTCGACGAGCCGGACGCCGTCGCCGTCGGCCGTCATCTCCCGCCAGCCCACCCGGTCGCCGAGGTAGTCGTCGGCGACCTCGAGCCCGGTCGCCGTGCCGAGGTCGGCGTCGGCGGTGAACGAGCAGGTCAACCGCAGCGTGGGCAGACCTCCGGCGCCGGGCTTCGTGGTCATCGCGGCGTCCTGGAGTTGCCAGTCCAGGGGCTCCCCGCCGACGCTGGCTGTGACGGCGTCACCCACCAGCGGGCACTCCGCTGCCGCGGCGTCGGCGAGCTGGCCGTCGGTGGGGACGCCGCCCGGGGCGATGGTCTGCAATGCCTGGGCGGTGGGGATCTCGGCCCGGTCGACGACGGAGGTGAGCGTGATGCCGTCCGGACGCAGCTGGAAGTCATGGGCGTGGTTGACGGTGAAGTTGCCCAGCGGGTGGGCCTGGGCGGCGCCGACCGGAGCCACCAGCCAGAGCGCTCCCGCGCCCAGCGTGACGGCGACCAGCCGGCGCCCCCTCACGGCCGGCCGCCCAGGGACTCCAGCAGGTCCTGTGCCCGGGGGGCGAGCAGCGGGGAGAAGTGCGGGTTGGTGTCCAGCGCCGAGGCGAGCGTCGTCCGGGCCTGGTCGGTCATCCCGAGCGCGGCCTCGATGGCGCCCCGGTGGTAGAGGAACACGGCACTGGCGCCGCCGAGCGAGGTCGCCTGCTGGGCCAGCGGGAGCGCCTCGGCGTCCCGGCCGGCGGCGTGCAGCGCCCAGGCCATCGCGTCCTGACTGTCGATGTTCTGCCGACGCTCGTACTCGGCGGTCGCGGCGACCAGGGCGGTCACCGGGTCGTCGTGGTCGGCGGCGAACAGCGCGGCGGACAGGTCGTCGCTGACCCCGCTGGCGGCGAAGAGCTGGCGCACGGTGTCGACGACGGCGTACTGCTGCTGGGCCTCGTCGTCCCGACCGAGGGACTCCAGGTACTCGCCGAACTCGACGAAGTTCTCCGGCAGCGGCCGGCTGTCCACGACCCGCTGGAAGCCGGCGACGGCCTCCTCCTCGTTGCCCAGCGCGGCGTCGACCCGGGCCCGGCCCAGCAGCAGCGTGGGGTCGTCGGGCAGGTCGGCCAGGCCGGTGTTGAACTGCGAGCCGGCCTCGTCGAGGTCGCCCTGGGAGAAGGCGAGCTGCCCCAGGTAGGCGCGGCAGAAGGCCTCGTCGCTGCCTCCGGTGGTGAGTCCCAGCGCCTGCTCGAGAGCCGAGCGTGCCCGCGTGATGTCGCCGTGGATCTCGGCGTCGTAGGAGGCCCGGGTGAAGGAGGTCAGTCCCGGCCGGAGGTCCAGCATCCGGCCCAGCGCCTCGGTCGCGCCGGGGTAGTCCCCGAGCTGGGTGCGGGCGTCGGTGAGCACGCCCCAGGCCGTGGCGTTGAAGTCGTTGATCGCCAGGGCGGCCTCCGCGGCGTCCCGGGCGGCAGCGAAGTCGTGCCGGGCGTTGGCCAGCGCGCCCTGGCCGGTGAGGGCCGTGTCGTTGCCGTCGGGCCGCAGCACCAGCGACTGCTCCAGCGCGCCCTGCGCCCGGTCGTAGTAGCTGGGGTCCGCGGTCACCCGGGCCTGCTCCACGTAGGCCGAACCCAGCTGGGCCCAGGTCGTGTAGTCCCCGGGCACCTGCTGCAGCCGCACCTGCGCCGCGGCGATCGAGGCCGTCAACGGGTCGACGGCGGCGGCCTGCTCGGCGGCGGTGGAGATCTGCTCGTCCTGGGCCGCGGTGGCGAAGCCGGCAGCGGAGGCCACCAGGAGGAGGCCCCCGGCGGCGAGGGACGCGATAGCGGTCCGACGACGCACGATCAGACGTTCGGCTGGTCGCCGGCCGGGGCGGGCGTGCCTGCCGCGATGCGGGCGTCGCTCTCCTCGAGCGACCGGTCCAGGTCCAGCGTCGCCCGCACGACGAGGTTGTCGTCGTAGGAGCGGGCGGTCTGGTCGAAGGCGCCGGTGCAGGTGATGAGGACGACCTCGGAGTCCCCGACCGGGGCGTAGATCTGGTCGGCCGGGAACTCCGTCTTCGGGAACTCCTGGCTCTCGGTCACGGTGAAGACCGCGACCGTGTTGTCCGCGCGGGTCACCATGACCTCGTCGCCCACGGCCAGGTCGCGGAGCCGGTAGAACACCGCCGGGCCGGTGTAGTCGTCGACGTGGCCGGCGATCAGCGCGGGCGGGCCCTGCGGGTCACCGGGGAAGTTGCCGCCGGTGAACCAACCGGCCCGGGAGAAGTCGACCGGGACCTCGAGGGTGCCGTCGCCGTTGAGACCGAGGTCGACCAGGGACGAGCTCACCTCGATGGCGGGGATGTCCACCTGGACCGGCTCGGATCGGGTCAGCGCGTTGACCAGGTGCGGGACGGTCTCGCCCGCAGAGTTCGTGGGGGCCGCGACGGTGCTCGGGGCGGCCTGGGTGTCATCGCCGCCACCGAAGAACAAGGCGCCGACCAGCACACCGACGGCGAGCGCGGCGCCGGTCGGGATCAGCCAGTTGGGGAGACGGCGCTTCCCCGGCGCGGCCTGGGAGGTGTCGGAGAGCTCGGACTCCAGGAACGGGGTGTGGTCACCGTTCGCCGGGTCCTGCGGGTGGGTGGAGTGCTCGGCCATGAGTCAGGTCCTTCGGTCTGCTACCTCCCGACGGGCCCGGTGGGGCGCCGACGGCGGTGAGGGCTCGTCCGTGAGGGGGTGGTGCCGGGGTGCGGTGGTCTGGCCACCGCACCCCGGCACCGTCGTGCAGTGGATCAGACCGCAGGGGTCCCAGCGGTCTTGTGGCGCAATGTGCGCCCCTTCAGCAGTGAACCTGCACCGGCACCGAGGAGCAGCAGGGCTGCCCCACCGGTGAGCGCCGGCAACAGGGTCTCGCCCCAGCCACCAGCGCCGGTGTCGACGCCACCGACCGGGTACTGACCCGGGGCGGAGGCGACCGGAGCGGTCGGCGCCGGTGCGGGTGCGGGTGCGGGTGCGGGTGCAGCAACCGGGTTGCCGTTGCCCGGGGGCACATCGGTCCCGCCGCCACCGGTTCCGCCACCAGCGTTCACGGCCCCGGTGTTCGGGCCCGCGAGGTAGGGGAACGTGTTGTTGAAGGCGTTGTCGTTGGAGTCGACCGCGTCACCGCCGGCCAGCGCAGCGACACCGGCAGCGACCCGGTCAGCCGGGACGTTGTTCGGGAAGTCGGTGACGTTGTAGACACCCTCGAGCGCAAGGAGCTCGATGTCGACGACGTCGTCGGCGAGACGACGACCGTTCGGGAAGCCCTGGATGTCGCCACCCACGACCCCGAGACGGCTGGCCTGGGTCAGCGGTGTGCCGTCCAGACCGGTCGGCACGGTGATGGACATGTTGAGCCGCAGCATCTCCGAAGGCTGGAAAGCTGCGGGGTCCGCGCCGGCGTTGAGGACCTGCGAGTTGAGATCGACGTTGATCGGGTTGTCCGTGGCCGGGTCGCCGTCGACGTCCAGTCCCCGGTCAGGACCAGCAGCGTCGGTGTCCGTGGTGACGATGCCGGTCAGGAAGACCTCGAAGATGTCGTAGCGGGGTGCCGCCGGGGCCGGGATGCCGTAGATGGCCTCGACGAGCTTCGGGACCTCCGGGTCCAGGACCCGGTCCACCACGGCCGGGACCGTGGCATCGACCGTCGGGTCGATCGAGTTGAACGTGTCCTTGAGGCCGGTCGGGATGACGACCTCGTTGACCAGCGGCATGCCCAGCCGGGACACCTGGGTGAAGGTGGCGTTGGCGTCGGCGGCGGAACCGTCGGCGTCACGCAGGGTCGGGCGGGTGGTGGTGCTCCACACGCCGATGACCGGGTTGTCCGTCGCGTTGCCGCCGATCGCGACCGCGGTCTTGGGGACCTCGAGGACGATCGAGTTCACGTTGTAGCCGGCGAGCGTGTCCTGGCCTGTCTCGGACAGGTCGCCGCCGTAGAGCAGGTCGAAGATGCGCAGGTCGAGGAAGAACGGGTCGTCGGCCTGGGTGGCCAGGGTCGTCCCGCCACCGGTCACCGGGGTCTCGGCCGGGGTGCGCAGGTTCGTCACGTAGTCCGCGGCGCTGCCCATACCGGCGGCACCGGTGTAGGACGGCGCGACCGGCCCGGTAGAGATGGGGGCGGCGTAGGTGAGGCCACCGTCGGTGCTCACGTCCAGGGTGAAGGTCTGCCGGAAGAGCAGGTTCTCGTCGTCCAGGCTGGTCACCGGGCCGTTGTTGTAGAGGAACGTGTCGGTGCCCCGGAGGTCCTGGGTCTCGAACCGCCAGCGGTAGATCAGGTCGGCCACGGCGTCGCCGTTGTTGTCGATGTTGATCAGGTACTCCGCGTCGTCGGACCACGGGTAGAAGTTCGGGCCGCCGTTGGGCTCCTCGAACGGGATCCAGTTGGCGATCAGCACCACGTTGTCGGTGTTCTCCGGGCTGGAGAACGCGTAGACGTCGGTGTTGTCGACCGCCGGGTCGGCCGCGATCAGCGGCGCCTCGCGGTGGCTGGAAGCCCCCGCGACGGTCGGGAACAGGCCGATCACGGCGGAGCCGGCAAGCAGCCCGCCCGCGGTCAGCAGCGCAGCTGCGCGTGTGCCGCGCTTCTGCAGGATGTGGTCGTACGTGGACATGCGCGGTCCTTCCCGGGCCGTCCCGTGGGGGACGACAGATCACCGATAGGGGTGTCGACCAGCCGGTGATCTGTGGGTTCACCGAACGGTGTGATGCGGATCGAACGTGGTGCGACGTGCCCCGTGAACTGGTGCGACGGGCACAACCTAAGCACTGGTCAGCGCAATCTGGGTAAGTCCGGAGCAGAATCTGACGATCAGCTGTGAGTTCGGCACAGTCTGTGTGTCACACCAGCGATCGTCGTCACATGCAGGCCACACCTTCCCCGTGCGTCACTTGTTCGCGCGGGATTTGAGCTTGTCGCAAGCGGTGTGCAACACCACCGGCGTGGCGCGACAGAGCGTGTGTGGAGCGTCGTCGATGACACGCCGTGCCGACCGGCGCACGGTCACCCGCTCGCACCCGACGCCCTCAATGTCCAGGGCCTCCATCCCCAGGTCCGTGATCGGACCGTGACATCCGACCATCTCCCGGTTACCGTCACCAGGTCCCCACGAGACCCAGACACACCTTCCGTCACAGCCGCTTCGGCCCCGTCCTGTCAGGAGACCGACCTGCTCCCCCAGCGCCACGACCCACCCCTCTGTCGTCGCCGGGTGTTGAGGACCGTGGTGGCCGCCGTCGCCGCGTTCTCGCTGAGCGGCCTGGCCGCGCCGGCGGCGCTCGCGGCGCCTGCGGTGGACGCCACCGAGGTGGCCGCGGCGAGCAGCGAGGTGGACCGGGTGTCCGCGCTGGTGGCCGCCGCCGAGGAGGAGTTGGCCCGGGCCACGGTGACCGCCGAGGCCGCCGCCGACGCCGACCGGGTCGCGCAGGACCAACTGGCCGCCGCCCAGGTCGCCGCCGCGACCGCCGCCGCCCAGCTGCAGACCGCGCAGGCTGCCACCGTCGTGGCCGAGGCCGACATCGCCACTCTCGGGCGCGAGGCGTTCATGGGTGTGCAGACCCTCGGGGACGCCGAGGTGCTGTTGGGCTCCGAGGGCCCGGAGGAGCTGCTGCAGCGAGCGGCGACACTCGAACAGCTGGGCGTCGACAGGTCCGAGCGGCTCGAGGCCGTCGAGGCGGTCCAGGCCGACCAGGAGGACGCCGCCGAGGTCGCCCGGGACGCTGTCGCAGCCCAGGACCTGGCCGCCACGGTCGCCGTCGCCGCGGACACCGCCGCCCAAGAGCAGCTGGCGACCTCCCAGGCCTCCTACGACCAGGTCGTCGCGGAGCGGACCGCGCTGCAGGCCGAGCTGCTGGCCGCCCAGATCGCACTGCTCGAAGCCCAGGGCGTCGCGGACGCCGCCGAGGTCGCGGCCGCTGCGGCCGAGCAGGCCACCGTCACCGCCAGCGCTGGCACCGGCACGCTGGTCACCGGCAGGGTGACCTCCTGCTACGGCGCGCGCTGGGGCACCACGCATTACGGCATCGACATCGCCGCGCCGATCGGGACGCCGATCTACGTGCCCGAGGACGGTGTCGTGCTGCAGGCCGGCCCGGCCAGCGGCTTCGGCCAGGCCGTCTACGTCCAGCACCCCGACGGCGTCATCAGCGTGTACGGCCACGTGGACACGTTCACCGTCCGCACCGGCCAGACGGTGACCGCCGGCCAACAGATCGCCACGGTCGGCAACCGCGGGCAGTCCACCGGGCCGCACGTGCACGTGGAGACGCACTACGGCGGTCTGTACCAGGAGCGCCGCGACCCGGTCGCCTGGCTGACCGCACGCGGGGTCAACGTCGGCTCCTGCACCTGAGGCCCCGGAGACCGTGCGCGGGCCGGTCAGCCGATCCGCAGTCCCAGGGTCTGCGCGAGGGTGACCGTCTGCTCGGCCCGGACCCGCACCCCGGCCAGGTCGAGCGCCCGGAGGTCGAACGCGGTCAGATCACTGCCGCGCAGGTCGGCGTCCCGCCAGCGGCTGCCGGCCAGCGAGGCGGCGGACAGGTCGCCGTCGGTGACGGTGGCACCGGTGAGGTCGGCACCGGTCAGGTCCACCTCCCGCAGCCGGACGCCGGTCAGGGTCACCCCGCGCAGGTCGGCGTCGACCAGCGAGACGAAGGACCAGTCGCCGCCGCGGACGGCGAGCGGGCGCAGCACGCAGTCCACGAACGTGCTGCCGAGGAACGTGCACGCGTCGAACTCGGCGCCGAAGAAGGAGCAGCGGGTGAAGGTGCAGCCTCGGAAGGCCGAGTCGGTCAGCACCGCGGCGTTGAACCGCGTCGTCCCGAAGGTGCAGTCGGTGAAGGTCGCGGCCGTGCCGGTTGCCTCGGACAGATCGACGTCGTAGAACGCGTCGCCCTCGAAGGCGCGGCCGGAGAGGTCCTCGGCGTACCAGTCGGTGCCGTGGTGCTCGGTGCCGTGGTGCTCGGTGCCGTGGTGCTCGGTGCCGTACGGTTCCGTCACAAGAGACCCGCGACCAGCGCGGCCCAGCCGACCCGCACCTCGCCCAGCCGCTGGAACGCCCGGGTGAGCAGCAGCAGCTCGGCCGGACTCCTCGTCCCGCTGTGCTGCACGGCCGGGGCCAGCCAACCCTCCGCGGGCTCGGGACCCAGCGGGACGAGCCGCACACGGGAGCGGGACAGGGTGACGCGCTCGGACCAGTCGGACACGGCGCCGATCATGCCGGGCACCGCTCCCGTGGCCGCCACCCGGACGTCCCGGGTCGGACCCACGCCGCTCGCAGTGCACCACCGGTGAACCCATCCCCGCGAGCGCTCCTCCCCGAGCCCGGGGTGCGGCAGACTGCCCCCATGGAGTTCCGCACGACCGTGCTGCTGGGCGGGAAGACCGCCACCGGTCTCGTCGTGCCCCCCGAGGTCGTCGAGGCCCTGGGCGCGGGCAAGCGGGCGCCGGTCACCGTCACGCTGAACGGGCACGTCTACCCAAGCACGCTGGCCGTGATGGGCGGTCAGCACCTGGTCCCGCTGGCGGCCGAGCACCGGGCGGCGGCCGGGGTCGCGGCGGGCGAGGAGGTGCTCGTCGACCTGACCGTGGACACCGCACCGCGCGCCGTCGAGCTGCCGGCCGAGCTCGCCGCGGCGCTGGACCCCGCGCAGCGCGCGCGCTTCGCCGCACTGTCGCCCTCGAAGCAGAAGGCCCACGCGCTCTCCGTCGAGAGCGCGAAGACCCCCGAGACTCGGGACCGCCGGGTCGCCGCCGTCCGGACGGCGGTGGGCGGGTGACCTCGGTGGAGCACACCGCCCCGTACGCCGCCGTCTCGTTGCCCCGTTCGACCCCGTTGTCCGCCGGGTCCGACGAGGGGTTCGAGCGCTTCGCCCGGTTGGTCCGCCACCAGCTCGGAGTTCCGGTCAGCCTGGTGAGCCTGGTCGACGAGACCCACCAGGTCTTCCCGGGCGCGGTCGGCCTGCCGGAGCCCTGGGCCACCACCCGCTCGACCCCGCTGACCCACTCGTTCTGCCAGCACGTGGTCACCTCCCGCGAGCCGCTGGTGATCACCGACGCCCGGCTCGAACCACTGGTCGAAGACAGCCTGGCCATCCCCGACCTCGGCGTCATCGCGTACGCGGGCATCCCGCTGGTCGACGTGGACGGCGACGTCATCGGGTCGCTGTGCGCGATCGACCACGAACCACACGAGTGGACGGCGCTGGAGATCGCGGTGCTCACGGATCTGGCCGCGGCGTGCAGCTCCCAGCTGCAGCTGCGCCAGCTCCAGGAGCGCACCGTGCAGACCGCAGCGGTGCTCGCCGAGCGCGGCCGGCAGGCCCGGATGCTGCTGCGCACCTCCAGTGTGCTCAACCAGGCCTTCACGACCGCCGACGTCGCCTCCGCCGTCAGCGAACTGGCTACTCAGGGGTTCGGCGTCCACGTCGCCGTGGTCTGCCTGGCCACCGAGCACACCCGGGAGCTGCACCCGCTGGTCCGCGACGGGCTCAGCGCGGCCAACCGGGTTGCCTGGTCGGGCGTCCCGGTCGACGCCGAGCACCCGGTGGCCCGCACGCTGGCCGACCGGGTGGAACGCCAGCACCGCGACGTCCCCGAGCTGCTGGCGGCATTCCCCGGGCTGGCCGGCCGGCTGCCCCGCACCTGGCAGGCCGACCTGCACCTGCCGCTGGACGTCGGCGAGGGCACCAGCGGGGTGCTCAGCCTGAGCTGGTCGGCGGCACGCGAGCTGGACAGCGACGTCCGGATGACGGCGCGGGCCTTCGCCGGGTTCGTCGCGCAGAGCCTGCGCCGCGCGATGCTGCTGGAGGACCGACGCAGCGCCGCCGAGACGCTGCAGCTCGCGATGCTGACCGACCTGCCCAAGCCCCCGCGCCTGCAGTTGGCCGCCCGTTACGTGCCCTCGGCGGCCGAGGATCAGGTCGGCGGCGACTGGTACGACGCGCTGGTCACCCCGGACGGCACGACGGTGCTGGCCATCGGCGACGTCACCGGGCACGACATGTCCGCGGCCGCAGCGATGGGCCAGCTGCGCACCCTGCTGCGCGGGCTGGCCCACGACCGGGGGGACCCGCCGGCGGCCACGCTGTCCCGGCTGGACACCACCGCGGCCGGGCTGCACGTCGGCTCGCTGGCCACGGTCGTGGTCGCCCGGGTCGAGGACGGGTCCCGGTTGCGCTGGTCCAACGCCGGCCACCCGCCGCCGGTGCTGCTGCACGCCGACGGCCGGGTCGAGCTGCTGGAGACCCGCCCGGAGATGCTGCTCGGCCTGGACCTGCACGTCGTCCGGACCGACCACGTCGTCGACCTGTCGCCGGGCAGCACGCTGCTGCTCTACACCGACGGCCTGGTCGAGAGCCGCACCCAGGACCTCGACGTCGGTACCGCGACGCTGCTGGCCGCGGTGCAGCGACGGCGGGGCCAGTCGCTGGAGGAGCTGCTGGACGGGCTGCTCGGTGACCTCGCGCACGGCCGGGACGATGACATCGCCCTGCTCGCCGTCCGGACGACGCCGAGGAGCTGCGCGTGACCCTCGACCCCACCGCCACCTCGCACGCGCGGTACCTGGCGGCCCTGCACGGCGAGGTCGGCCGGCAGGTGCACCGGTTCGCCGACCGCCGGGACGCCGGCCACACGATGACCCGGATCGCGGTCGAGCTGATCCCCGGCGCCGACCACGCGGGCATGACCGTCTACACCCCGCCGCGGACCTTCACCACGATCGGGGCGACCGACCCGGTCGTGGAGGTCGTCGACCGGATCCAGTACGAGCTGCTGGCCGGGCCCTGCGTGGACGCCGTCGTCGCCGACCGGCCGCACATCAGCAACGACCTGGCCGCCGACTCCACGTGGCCCGACTTCGGCTCCCGGGCCGCGAAGCTGGGGATCGCCTCGATGGCCTCCTACCGGCTGCTGCTGGCCGACACCGTCGACGCCGGGGACGACGACCGGTCCCCCGACGTCGTCGCCGGCCTCAACCTGTACTCCCGGCACACCGGGGCCTTCGACGCCGACACCATCACCCCGCTGGTCACGGCGCTGGCCACCTACGCGGCGCTGGCCGTCTGGGGCGGCACGCTGCAGGAGGAGATCGGCCAGCTCAACCGGGCGCTGTCGGGCAGCCGGGACATCGGGATGGCCCAGGGCATCCTGATCGAGCGGTTCGCGGTTACCCGGGACGAGGCGTTCGGCCTCCTGGCGATGGCCAGCCAGAACAGCAACCGCAAGCTGCGCGACATCGCCGTCGAGCTCGTCGACACCGGGGTCGTCCCGCTGCCCCCCGCGCGACGGCCCCGCCCCGGCCCGACCGGGTAGCCCCTCCACGGTTCGCTGCCCGGCCCGCCCCTCGTGGATCGGCTCACCCCGGGGGACGGAACCGGCCCCACGTTCTCGACACCGTGCCCGGTGTTCTCCTCCACGGAAACAGTTGCCTGTATGGAAACGATCTGCCACGGTGGACACATGACGGACGACGAGACAGTGGACGCGACCACCGCCCGACAGGCACTCGACGACGTGGCCCGGGCCCGGACCGCTGTCCGGGACACCCCCTGGCCGGTCTGGCTCTATCCGGTCAACGCCGTGCTGCTGGGGCTCATGGCGCTGACCCCGCTGGCCGGCGACCGGGACTCCGTGCTGCTACTGGTGGGCGCGGCCGCCGTGATCGCGGTGAACGTGGTCGCCGGTCACCTGAACGGCGCCCCCTGGGCACTGCCCACCAGCCGGGGGTTCCTGACCGGGGTTGCCGTCGCGGCCGGCTGCCTGGCCGCCTCGGCCGTGGCGTCCTCGCTCACCGACCGGACCTGGCCGTTCGTGGTGCTCGCGGTCCTCGCCACGGCCAGCTACCTCGCGGGCTCGGTCGCGCACCGGGCGAGCACCCGCCGGTGACCGACTCCCTGGACCCGGTCATCCACCCCACCCACCGGCTGCGCACCTGCGCGATGCTCGCCGAGGGCACCACCGTGGAGCTGTCGGTGGTCAAGGACCACCTGGGGCTGAGCCCGTCGGCGCTGAGCAAGCAGGTGGCGGCCCTGGTCGACGCGGGGTACGTGCACCAGCATCGCTCCCGGGCCGACTCCCGGAAGGTCTGGCTGTCCCTCACCACCGAGGGACGACGGGCCTACCGCGGACACGTCCGCGCCTTGCAGGCCATCGTGGCCGGCGCGGACACCGATCTCGAGACGCACTGAGGGTGGTCCAGACGACCGGCGCGTCCTCGTAGTCGCTGTCGAACGGGGCGTACTCCACGCTGGTGACCTGCTCGGCGGCGTCCGCGGCGACCAGGATGCAGGTGGAGTAGGAGGTGCCCGGGTCGAACGGGTCCGGGGCGCTCTCGCCGTTGCACGGCTCGAACGTAGAGAACTCGATGATCGAGGACGTCGGGGAACCCGAGGCGGTGTAGACGTCCAGGTCGGAGTCCAGCGTGCCGTTGGCCAGGTCGCCGTCGCCCCCGACCCGGGTCAGCGTGACGTCGACGTACCAGGGCCCCGAGTTGCCGGGTCGGTCAGCCGGGACTCAGCGGTGGTGCCCGTGCCGGCGGAAGCGGGCCATCACCCGCTGGGTCCGGTTCGGGGTGTGCTCGGGGTCCAGCACCTCGGTGTCGGCCAGCACGGTGTCCAGGATCCCCTGCTCGGGGATCTCGAAGTGCTGCAGCGAACGGCCCGTGGGGCGCACCAGCGACTCGACGGCCGCGACCAGCGAGCCGTCGTGCGCGGTCACCGCGGCGGCGACGTCGTCCGGGCTGACGCCGAGGTGCTCGGCCAACAACCGGTCCCGCATGCCCAGCACCGCCCCGGCGATCTCCGCGCGGCGCGGGTCGTCCGCGGCCGCCTCGATCGTCAGGTCGCACTCGGTGTCCATGCCCATCGAGCGGTTGTTCAGGTTCGAGGACCCGATCCGCAGCAGCCGGTCGTCGACCACGCACACCTTGGCGTGCACGTAGATCGGCGACCGGGTGGCGGTGACCGGCACGTACAGCCGGAACCGGCCGTGCACGTCGGCCTCGCGGACCTTCCTCAGCAGCTTGGCCCGGGCGGTGCCCATGGCCTTCTCCTCGAGCCAGCCGTCGGCGGTCTCGGGGTTGACGACGACGAACTCCGGGCCGTCCTCCTCACCCAGCCGGACCGCGATCGCCTCGGCGACCCGGCGGTGGGCGAAGTACTGGCTCTCGATGTAGACGCAGGTCTGTGCGCTGGCGATCATCGCCAGCCACAGGTCCTCGATCTCGTGGACGAGCTCCCACTGGCGGAACTGCGGGCGGGTCCGCGAGATGGCGACGTCCACGTCGTGCAGCAGGACCGGCACCTGCTCGGGCCACTCCAGCGTCACGTCGTCGACGGCGTCCAGCTGCTCGCCGGTGCCGGCCGCCCAGCGTCGCCGGGCCAGCTCGCCGAGGGCCTTCGCGGCCGGGCCGGAGACCAGGCTGGTGACGTCGTGCCAGGGCTGGGTGGACCGCCGGGAGCGTGGCCGGTGCCGGTGCCGGTTGCGGTCCAGGTGCTCGGAGTCGTCCCAACGGTCGGCGGTGACGTCGATGCCGCCGGCGAAGGCCAGGCTGTCGTCGACGACGACGATCTTCTGGTGGTGCGCGCCGCCCAGCGGGTGGTGCGCGTCGACCTTCATCTGGAAGCGGTCCGACGTCCGTCGGTTCAGCAGCACGATCGGCGTCAGGCCGCGGCCCAGCGCCTCGAACATGCCCAGGTCCCACTGCAGGACGCCGACGAACAGGTCGGGGTTGGCCTCCACGGCGGCCTCGAGCACCCGGCCGACCCGGTCGTCGCGGCCCTTGCCCGGGGTGCGCGGGTCCAGCCGGATCCGCGGGTCGAAGTCCCAGCCGATGAACAGCACCTGGCGCTGCGCCTGCAGCACCACCTGCTTGAGCGTGGCGAAGTAGTCGGCGGCGTCGACGAACACGGCGTGCTGGTCGGCCCGCTCGATCCGCCAGACCGTCTCCCCCGGCACCAGCACGTTGCCGCGGGCCGGGTCGGGGTCGACCGGCTCCCGCGGACTGGGGACCGCGGCGGAGAAGCCGTCGGTGTCCGGGTCGGTGCTGGACCTCCCGGTGTCCACGGTGTTGCCGGTCGTCACACGGTCCGCTTGCTGGCGAACGTGGCGGCGGCGTCGCGCAGGCTCTTGGTCGGGCGCAGCCATGCGCCGTCGACCGGCAGCGAGTCCAGCCGGACCCGGTCCAGCGGGGCCGCGAACGCGCCGGGCACGTCCTCGATGTCCACGAAGTGCAGCAGGTCCGAGGTGCTGGCGTAGCCGGCGACCTCGGAGAACGCGACGACGACGACGTCGGTGCCGGCGCGCGCCAGCTCCTCCAGCGGCTCCCGGAAGTTGCGGCCGTCACCGGAGAAGACGACCAGCCGGCGCAGCTCGTGGCTGTGCGCGCGCACCGCGATGTGGTCGAGCATCGACTGGTCGATGTCGTCGTCCGGGCGGCTCTTGGGGCGGGCGAAGACCGAGTAGCCGAAGCTGCGCAGCGCCTCGACCCAGCCGCGCAGGGTGGTGACGTGCTGCGGCGGCACGTTGGCGAACACGCAGGCCTCGACGTCGTCGGCCCCACCGGCACCGGCCTCGCCGGCACCACCGACGAACCAGGCGGCGATCGCGTCGAAGCGCGGCCGGGAGGCCGCGGTCGGCCGGGCGCCGATCACGGTCGCCAGCGTCATGTCGATGTTCGGGGCGTCCCAGACCAGCAGGTCCAGCGCCGGGCGGCCACCGCGTGGGGCCACCGCCTCCGGGGTCGCCGCCGGCTCAGCGGCTCCCTCGGCGGTGTCGGCGTCGGGGTGCACGTCGGGGCTCGCGGTCACCGTCACCCCCGCAGTCTGCCGGGTGGGCGTTCCCGGTGCGTGCGTCGAGGCCGGCAGGTCCACCCGGGTGGGGGGCCCGGCCGGTGACGTCGCCCGCCGGGAACGGCGGCGGGCCGGGGTGCTGTCCACGCCGGGCATGCTCCCAGCCCGGTCGCGGTCGGGCTCGGCGGGCCGCGGCCCGGTCCTGCCACCCGCCGTCGGTGAGCCGGCCCAGCCGCTCCCCGCACCCGGTTCGTGCACCCGGGAGGATGACCGGGTGCGCACCACGAGCAGTCGCGAGGTCTACCGGAACCCCTGGACCCGGGTCCGCGAGGACTGCGTCGAGCTGGCCGACGGCTCGACGAGCGTCTACGGCGTGGTCGAGCGGCCGGATTTCGCGCTGGTCGTGCCCGCCGAACGGGACGGGTTCTGGCTGGTGGAGCAGCACCGGCACCCGGTGGACCGGCGCTGCTGGGAGTTCCCGCAGGGCGGCCGGCCGGCCGGCACCGGCGGCACCGCGGAGGAGCTGGCTCGCGCGGAGCTGGCCGAGGAGACCGGGCTGCGGGCCACGACGATGGAGCACATGGCCCACCTGGACCTCGCGCCGGGGCTCATGACGCAGGGTTTCGACGTCTGGCTGGCCACCGACCTCACGCCCGGGCCGACGGCACGGGAGGCCAGCGAGGCCGACATGGTGCACGCGTTCGTGCCCGAGACCGAGCTGGTGGCGAGGGTGCGGGACGGCCGGTTCACCGATGCTCCGTCGTTGGCTGCGTACGCCGTCCTGCAGCTGCACCGGCACTGACCCGCGGTGGTCTCAGCTGCGGCGCGGTGCCCACCGGCGGGGCTGCCGACGGTGGAAGTGCTGTGGTGCCAGCGGCCGCCAGTCGTTGCGGGAGAGGGAGTACTCGACCTCGCCGTGCTCGGCGCCGGGAATGTCGTCGTGGCTGGCACCTGTGTACGCAGCTTCGGTGTACGTGCGGCGCCAGGTCAGACCGACCTTCTCCATCACCCGCCGCGACCCGGTGTTGATCGCCATCGTGGTCGCCACGACCTCCGCGACGTCGGTGGCCTCGAAGACCACGTCCACCAGCGCACGGGCCCCCTCGGTGGCCAGCCCGCGCCCCCAGGCCGCGCGGCACAGCCGGTAGCCCAGCTCGACGGCGTCAGTGGGGCCGCCGACCATCGGCCGCAGCTCGAACCAGCCGACGAACTCGTCGCTGGCCCGGTCCTCCGCGGCCCAGTAGCCCAGCGGCACCGGCCCGTAGACGGCCAGCAGCCGGGGCAGGTCGAGCCCGCGGACCCGCGCGGGGGGCCCCGGTCGCCCGGTGCCCAGGTGCCGCATGACCTCGGGATCCCCGTGCAGCGCGACGACGTCGTCGCCGTCCCCGGCCCGGACCGGGCGCAGCCGCAGCCGCGGGGTCAGCACCGGGGGGACGACGGGGCCCGGGGCAGGGCGTCGCGGGGCGCTGAGCCGCCGCACTCCGTCGATCGCCATCACCGACCACGCTAGACCGAACCGGGGTCCCGGCCGGTGAGCCCGCGCAGCGCGTCCCCGTTCAGCGCTCCCGGCGCCGCTGGGGCAGCGGCCTGCCCGACAGCGGCAGGTCGTCCAGGTCCCCGCGCTCGGCGGCGGTGCGGATCTGGTGCTCGACCCAGGTTTCGAAGGGCATGCCCTCGGGCTTGCGCTGCGTCACCCGACCCAGGTTCCCAGCGTCAGGCGACCGTCGCCTCCGCAGTCGCCCGCTGCCGCACCTCGCCGAGCACGGCCACGATCCCGTCCAGCTGCTCCTCGCTGAACAGCGACTGCGGCCCCTGCGGTGCGTTGTCGCTGAACGGTGAGTGGAAAAGCCGGTCGACGTCCATCACCCCGTTGGCTGTGAGGTGCTCGACGACGAGGCCGAGGAAGCGCAGCTGGTTGGCGCTGAAGCCGGTCCCGGCGGAGAACTCGGCGAAGGCGGCCTCGGCCGCCTGCCGGTCCAGGCCCACCAGTGAGCGCACGAAGAGGCCCAGGCCCTCGGCCTCCGCGCGGGCGCGGTCGACGTCGTCGCGGGAGCCGGCCCCGGACTGCAGCAGCATGTCCTCCAGGGCTTCGAGGTCGGCCGGGGTGAGCTGCTGGTTGCGCCGCAGCCGCTGCAGGGCGAGGTGGTCCTGGTGCTGGCGCAGGTAGGCCTGCGCCTTCTGTCGGAACCGGACCAGGTCGGTGCCCGGTGACCCGTAGGTCAGGACCACCGGGACCACTGGCCCCGCTTCATCGGCGAAGTCGGTGTAGACGACGGCGCGCTTCTCGCGTTCGACGAAGCGGACGAGCCCACGCACCCGACGCCGGGCGGCCTCCAGCATCGGCAGGGTCACGTCGACCCACCACTCGTCCCCGGCCAGGTCGGCGAGCAGCACGGCCTGCGCCTGCACCGAAGGGATGGCTGTCTGCGCGAACAAGGCCGCGGCGATGTCGCCGACTTGGGTGCGCAGCCGCTCCAGGGTGACGCCGTCCTCGTCCAGCCGCGCCAACTGGCAGCGCAGCAGGAGCAGGTCGAACCGCTTGGCGCCCTCGTCGTCCTTGCTGGCCGAGGTCGGCAGCCCGGCCAGGTGCTGGCCGATCTCGTCGGCCTTCGCGGCGTCCAGTCGGCGCCATGCTGCCCAGTCGGCGTAGGTCTCCACCCACTGTCGCTTCGGTGCACGAGCACGTTGTGCACGTTCATCCCCAGGACGAGGTCGTGCATCGCCCAGGCCGCGTCCACCCGCACGCCTCGCTCGGACTGCTCCCCGGCGCCGACCTCGAAAAGCCGCTGGGTCAGCGACTTCTGCACCGAGCCCGTCGACCCCGGCCTGCCGGCGCTGAAGTACTCGACGTTGCCGCAGTCGGCGTGGATGGCCGGCCAGTCCTGCCGGAGAAACCCGAAGTTGCTCATCGGTCGGTCCCGGCCCCCGTCGGTGTGCGGCCTTGGACGTCGCTGGGTGGCCGAGTCATCACCCTACGAGACCTGCGCGTCCGGCTGGTGCTGGGCGACACATCCCGCCACCACATCGGGTGCCCCGGCGCCTATGGCAGGTGGTTGCGCAGACCAGAAGGGGCCTCTGAGCTGCGGATATGGGTTGTCACAAGTGCGATCCAGCGGTAGTATTCGTACAGGTGTTCGAGTGAGTGGGAGGGGAGGGCGTCATGGGTCTGGACGAGGGCTTCGACCCCGTCCCCGACGGCGGGACCTTCT
>JBBSVA010000072.1:0-17198 GCA_038233915.1 Mycobacteriales bacterium | reverse complement strand
GGCCGGCGTCGAGTGCTCCGCGACCGCCGGCGGCTACGCGCCGTCGCTGGCACCGGGAGAGGAGTTCAGCGTCTGCGTCACGGTCACCGTGCGGGTCCCGCTGTTGCCCGAGTTCATCGACGCGAACACCGCGACCGGACAGTTCGTGGTCGAACGGGACCGCTACGTCGACCCCTGACGGTGACGCGTGGGGCTGGTGGGGTCCCCGATTCGCGACACGCGCGTGCGACACACCGGTGGGTGACTCGAGCGCCTCCGGTGCGGACCGTGATCACTCAGTCGTTCCCTAGTCTCCCGGGTGTGTCGTCACCCGCCGTTCGCCTCCCGGACGGTCCCCGGCTCGGTGGGCACCGGTCACAGCCCGTCGCGACGGCGGTGCCGACCGGTGTCGGCGCGATCCTGGACGCGCTCCCGGCCCCCGCCGTCCTCCTCGACCCCGACGGCACGATCGTGCTGGTCAACACGGCCTGGACGGCGCAACTGCGCGACCGGCCCGGCCCGCCGGTGACCGTCGGCGGCGACTACGCCGAGGCGGTCCTTGCCGTCCGCAACGACCCGGACATCCGCGACCTGCTCGGTGCGCTCGGCGACCTGTCGGCGCACGGTGGCCCGATGGTCTCCGTCGACGTGCGCCACGCGCCGGGCCGGACCGGGCGCTGGGTGCACGTGCAGGCCACCCGGGTCGACGACGCCGGCCGGCTGGTGGTCACCCACACCGACATCACCTCGCGCGTCGAAGCGGTCCGCGGGGCGTTCCGCACGGCCCGCTTCGACCACCTCACCGAGCTGCCCAACCGGGTGCACCTGCAGGAGCTGCTCGATCACGAGCTCGACGGGGCCGACGACCGCCCGGTCGCCGTGCTCTTCCTCGATGTCGACGGCTTCAAGGCGGTCAACGACAGCCTGGGCCACGACGCCGGCGACGTGCTGATCCGGGAGGTCGCCGACCGGCTGGCCGCGCACACCCGCGAGGAGGACACCGTCGGCCGCCTCGGCGCCGACGAGTTCGTCATCCTGGGCCGGGGCTGCGACCAGGCCGACGCGGCCGCCCTCGCGCTGCGCTGCCAGGACGCCTTCCTCGAGCCGTTCGTCGTCGACGGCCGGTCCGTCTCACTCACCGTCAGCGTCGGCATCGCGGTGGCCGACGGGTCCGACGACGACCGGGCCGGTGGCCTGGTCCGGGACGCCGACCTGGCCATGTACGCCGCCAAGGCCGCGGGCCGCAACGCCGTCCGGCTGTTCTCCCCGGAGCTGCGGGTCGCCGCCCAACGCCGGCTGTGGGTCGCCGGCGAGCTGCGCGAGGCGATCGCCACCGACCAGCTGGTCGTGCACTACCAGCCGCTGATGCACCTGCGGACCCGCGCCGTCACCGGCGTCGAGGCCCTCGTCCGCTGGCAGCACCCCACCCGCGGGCTGCTCCCGCCCGGGGAGTTCGTGCCCGACGCCGAGGCCCACGGACTGATCGACGAGCTGACCCGCTGGGTGCTGGCCACCGTCGCCCGGGACGCCGCCGGCTGGGACGCGATGGGCCTGCCGCTCACCGCCGCGGTGAACATCAGCGCCACCCACATCGGCTCGGGCACCCTGGTCGCCGATGTCCTCGCCGCACTGGCGCTGTCCGGGCTGCGGCCCGAGCGGCTGGTCGTCGAGCTCACCGAGACCAGCGTCGCGGAGGACCCCGAGCGGGCCGCTGCCCAGTTCGCCGCGCTGCGGGTGTCGGGCATCGAGGTGTCCATCGACGACTTCGGCAGCGGGTTCTCCTGCCTGGGTCAGATCGTGTCGATGCCCGCCGGCATCCTCAAGATCGACCGCAGCCTGGTCGCCGGGGTCGCCGCCGCCGACCACAAGGAGGCCAGCCAGTCCGCGGCCGCCGTCGAGACGGTGGTCGGGCTGGCCCGGGCCTGCGGCATGCGCAGTGTCGCCGAGGGCGTGGAGACCGAGGCCCAGCTGGCGCTGGTCACCGCGCTGGGCTGCACCTACGGCCAGGGCTTCCACATCGCCCGGCCGATGCCGGCCGAGGACCTGCCCCGCTGGTTGCGCTCGCGCAGCCGCCGGCGCGCCGTCGTCCCGGGCTGAGCAGGGCGGGTCCGCCCGCGGTGTGGACGCGACCACTACCGTGGTCAGACGTGGCCGCCGACTTCTCCTCCCGCCTGGACGACCTCGACGGGACGCTGAAGTCCATCGAGGCGGTCCTCAAGCTCGACGACCTGCGCGAGGAGATCCGCGATCTGGAGCAGCAGTCCGCTGCCCCGGACCTCTGGGACGACGTCGAGAGCGCCCAAAAGCTGACCTCCCGGCTGTCCTACCTGCAGGGCGACCTGCGCCGCGTCGAGGACCTGCGCAGCCGGATCGACGACGTCGGCGTGCTGTGGGAGATGGCCGCCGAGGAGGACGACGAGGCCACCCGCGTCGAGGCCGAGCGCGAGGTCGAGGCCCTGCACAAGGTGATCGAGGAGCTCGAGGTCCGGACCCTGCTGTCCGGGGAGTACGACAGTCGCGAGGCGCTGGTGACGATCCGCTCGGAGGCCGGGGGCATCGACGCCGCCGACTTCGCCGAGATGCTGCTGCGCATGTACTTGCGCTGGGCCGAGCGCAAGGGCTACCCGACCGAGGTCTACGACACCTCCTACGCCGAGGAGGCCGGCATCAAGTCGGCCACCTTCGCGGTGAAGCAGCCCTACGCCTACGGCACGCTCTCGGTCGAGCAGGGCACCCACCGGCTGGTCCGCATCTCACCCTTCGACAACCAGGGTCGCCGCCAGACGTCGTTCGCCGGCGTCGAGGTGCTGCCCGTGGTCGACCAGACCGACCACGTGGAGATCCCGGAGAACGAGATCCGGGTCGATGTCTTCCGCTCCTCGGGCCCCGGTGGCCAGTCGGTCAACACCACCGACTCCGCCGTCCGGATGACCCACATCCCGACCGGCATCGTCGTCTCCTGTCAGAACGAGAAGTCCCAGATCCAGAACCGCGCCGCGGCTCTCAAGGTCCTCCAGGCCCGGCTGCTCGTCGTGCGCCAGCGCGAGGAGAAGGCCGAGATGGACGCCCTGAAGGGGGAAGGGAGCAGCTGGGGCAACCAGATGCGCTCCTACGTCCTGCACCCGTACCAGATGGTGAAGGACCTGCGGACCGAGGTGGAGTCCGGCAACCCGGGCACCGTCCTGGACGGCGACCTGGACCCGTTCATCGAGGCGGGGATCCGGTGGCGGAAGCAGCAGGAGCAGGAGGCTGCCGAGGCGGTCTGACCGCTTCGGGGTCGCGCTCGTCCAGGACCCGCAGCCCGGCCGCTGCAGCGGCCAGCCCCCGGCGGTCCCGGGTGGCGAGGACGCCGACCAGCGCCGCCACGGTGAGCGCGGCCTGCCAGAGCGTCAGGCCCAGGGCTCCCAGCACGGTCCAGCCACCGATGCCCGCCGCCCAACGCAGCACCCGCCGCAGCAACCCGGGGTGGGGCTCCGGTCGCAGTCGGACGACCGCTTCGCCGAGCGTGCGGCCGGTCCGCAGCACCAGAGCCAGCTGGGCGAGGGCCGGGACCAGGCCGATCAGCAGCGTGGTGCGGGGCGACAGCCCGTCGGCCTGCCCGAGCACCACGTCACCCACCGCCGCGGCTCCTGCGATGACGCCGAAGGTGAGGACGACCGCCAGTCCGTCGGACGCCATCCCCAGCAGCCGGCGGAGCAGAGTGACCCGGCGCACCCGGTCCGGCTCCCTCGAGCGCTGGCCCGGGACGAGCCGCAGCAGGGGTGAGACGAGCCCGCCCAGGAGCGCCCCCAGTGAGTTGGCCAGCAGGTCGTCGACGTCGAAGACCCGGAAGGCGCAGGAGTACAGCCCCCAGACACCGGTCAGCTGGGTCAGCTCGACCAGCAGCGACAGCGCCATCCCGGCGAGCAGTGCACGGAGGACCCCGCGGACCATGCCCCGTCGGGCCAGGTGACCGACGAGTAACCCCAGCGGCACGAAGAGCACGATGTTGAGCAGCAGTTCGGTGGCCCGGGTGTTCGCCAGCACCGCAGCCGGGCTGTCGAAGCCACCGACGCGGTCGATCGCGGCGAGGGTGCCCAGGGGGCTCAGCTGGGTGCCTGCCGCGCCCCGACAGGCGAGCGCGTCCGAGGCCGGCAGCGGCAGCAACGTGTAGGCCACCACGGCCACGAGGTAGACGGCGACCGCCAGGCCGATCAGCACGTCGCCCAGACCCAGGCTGCCGTGACGACGGAAGCGCCGGGCGGCCCACGGCACGAACAGCAGCAGAGCGAGGCCGGTGCCACCGAGCACGGCGACGAGGGCATTGGTCGTGGCCGAACCCACGAGACCTCCTCCGGGGTGTCGAGCGGGGCTGCACGGCTGTGCCGCGGACGCGCCCAGAGTCTGACTGGCGGTGCCCGGGCGCGTCGTCGGGCGCCGCCGTCCGCTGGTCGTCCTCGGCGCCTCGCCGCGCCGTTGCAACGACACAGCATGGGACGCAGGACGGGTAGCGTGGCGCCTCGTGATCGAACTGCAACACGTCACCAAGCTCTATCCGACGAGCTCGCGGCCGGCCCTGGACGACGTCTCCATGGAGATCGAGAAGGGCGAGTTCGTCTTCCTCATCGGGTCCTCGGGCAGCGGGAAGTCGACCTTCCTGCGTCTGCTGCTGAAGGAGGACGACCCCACCAAGGGCACGATCAAGGTCAACGACAAGCCCCTGAACACGATGAGCAAGTGGCAGGTGCCCAAGCTCCGCCGCACGATGGGCTGCGTCTTCCAGGACTTCCGGCTGCTGAGCAACCGGACGGTCGCGGAGAACGTCGCGTTCGCCCTCGAGGTGATCAACAAGCCGCAGAAGACCATCAAGCGCGTCGTCCCCGAGGTGCTGGAGATGGTCGGCCTGGAGGGCAAGGCCGAGCGCCTGCCGACCGAGCTGTCCGGTGGTGAGCAGCAGCGCGTGGCGATCGCCCGGGCCTTCGTGAACCGGCCGCTGGTGCTGCTGGCCGACGAGCCCACCGGCAACCTGGACCCCGAGACCAGCCAGGGCATCATGCTGCTGCTGGAGCGGATCAACCGCACCGGCACCACCGTGGTGATGGCCACCCACGACTACCACATCGTCGATTCGATGCGCCGCCGCGTGATCGAGCTCAACGACGGCGTCGTCAGCCGCGACCAGTCGCGCGGCGTCTACGGCGTCGGTCGCTGACCGGCTCCCCGCACAGGAACTCCTGAGGAACACATGCGCGTCAACTTCGTCCTCTCCGAGGTGGCCACCGGGCTGCGTCGGAACCTGACCATGACGATCGCCATGATCCTGACGACCGGCATCTCGCTGGCTCTGATGGGGACCGGGCTGGTCATCGCCAACATGATCAGCGACATGCGCGCGATCTACTACGACAAGGTCCAGGTCTCCATCTTCCTGACCGACGACGTCACCGAGGAGCAGCGGCAGTCCATCTCCGAGGAGCTGTCCGCCTCACCCGAGGTGGCCGACTTCATCTACGAGTCCAAGGCCGAGGCCTACCAGCGGTTCACCGAGCAGTTCAGCCAGCAGCCTGCCCTGGTCGAGAACACCGACCCGAACGCGCTGCCGGAGAGCTTCCGGGTGGAGCTGGTCAACCCCGAGCGCTACTCGGTGATCGCCCAGGAGTTTCCCGACGGGGAGAACGGCGTCGACCAGGTACGCGACGAGGGCGACTTCCTGGACCGGTTGTTCAGCCTGCTCAACGGTGCCCGGAACGCGACGATCGCGGTGGCCGTCGTCCAAGCGCTGGCCGCGTTGCTCCTGATCTCCAACACGATCCAGCTCGCGGCCTTCAACCGGCGCAACGAGACCAACATCATGAGACTCGTCGGGGCCTCCCGCTGGTACACCCAGCTGCCGTTCATCCTGGAGGCCGCGCTCGCCGGGCTGCTCGGTGGGCTGCTGGCGACCGGCGGTCTGGTGCTGACCAAGGTGCTCTTCATCGACCGCACCCTGTCCGGGCCGATCCGCGCGGGCATCATCCCGCCGGTCGACTGGAGCGTGATCGCCACGATCAGCCCGGTCATCACCGGCGCCGGCATGCTGCTGGCCGGCGTCGCGGCCTACGTGACGCTGCGGTTGTACGTCCGTCTGTAGCCAGCCCCCGCGCGGCAAAGGAACCTTTACACCCCCTGACGAGCTCATCAGGGGGTGTAAAGGTTCCTTTGCCGTGTGCCTCTGCGGGCCGCCGGGTGAGGCGACGGCGTCCGGGCGGGGAACCGGGTGGCGGGGCGCCGTAACCTGGGGCCATGCCGCGTGAGAAGGGGCGGAAGTTCATCGCCCAGAACAAGAAGGCGCGGCACGACTACTCGATCCTCGACACCTTCGAGGTCGGCCTCGTGCTGACCGGCACCGAGGTCAAGAGCCTGCGCATGGGTCGTGCCTCGTTGGTGGACGGCTTCGCCATGGTCGAGGGCGGCGAGGTCTGGCTGCACCACGTGCACATCCCGGAGTACACCGAGGGCACGTGGACCAACCACACCCCGCGCCGCAAGCGGAAGATCCTCATGCACCGCGCGGAGATCGAGAAGCTGATCGGCAAGACCAAGGAGGGCGGGCTGACGCTCGTCCCGCTGGACATGTACTTCAAGGACGGCAAGGCCAAGGCGACCCTTGCACTCGCCAAGGGCAAGAAGAGCTACGACAAGCGCCAGGATCTCGCGGAGAAGGACAGCCGCCGCGAGATGGAGCGTGCGTTCGGTCAGTACGTCAAGCGGGGAGGACGGCGATGAGCGGGGTCATGCGGGGCATCGCGTACGACACCTTCGGCGGGGTCGAGGTGCTGCGGCTGCGCGAGGACCTGCCCATCCCGCTCGTCGGGCCCGACGTCGTCCTGGTCCGGGTGCACGCCGCCGGGGTCAACCCGGTCGACGTCGGCATCCGCTCGGGTGGGCTGGCCGAGCTCTTCCCGCACCACTTCCCGATCGTGCCCGGCTGGGACGTCTCCGGCGTCGTCGAGCAGGTCGGGCCTGCTGTCACCGGGTTCGCCGTCGGTGACGAGGTCCTCGGGTACGTGCGTCGGGACGACGTCGGCCAGGGCACCTGCGCCGAGCTGGTCGCCGCCCCGCAGCGGTGCCTGGCGCACAAGCCGGAGTCGCTGTCCTTCGCCGAGGCCGGGGCGCTGCCGTTGGCCGGGCTGACCGCCTACCAGGCGCTCACCGAGGCCCTGGCCGTCGGCGAAGGAGATCGGGTGCTGGTGCACCGTGCGGCCGGCGGCGTCGGTTTCAACGCCGTGCAGATCGCCGTCGCACTGGGTGCGCACGTCATCGGCACCGCCTCGCCGAAGAACCACGGGTTCCTCCGCGAGGCCGGCTGCGCCGAGGTCTTCGACTACTCGGCCGGCCCGATGAGCGAGCAGCTCACCGAGCCGGTCGACGCCGTCCTGGACCTGGTGGGCGGGCCGGTGCTGGCCGACGCGCCCGACCAGGTGCGCGACCGGGCCCGGATCGCCTCGGTCGTCGACCCCGCGGTCAACGACCTGGGCGGCCGGTACGTCTTCGTCCGGCCCGACACCCATGACCTCGAGGAGCTCGCGCACCTGGCCGACGACGGCCAGCTGCGGGTGCCCATCGCCCGGGCGTTCCCGTTGGAGCGCACCGCCGAGGCGCACGAGTTGGTGGCCGGCGGGCACGTCCGCGGCAAGGTCGTCGTCACGCTCCGATGACCGTGTCCCTCCCGCCCCCCGCCGACGACGCCGACGTCCCCCGGTGGTGGGGCGAGCTGGGTGTGCCCGGGCTGGTCGACGTGCACGTGCACTTCCTCCCCGCCCGGGTGCAGGAGAAGGTCTGGGGCTACTTCGACCAGGCCGAGACGCACTACGGCGCGCCCTGGCCGATCCAGTACCGGGGGTCCGTGCAGGAGCGGCTCGGGCAGCTGGAGCGGCTCGGCGTCCGGGCGTTCTCCACGCTGCCATACCCGCACAAGGCCGGGATGGCCGCCTGGCTCAACGACTGGTCGGCCGACTTCGCCGACCAGCACCCGCAGGTGCTGCGGTCGGCGACGTTCTTCCCCGAGCCGGAGGCCCCGCACTACGTGGCCGCGGCGGTCGAGGGCGGGGCGCGGGTGTTCAAGGTGCACGTGCAGGTGGGCTCCTTCGACCCGCGGCATGAGCTGTTGGACGCCGTCTGGGCCCGGCTGGAGGCGTCGCGCACCCCGGTGGTCATCCACTGCGGGTCGGGTCCGTTGGCCGGGGAGCACACGGGGCCGGCGCCGATGGCCGGGCTGCTGGAACGTCACCCCGGTCTGCAGCTGGTCATCGCGCACCTGGGCATGCCCGAGTACGCGGAGTTCCTCGACCTGGCCGAGCGGTACGACGGCGTGCACCTGGACACCACCATGTTCGGCACCGACTTCACCGAGCGGCTGATGCCCTTCGACCACGCGCTGCTGCCCCGGTTGGCAGCGCTGCGGGACAAGGTGCTGCTGGGCAGCGACTTCCCGGCGATCCCGTACCCCTACGCCCACCAGCTCGCCGCACTGGACCGGCTCGGGCTGGGGGAGGAGTGGCTGCGCGCCGTCGTCTGGGGCAACGGCGCGCGGCTTTTCGGGCTGGGCAACTAGCCTCGGGACCCGTGATCTTCCCCGCCGGCCTCACCAGTGCCCCGCTCACCCGCGACCACCTGCCCGCCGTCGCCGCGCTGTACGAGGCAGCCGAGCGGGTCGACGACACCGGCGAGCACCACGCCGCCGCGGACTTCGCCGAGTACTGGTTCGCCCCCTTCGTCGAGGTCGGCCGGGACACCCGCGTCGTGTACGACGGCACCGACCTGGTCGCCGTCGGCGTGGCCATCGCACCGCCGACGTTCCGGGACGCCTACGGCGTGCACCTGGAGGGTCGGGTGCACCCGGCGCACCGCGGTCGCGGCATCGGCCGGGTGCTGCTGGACTGGCAGCTCGAGCGGGGGGTGGAGATCCACCGGGAGCGACACCCGGAGGCGCCGGCCCGACTGACAGTGCTGGCCCAGGATTCGATCGCCGGCCAGACGTCGCTGCTGCGTCGGGCCGGGATGGAGCCGATGCGCTGGTTCCAGCAGATGGGCCGGGAGCTGACCGACCTGCCCCCCGCCCGCACCGTGGAGGGCGTCGAGCTGGTGGCTTTCGACTGGGCCCGGGACGAGCAGGCCCGGTACGCGCACAACGTCGCCTTCACCGAGCACTACGGTTCCAGCGAGCGGGACCGCACGTCCTGGGAGTCCATGTTCACCGGCCGGGCCGCGTTCCGGCCGGACCTGTCCACGCTGGCCGTCGCCGACGACGAGGTGCTGGCCTACGTGCTGGCCTACGTGTACGACGCCGACACCGCGGCCACCGGCCGGACCGACGCCTACTACGGCCAGATCGGTGTGGTGCCTGCCGCGCGGGGGCGCGGGCTGTCCAAGGCGGTCATCGTGGCGGCGCTGCGGGCCGCGGCGGACGCCGGCTGCGACAGCGCCTCGCTGGAGGTCGACACCGACAACGTGACCCAGGCGCTGGGGCTGTACGAGTCGCTGGGCTTCGCCACCCGGCTCACCCAGGTGTCCTGGTCCCGACAGCGGGCGCCGCTCACCTGACGTGGCCCGCCACGGCCAGTAGGGTCCGGCCATGATCAGCGTGGATCAGCCCACACCTCCCGCCCCGGCCGGTGCGCCGCCGGGCATCGACGCCCGCCTGGCCAGCCGGGCGCACCGGACCATCGACCCGCTGCACTCCCAGACCTACTTCGCCCCCGAGCTCGACGAGCACCTCGCCGCCGTCGGACTGCGGCCCGGGCGGATGACCTACTTCGCCGGCCGGGCCGCGGCGATGGGCGCCGTCGGCCCCGGCGTGGTGACCGCGACGTTCTACAACTTCGCCCCGGCCCTGGTCGCCCGGCACGTCCCGCGCTGCTGGACGCTGGCCTCGCCCGAGGCCGTGCTCGCCGCCCGCGCCGAGTCGGTGCGATCGTCGCTGACCCGGCTGCTCGGCGACACCCCGACCGAGCAGGTCACCGAGCTGGGCGACCTACTCGCCGAGGCGACCACGGTGCTGCGACCCGAGGCGCGGCCGCTCTACGCCGGGCACGCCGACGTGCCGTGGCCCACCGACCCGGTCGGCCGGCTCTGGCACGCCGTCACCCTGTTGCGGGAGCACCGCGGCGACGGGCACCTGCTGGCGCTGCAGGCGCACGGGCTGGACGGCCTGCAGGCGCTGATCACGCACACCGCGTCCGGCCGGGGGTTCACCGTGGCGGCAGCGCAGCAGACCCGGGGCTGGGCCGAGGACGAGTGGGCGCGGGCCTGGCAGCAGCTCGCCGACCGCGACCTGCTCGACGACGCCGGGCTGACCGACGCCGGAGCGGCCCAGCGGACCGCGATCGAGGACCTCACCGACGCGCTGTCCCTGACGCCGTTCGCCCACCTGGGCACCGAGCGCACCGAGCGGGTGGTCGAACTAGCCCGGCCGATGACTCGCACCCTCACCCTCAACGGCGCGTTCCCCGCCGCCGTCTTCGCAGGAGGCCGCACGTGACAGCACACGACCACGAGGCGACAGGGCCTGCGCGGCTGACCTTCCCCGAGGTGGGCGCAGACGACCAGGCGATCGCCGACCGGATGGCCGCCCGCCGCGGCGGCGAGCTGTCCGCGCTGGACCGGCTGCTGCTGCACAGCCCACCGGTCGCCGACGGCTGGAACGAGCTGCTCGGTGCGCTGCGGCACCGCTCGTCGTTGGGCGCGGACCTGCGCGAGCTGGCCATCCTGCGTGTCGCGGTGCTGAACAACGCCGCGTTCGAGTGGGTGGCGCACAAGGCCGCGGCCCGGCGCGCGGGGATCACCGAGGCGCAGATCGACGCGCTCTACGAGCAGGACCCCTCGACGCACTTCGACGCCCGGCAGAACCTGGTGCTGGAGCTCACCGATGCCTCCACCTGGGGCATCGAGGTGCCCGAGCTGCTCTTCGAGCAGGTCCGCGCCGAGTTCAGCGAGCGGGAGATCGTCGAGCTGATGGTGACCATCGGCGGCTACGCGATGGTCAGCCGCTTCCTGGTCGCACTGCAGGTGCCTCCGCCGGAGGGCGAGATCGCGGGCTGACCCCGGACGGCCCGGCCCCACGGGGCCGGGTCGGCAGGGCGGGTCGGTGTCCCACGTCAGGGCACGAGGGCCGTGCGGACCTCGCGCTCGGCGGCCGGCAGCCGGACGGCGACCAGCGGCAGGAAGAGCTGCACCAGCGGCCCGATCGCGACGGCGTAGAGCACTGTGCCGACGCCGACCGTGCCGCCCAGCAGCACGCCGACCGCCAGCACGGTCAGCTCCAGGCAGGTGCGGACCAGCCGGACGCTGCGACCGGTGCGGGTGACCAGGCCGGTCATCAGCCCGTCCCGGGGGCCGGCGCCGAACGAGCTGCCCAGGTACGCCGCACCGGCCAACCCGTTGGCGACCACACCGCCCAGCAGCAGCGCGATCCGCACCGGCAGCGAGTCCACCGGCGGCAGCACCGCGAGCCCGGCGTCCACGGCGACCCCGATGACCACGACGTTGCTCACCGTGCCCAGCCCGGGCCACTGGCGCAGCGGGACCCACAGCAGCAGCACCAGTGCGCCGACGACGATGGTCACCGTCCCGAACGACCAGTCCAGCTGCTCGCCCAGGCCTTGGTGCAGCACGTCCCAGGGGTCCAGCCCCAGACCGGCCTCGATGACCATCGCCATGGAGAACCCGTAGAGGACGAGTCCGACGTAGAGCTGGACCAGGCGGCGGGGGAGCCGGCCCGCGCGCAGCTGCTGCAGCGGGGTCAGCGAAGGCAGGAGCGTGGACACGCACCCAGCCTGACGCAGTCCACCGGAGTCCCGAGCAGTCCACTCCGGCCGGTGGACCGCAGTCCACCGCACCCGGGGGAGTGGTCCTCGCCTTCTCGCCGTCGGCTGGTCGCCCCGGCACGTGTCACCATGGACGACGGCCCACTCGACGGGGCCCCGACGGGAGAGGAGGTGGCGCGCGATGCGCAGCGAGCCCCCCAGTCACAGTCCCGAGGTCCCCGCCGCCTGACGCGGCCGCTCCGTCCCCGAGGTGGGGCCGGTGTGCGCGGGACCTCCGCCGACGTCCCTCGTCCGCACCACCCAGGGAGTCCGTCGTGGCCGACCGCCGCCGCACCCAGCTCACCGCCCCCCTCACCGCGCTCACCACGCTGACCCGCCGGCCCCGCCACACGGGCGTGCCGGACACCCCCGAGCCCCGTCTCGAGCTGCCCGGCCGCGCGGCCAAGCTGATCGACAACGCCGTCTACAGCAACGGCAAGCGCATCGCGACGCCGGCGTCACCAGCCGAGAGCCACGAGTGGCTGACCGACGGCTACGCCGAGGACCGGCTGGTCTGGGTGGGCCTCTACCGGCCCGAGCCGCACCAGGTGGGCGAGCTGGCCGAGCAGTACGACCTGCCCGAGCTCGCGGTCGAGGACGCCATCCACGCCCACCAGCGGCCCAAGTTCGAGCGGTACGGCGACACGCTCTTCGTGGTCCTCAAGGCCGCCCGGTACCTGGACGCGCGGGAGGAGGTCGAGTTCGGCGAGCTGCACCTGTTCCTGGGGCGGGACTTCGTCATCACCATCCGGCACGCCGAGTCCCCGGACCTGTCCCGGGTGCGCCGGCGGCTGGAAAGCGACCCGGAGCTGCTGGCCAAGGGCACCGAGGCAGTGCTCTACGCGATCCTGGACGCCGTCGTCGACGGGTACGCCCCGGTCGTCGAGGGGCTGGACAAGGACATCGACGAGATCGAGCTCGAGGTCTTCGGCGGGGACCCGCGGGTGTCCCGACGGATCTACGAGCTGTCCCAGGAGGTGCTCGACGTCCAGCGGGCGTGCGCCCCGCTGACCGGCATCTGCGCCGCGATCACCGCCGGCTTCGAGAAGTACGGCGTGGACGAGGACCTGCGGGCCTACCTGCGTGACGTCGCCGACCACGTCACCGGCATCAACGAGCGGGTCGACGGCTTCCGGCTGCAGCTGCGCGACATCCTGACGGTGAACGCCACGCTGGTCGCCCAGCGGCAGAACGAGGAGATGAAGACGCTCTCGGAGACCTCGATCGCCCAGGGCGAGGAGGTCAAGAAGATCTCCGCCTGGGCCGCCATCCTCTTCGCGCCCTCGCTGGTGGGCGGGGTGTACGGGATGAACTTCGAGCGCATGCCCGAACTCGGCTGGGCCTTCGGCTACCCCTTCGCGCTGGCCCTGATGTTCGGCGTCAGCTGCACGCTGTACCTGATCTTCAAGCGTCGTGACTGGATCTAGGAAGACGGCGGCCCCGGCGCGGGTTAGGCTGTCCGTACAACTGCACAGGGGGTGATTGGTCTCGACTTCGGTCGTGGCATCAGGGGAAGCGGGCCGAGGAAGGCAACGATGAGCTCGTTAACCACGCGTTGCAAACCACACAAGCGCCGACTCCAGTCAGCGCGACTTCGCTCTCGCTGCCTAAGCAGCAGGAGTGAGTCTGTCAGCCCGGGTTCTGCCATCGGCCCGGATCCTGGCATCAGCTAGATGGCTTCACCGTGCGGATCGGTCGCGGATCTGCACGGGACACCTCACAGCGACTGGGCCTGTCGTCCTGGCTTGTTCGTGGGACCAGGAAGGTCGAGTAGGGACAGAGCGGACTGCGCTCCGGAGAAGCCCTGGTGATGCGTCGAAGGACGCGGGTTCGATTCCCGCCACCTCCACCAGCAACAGCCACCACCCCTGGCAGGACAGCGCCCGTGCGGTCACCGACCGCGCGGGCGCTGTCACGTCCTGGGCGCCCCCGCTCAGGCACCCACGGCGGCACAGGCGCGGGCCGAGCCGGTGGGACCGGCGTCCGGTGCGTCCTCGGCGGGGGCTATGACCAGGGCGGTCCCATCGTCGTCCAGGAACTCCTCCAGGTCGGGTCCGACCTGCGCGGTCGTCTCGCCGAGCCCGTTGGCCTCCACCGACACCCCCGCCAACGTGACGTCGGTCAGCTCGTTGCCGACGGCCGGGAAGTCCTCGTCACTGCCGGTGCAGTCCGCGACGTCGTACAACGCGATCGGGTGCAGTCCCTGCGACAGCCCGGACGCCTGGACCTCGATCTCGGTCCCGGTGTCGGTGACCGACTGACGGAAGGTCACCTGGCCCAGGACGCTGCCGCCGGCATCGACCAGGTCGACGGTCTTCTCGACCGGCACAGGTTCGGACGTGACGGGCAATTCCGCCGCGTCGCTCCCTGGACCGTTGGTGGAGGGACTGCTGCAGGCGGCCAGCACGGCGAGCGAGATGGCGGCGAAGCAGAGGCGGGTGGATCGCACGATGACTCCTCGGGCAGACGACGACCCTGGAGGTCTGCCCAGCCCGGGTGGGCCTGCACACCCCGTCCGCCCGGTCGTGGCCGCATCGTGACCCGGTCGACCGCCGGGAACGGGTGGCTGAGCCGGTCGCGGTCGATCAGCCGGTCCGGCTGCGGGAGGCTGCCGACCACGGTGGTGGGTAGTGCCGGGAGCGCACGATCGATGCACCCCGCCGTTCCGGGGGTGTCGGTGGCGGCCCGCCTGCGACAGAGTGACAGCCACCACTTCCCGGCTCGACGAGGAGCTGCTCGTGATCGAGAACGCGTTCTACACACCCGAGGTCCAGGGGCCCTACGAGCTGCACTCGCTGGGCTCCTTCGACCTGGAGGAGGGCGGCACGATCCCCGACCTCCAGCTGGCGTACGCCACCTACGGCGAGCTCAACGAGGCCAAGGACAACGCGATCCTGGTGCCCACCTGGTTCAGCGGCACGCACGCCACCTGGTGGCAGGTCTACATCGGCCCGGGCCGCGCCCTGGACCCGGACAAGTGGTTCATCGTGGTGGTCAACCAGATCGGCAACGGGCTGTCGACGTCGCCGCACACCACCGATGACCCGTCGATCGCGATGTCGAGGTTCCCGCAGGTGCGCATCGGGGACGACGTCCGGGCGCAGCGGCAGCTCGCGGCCGACCTGTTCGGCATCCAGCGGTGGGCGCTGGTGGTCGGCGGCTCGATGGGCGCGCAGCAGGCCTACGAGTGGGCGGTCCGCTACCCCGACCAGGTCGCCCGGTGCGCCCCGATCGCAGGCACCGCGCAGAACACCCCGCACGACTTCCTCTTCACCCGGGTGCTGATGGACGCGATCACCTCCGACCCGGGCTGGGCCGGTGGTGAGTACTCCTCGAACTCCGAGGTGGCCGCCGGACTGCGCCGGCACGCCGACGTCTGGGCGGTGATGGGCCTGTCCACGGAGTTCTGGCGGTCCGGGTTCTGGCAGGGCATCGAGATCCCCGACATCAGCTGGGACACCTTCGAGGAGTTCCAGGAGCGCTTCGTGCAGGGCGTCTTCGGCGCGATGGACCCCAACGCGCTGCTGTCGATGGGGTGGAAGTGGCAGCGCGGCGACGTCGCCCGGAACACCGACGGCGACCTCGCCGCAGCCCTCGGCCGGATCACCGCGACCACCTTCGTGATGCCGATCGACGAGGACATGTTCTTCCCGGTCCGGGACTGCCGGCGGGAGCAGGAGATGGTCCCGGGCGCCGAGCTGCGGGTGCTGCCCAGCATCGCCGGGCACTTCGGGCTCTTCGGGTTCGAGAAGACGTACCTGGACGCCGTGGACGCGAACCTGTCGGAGCTGCTGGCCCGGGAGGTCTGACAGACGCTCACGCGAGACGGCGGGGTCGGGCAGGGTCGGGGTGTGCCCCGCGAGCAGCTCGTCCCCGCCGCCCCGGTGTCGACCTCTGGGTCGAGGACCGGGACACCGGCCGCCTCGCGTTCTGGGCGACCGGCCGAGTGGACGGCCACCGAGCAGCCGCCGCCGTGCTGCCCGACCTCGGCGACGCGATCACCGGGCACCTCGCCGCGCTCTCGGGGTGTCACACTCCGGCCCCCGGGGACGTCAGACCGGTGAGAGCACATCCGGACCCACGAGGAGAGCGCCCACCGTGAAGACCATGACCTGTCGCCAGCTGGGTGGCCCCTGCGACCTCGAGCACCGCGGCGAGACCGCCGACGACGTCATCAACGCCCAGGACCAGCACCTCAAGGACGCCGAGAAGGCCGGCGACTCGACCCACCAGCAGGCCCGGGACGAGATGAAGGGCCGCTGGCGGCACCCGAAGAAGTCGATGGACTGGTACCGCGGAGCCAAGAAGGACTTCGCCGCGCTCCCCGGGGCCTGACGCCGCCCAGAGTGCAAGGGCGGTCGCCGAGCGCTAGAGCGAAGTGCCCCCGTCCGTGCTGTCGGGGTTCCGGTCCTGTGCGGTCACGCTGTGATCGTCGGTCGGTCCGCGGCTCGTCGTGCTCGTCCTGCCCGGGTCGGCGGGGCTGCGGGAGCGGTTGCGCGACGCGGCGCTCGTCGTCGACGCCCCGGGGTGAGGAAGGCCGCCGACGTGGGGTGCGGCGTACTCGAGTCCGGCGCTCCTAGGAGTGCGAGCGCACGACGACGAGCACGTCCTCGCTCTGCAGCGTGCCGATCGCCGGGTCGTCGAAGCGCAGCGAACGCCCGCCCCGGGTGACCGACAGGACGACGTCGCGCAACTGCCGGGCGCCGAGCCCGACCTCGGAGGCGGTCACCGTGCGCTGGGTCAGGTCCAGGCCGTGCCCGGAGGTGAGCAGGTCCTCGACGACCGCGACCACGCGCGGGCTGTCGGTGGCCAGGCCCAGCAGCCGCCCGGACGTCGAGGAGGAGGTAATCACCGAGTCGGCGCCGGACTGCCGGAGCAGGCTGGCGTTCTCCTCCTCGCGGACGCTGGCGGTGATCGGCACGCTGGGGTTGAGCTGGCGCACGGTCAGGGTGATCAACACCGCGGTGTCGTCCCGGTTGGCGGCGACGACGACGGCCCTGGCCTTCTCGATCGAGGTCCGTTTGAGCACGTCGGCCCGACCGGCGTCCCCCACGATGCCGGTGAGGCCCACCGAGTTGGCCTCCTCGATCGCGGCCGCGCTCGGGTCCACGACGATGATGTGGTCCGGCGCGGTGCCGGTGGAGAGCAGGGCGCGGATGGCACTGCGGCCCTTGGTGCCGTAGCCGCACACGACGACGTGCTGGCGCACGGAAGACCTCCAACGTCGGACCCGGAACTCCTCCCGCGAGCGCGCGGTGAGCGCCTCGAGGCTGGTCCCGATCAGGATGAGCAGGACCAGCACGCGCAGCGGCGTGATGAGCAGGATGTTGATCAGTCGGGCCGAGGGGCTGACCGGGGTGATGTCGCCGTACCCGGTGGTCGAGAGGGTGACTGTTG
>JBBSVA010000071.1:0-17428 GCA_038233915.1 Mycobacteriales bacterium | reverse complement strand
TCACGGACGGCCCCCCCCCCCCGCGGTCTTTTCTCCGCCCCCCCGCCGCGGGGGCGTCCTCCCCCCTGGGCGTCGGTGCGGGCGGACGCACGCTGGTCGTCCCAGCTGATCAACGCCGGGCCGCCACGGTGGACCACCTCGAGGTCTACCGGCTGACCGCCACCCAGGAATTCCCCTGGGACATGAAGCAGGCGCTGAGCTTCGCGTTGTTCCGCACCTACGCCGTACCCAGCATCGGTGAGCTGCTGGCCCGCACCGGGGAGTTCACCGAGCGGGTGCAGAAGCGCTACGACGACACCGGGCTGATCCTGGACGCCGTCCTCGAGCACGGGCCGGACTCCGCCACCGGCCGGTCGGCGATCCGCCGGATGAACGCGATGCACCGCTCCTACGAGATCAGCAACGACGACCTGCGCTACGTGCTGGCGACCTTCGTGGTCACCCCGATCCGCTGGTTGGACCGCTACGGCTGGCGGCCGATGAGCACCGCGGAGAAGGTGGCCGGCGCCGAGTACTACCGGGCACTCGGTGCGCGGATGGGCATCCGCGGCATCCCCGAGACCTGGCAGCGCCCGCGGCCGGGCCCTGCGCCTCGCGCCGCCGCGGAGCGAGTCGTTCCACGCCCGCCAGTCCTCGACCATCCGCAGCTACCCGGACGGCTACAGCGTCGACGCGCTCGGCACGGTCCCGACCGGGTGCCCGGTGCCGCACGTCGCGCGGGAGACCACCGCCGTCCGACGCCGGCTCAGTCCCGCAGCGCCGCCAGCAGGCCCTCGCCGTACTTCTCCAGCTTGGCCGCGCCCACCCCGCTGATCGTGCCCAGCGCCGACACCGTCGCCGGCTCGTCGGTGGCGATCTGGCGCAGCGTGGCGTCGTGGAAGACCACGTAGGCGGGCACGCCCTGGTCCTTGGCGGTCGCCGCCCGCCAGGCCCGCAGCCGCTCGAACGCCGGGGCCGCCGCGGCCGGCAGGTCGACAGCAGGGGCCTTGCTGCCCCGCGAGCGGCCGGACCGGGCGGGCTTGTCGGGCTCGCGGCGCATCAGCACCTCGCGCTCGCGGCGCAGCACCGGCCCACTCGCCTCGTTGAGCGCCAGGGTCCCGTACTCGCCCTGCACCGCCAGCAGGCCCTGGGCCAGCAGCTGCCGGACGACGCCGCGCCACTGGGTCTCGGTGAGGTCGGTGCCGATGCCGAACACGGTCAGCTCGTCGTGGTCGTGCTGGGTGACCTTCTCGGTGGCCTTGCCCAGCAGGATGTCGATGGACTGACCGGCCCCGAAGGACTGGCCCCGCTCGCGCTGCAGCCGCAGCACCGTGGACAGCAGCTTCTGCGCCGGGATGGTCGCGTCCCAGGTCTCCGGCGGCACGAGGCAGGTGTCGCAGTTGCCGCAGGCGCTGCTCTCCTGGCCGAAGTGGGCCAGCAGCCGCACCCGCCGGCAGTCGACGGTCTCGCAGAGCGCCAGCATCGCGTCCAGCTGGGCCGACAACACGCGGCGGTGCGCCAGGTCGCCGTCCGAGCCCTCGATCATCTTCCGCTGCTGCACGACATCGGCCAGGCCGTACGCCAGCCACGCGGTCGAGGGCTGGCCGTCGCGGCCGGCGCGACCGGTCTCCTGGTAGTAGCCCTCGACGGACTTGGGCAGGTCGAGGTGCGCGACGAAGCGGACGTCGGGCTTGTCGATGCCCATCCCGAACGCGATCGTCGCGACCATCACCAGGCCGTCCTCGCGGAGGAACCGGGACTGGTGCGTCGCACGGGTCCGGGCGTCGAGGCCCGCGTGGTAAGGCAGCGCGGCGATCCCGTTCTTGACCAGGAACTCGGCCGTGGTCTCCACCGAGGCGCGGGACAGGCAGTAGACGATCCCGGCGTCCCCGGGGTGCTCGGTGCGGAGCAGGTCCAGCAGCTGCTTGCGGGGCTCGCTCTTGGGCGCGATCCGGTACTGGATGTTGGGTCGGTCGAACCCGGCGACGACGTGCAGGGCGTCGTCGAGCTGCAGCCGGGTGCTGATCTCGGTGTGCGTGGCCCGGGTGGCCGTGGCGGTCAGCGCGATCCGGGGCACGCCGGGCCAGCGCTCGTGCAGCATCGACAGGGCCAGGTAGTCCGGCCGGAAATCGTGCCCCCACTGGGCCACGCAGTGCGCCTCGTCGATCGCGAACAGCGCGATGTGCCCGCGCTCCAGCAGCCGGGCGGTAGGGGAGTTGCCCCCGCCCAGGGACTCCGGGGCGATGTAGAGCAGGTCGAGCTCGTCGGCCAGGAACGCCTGCTCGACCAACCGGCGCTCGTCCCGGTCCTGGCTGGAGTTGAGGAACCCGGCCCGGACGCCGACAGCCCGCAGCGCGTCCACCTGGTCCTGCATCAGTGCGATGAGCGGGGAGACGACGACGCCCACGCCGTCCCGCAGCAGCGCCGGGACCTGGTAGCACAGCGACTTGCCGCCACCGGTGGGCATCAGCACCAGCGCGTCCCCGCCGGCCACGACGTGGTCGATGACCTGGCGCTGCGGGCCGCGGAAGGCGTCGTACCCGAACACCCGGCTGAGCACCTCGAGCGCGCGGTCCTCGGTCACAGGCGCCTCGATCGTGTCCACCCGACGAGCGTAGGCGGGGCCGGGGTCGCCGTCTGACATCCGTCAGACGTTGTGGACGACGTCTCGCACTCCCGTCGGGACCCCGTCGGCGACCACGCTGGGGTCATGCCCGAGACACCGGCCATCGACGTCCGCGGACTCACCGTGCGCTACGGCGGCACGACCGCCGTCCACGACCTGACCCTGACCATCGCGCGCGGTGAGACCGTCGCGCTGCTGGGCCCCAACGGGGCCGGCAAGTCCTCCACCGTCAACGCCGCGCTGGGCCTGTTCAGGCCGACCGCCGGCTCCGTCGAGCTACTCGGCCGGGACCCGCTGGTCGCCGTCCGCACCGGCGGGGTCGGCGCGATGCTGCAGCACGGCGGGCTGCCCAGCGAGGCCCGGGTCGGGGAGGTGCTGCGGCTGGTCGCCGGCCGCTACGCCGACCCGTGGCCGATGGCCGACCTGGTCACCACCACCGGCATCGACGGCCTGCTGGACCGGCGCACCGAGGCGCTGTCCGGCGGTCAGCGGCAGCGGGTGCTGCTCGCCCTGGCATTGGCCGGCACCCCGCCGCTGCTGGTCCTGGACGAGCCGACCTCGGCGATGGACGTCGAGGGCCGGCACGCCTTCTGGACGACGATGCGCTCGCTGGCCGACCGGGGCCACACGGTCGTGTTCGCCACCCACCACCTGGACGAGGCCGACGCGGTGGCCGACCGGGTCGTCGTCGTCGACGGGGGGCGGGTCGTCGCCGACGGCAGCGCCGTCGAGGTCAAGTCCGGCATCGCCGGGCGCACCGTCCGGTTCGGCTGCACCGACCGCACCGGCCTGGCGGAGCTGCCCGGCGTGACCGCCGTCGGCGGCACCGGGGACCTGGTGGAGCTGGCCACCACCGACGCCGAGGCGACCCTGCGGGCGCTGCTCGCAGGCCGCGACCGGCTGCCCGACCTCGAGGTCCGCGGCGCCAGCCTGGAGCAGGCCTTCCTCTCCCTCACGACCCCCACCGGAGGCACCCGATGACCGACCTCTTCCTCTTCCAGCTGCGCCGGGTCACCCGGTCCTGGCAGTACCTGTTCTTCACCGTGTTGCTGCCTGCGTTGTTCACCGTCTTCTTCACGAAGATTTTCGGCGCGCAGGCCGTCGACGACGCCGAGTACTAGGATTACGCGAGCAGCTACATGGTCTCGATGATGTGTTACGGCGGCCTGGGTGCAGCGCTGGGCGCCACCATCCGGCTGTCCTTCGACCGGGCCTCGGGCTGGCTGCGCCAGCTGCGCGTGCTGCCGGTGCCGGGGCGGACCGTGGTCGCCGTCGACGTCGCAGTGGGCATGGTGCTGGTGCTGCCGAGCCTGGTCGTCGTCGCCCTCGTGGGCCGGTTGGTCAACGGCGTGCAGCTGGGGTTGGGCACCTGGGTCGCCCTGGTCGCCGCGCTCTGGGTGGGCTCGGCGGCGTTCGTCGCGCTGGGCATGCTGCTGGGTCTCGCGCTGGAGGAGAAGGCCGCGGGTGCCGCGATCGGCATCCTGTCGGTGGTGTTGGCCGCGCTGGGCGGGCTGTGGATCCCGGTGGAGATCTTCCCGGCCGGCCTGATCGCGGTGGCGAAGGCGACACCGTCCTACTGGTACGCCGAGCTGGGCCGCAGCGTCGTCGACGGCAGCTCGCCGGTGGTCGCCGCGGTGGTGCTCGTCGGGTTCAGCGCGTTCCTCGCCGTCGCGGCGCTGGCGGTGTCGTCCCGACGGCCGCTGCACGCCGTCGCCGGCTGAGCGGGGGAGACTGCCGTGGTGGAACCCGCTGCGAGCGACCGGTCCCGTTGGCGCGGACTCGCCTGGTCGGTCCCGTGGCTGGTGTTCCAGGTCTTCCCGGCCCTGGACCTGGCGTTCACCCCCCGGGCCCTGGGCTGGCGCGTGCTCATCGGGGTCCTCCTGGTGGGCTTCACGGCCGCCTACCTGCGCGTGCTCGGTCGGTTCGCCGCCGTGCGGGGCGTGCGGGCGGACTTCGTGGTGGTCGCGGTGCTCGCCCTGGCCCTGTCGGCGACCTTGGGCACGAGTTACGCCGGGTTGTGGATCTACGTGTCCGCAGCCGCCGCGGCGACCCTTCCGGACCGGTTCGTCTGGCCGGTGACCGGTGCGGTCACCGTGGCGTGCCTGGTCGTCGTGCTCTCCTGGCAGGACTGGACGTCGCTGTTCCTCCCGGTGCTGTGCCCGCTGACGGCCGCCACGCTGTGGGGCACCCGGCACCTCCTCACCGTCAACACCGAGCTGACCGCTGCCCGGGAGGAGCTGGCCCGCAACGCGGTCGCCGAGGAGCGGCTGCGTTTTGCCCGCGACCTGCACGACCTGCTCGGCCACTCGTTGTCTCTCATCGCGCTCAAGAGCGAGCTCGCTCGCCGGCTCAGCGACGCCGACCCGGCCCGGGCCCAGGCCGAGATGGCCGACGTCGAGATCGCGGCACGCCGGGCCCTCGCCGAGGTCCGTGACGCGGTCAGCGGGTACCGGCAGGTCAGCTGCGGGCAGTCGCTCGCGGAGGCCCGCAGTGCGCTGTCCGGCGCCGGGATCACCCTGCACGGACCCGATCGGGTGCCGGCGCTGCCCGGCACCGTCGATGCCGCCCTGGGCTGGGTGGTCCGGGAGGCGACGACGAACGTGCTGCGGCACAGCCACGCCCGCGCGGTGCGGGTCTCCCTGGCCGAGGACGGCGTGACAGTCCGACTGACCGTCTCCGACGACGGTCGGGGTCCCGACGGGACCACCGCGCCCGGGTCGGGGCTGACCGGCCTGCGCGAGCGGGTGGGCGCGTTGGGCGGCCGGCTGGTCGGCGGGCCCGCTCCTGGCGGTGCCGGCTGGCAGGTGACCGCCGAGGTGCCGCTGGTCCCGTCGGTCGAGCAGGTCCGCGCGTGATCCGCGTCCTGCTCGCCGAGGACCAGCAGCTGGTCCGTGGCGCGCTGCGGGCGCTCCTGGAGCTCGAGCCCGACATCACCGTCGTCGCCGAGGTGGGCCGGGGCGACGAGGTGCTCGCCGCGGCGCTGGCGCACACGCCCGACGTGGCGCTGCTGGACATCGAGATGCCGGGCAAGGACGGCATCGAGGCGGCCCGTGACCTGGCCGCGGAGCTGCCCGGGGTCAAGGCGGTCGTGCTCACCACCTTCGGGCGGCCCGGGTTCCTGCGCCGGGCCATGGAGGTCGGCGCGCAGGGGTTCCTGGTGAAGGACTCACCCGTCGCCGAGCTCGCCGCCGCCATCCGGTCGGTGGTGGCGGGGGAGCGGGTCATCGACCGGGACCTGGCCGCCGCCGCCCTCGCGCTGGGGGCCACCCCGCTGTCCGCCCGCGAGGCCGACGTGCTGCGCGCGGCCGCCGACGGCGCCACCGTCGCCGACATCGCCGGCCGGCTGTTCCTCTCCGAGGGAACCGTGCGCAACTACCTGTCCAACGCGATCGGCAAGACCGGCGCCCGCACCCGCGTCGAGGCCGCGAGGGTCGCCGCCGACAAGGGCTGGCTCTAGTCCCCCGCGCAGGCCCTCGCGCGGAGGCCCTCGCGCGCGGGCCCTCGCGCGCCGGGTCAGGCGGTGGGGGCGGGGGTGGACGGCATGAGCGCGTCCAGGTCCAGCACCCGCACGTGGATCACGTTGCGCTGCTGGAGGGCCGCGCGCAGGGCGCGGTGCAGGCCGTCCTCGAGGAACAGCTCCCGGTGCCACTGCACGGCGTGCGGGAAGAGGTCGCCGTAGAAGGTCGAGTCGTCGGCCAGCAGCGCGTCCAGCTCCAGGGTGCGCTTGGTGGTGACGAGGGTGTCCAACCGGATCTGCCGGGGCGGGATCATCGCCCAGTCCCGGGTGGAGAAGCCGTGGTCGGGGTAGGGGCGACCGTCGCGCACCGCTTTGAAGATCAGGTGCCGACTCCCCTCAGACCGGCCCCGTGACCCGGGGCACTCGACGCCTGGGCCACCCTAGTGCGAGGCGCCGGCGACCCGCCCGGGGACACCTCCGGCGCGTCCCAGCGATGCGACGGGCCCCGTCGCCGGTCGTATGCTGGGGCTGGCACTCGCACGTCGTGAGTGCCAACAGCAGGTCGAGGAGGGGGTGACGGCGTGGCGCACGACGAGCGCCGTCTGCAGGTCCTGCGGGCGATCGTCCAGGACTACGTGTCGACCAACGACCCCGTCGGCTCCAAGGCCCTCGCGGCCCGGCACGACCTCGGCGTCTCCTCCGCGACCATCCGCAACGACATGGCCGTGCTGGAGGAGGAGGGGTACATCACCCAACCGCACACCAGCGCCGGCCGGGTGCCCACCGACAAGGGCTACCGCTTCTTCGTGGACAAGCTGTCCCAGGTCAAGCCGCTGTCGATCGCCGAGCGCCGGGCCATCGAGCGCTTCCTGGACGGCGCCCTGGACCTGGACGACGTGCTCGGCCGGACCGTGCGCCTGCTGGCCCAGCTGACCCGCAACGTCGCCGTCATCCAGTACCCCACGCTGGCCCGCTCGGCGGTGCGCCACCTGGAGGTCGTCCAGCTGGCCGGCAACCGGCTGCTGGTCGTGCTGATCACCGACACCGGACGCGTCGAGCAGCGCTCGGTGGAGGTGCCGCCGGTGACCGACGTGCCGCCGGGCACCGACCCGGTCGCCGACCTGCGCGCGCTACTGAACTCCGCCTTCGTCGGCGCCAAGCTGGTCGAGGCCAGCGTCACGGCCGTCGAGCTGCTGGAGACTGCCCCGCCGCACCTGCGCGGGCTGGTCGCCGCGGTCAGTGCCACCCTGGTGGAGACCCTCGTCGAACCGGGCGAGGACCGGCTGCTGGTCGGCGGCACCGCCAACCTCACCCGCGGCGGGGCGCTGGACTTCCCGGGCAGCCTCCGGCCGCTGCTGGAGGCGCTGGAGGAGCAGGTCGTCGTCCTGCGGTTGATGGGCGAGGTGGCCCCCAGCCACGTACTGGTCAGCATCGGCGAGGAGAACGAGCACGAGGGATTGACCGGCGCCTCCCTGGTCTCGGTGGGCTACGGGTCGGTCGGTGGCACCGGCGACCTTGCGCTCGGGGGACTGGGCATCGTGGGACCCACCCGGATGGACTACGCCGGGAACATGGCCGCGGTACGAGCCGTGGCCCGCTACGTCGGCCAGTTGCTGGCCGAGAGCTGAGGACAGAGAAACCGCATGGCAACGGACTACTACGGCGTGCTCGGCCTGGCCCAGGGGGCCTCCGACACCGACATCAAGCGCGCGTACCGCCGCAAGGCCCGCGACCTGCACCCCGACGTCAACCCCGAGCCCGGGGCCAAGGAGGAGTTCCAGCAGGTCAGCCGGGCGTATGAGGCGCTCACCGACCCGGACAAGCGACGCATCGTCGACCTCGGCGGTGACCCCTACGACACCGGTGGCGGCGGCGGGGGCGGCAACCCCTTCGGCGGCGGGGCCGGCTTCGGCGGGCTCGGCGACATCATGGACGCGTTCTTCGGCGGAGGGGGAGCCACCCGCGGTCCGCGCAGCCGCACCCGGGCCGGCGGCGACGCGCTGATCCGGGTCGACCTCGACCTGGACGAGACGGTCTTCGGGACGACGACGGACATCACCGTCGACACCGCCGTCCTCTGCACGATGTGCACCGGCGCGGGCACCGCCCCCGGCACGCACCCCACGCAGTGCACCACCTGCAACGGCCGCGGCGAGGTGCAGAGCGTGCAGCGCTCCTTCCTCGGCCAGGTCGTCGCCTCCCGCCCCTGCCCGACGTGCGCGGCCACCGGCCAGGTCATCCCCGAGCCCTGCCCGCAGTGTGCGGGCGACGGCCGGGTCCGGGCCCGCCGCACCATCCCGGTCAAGATCCCGGCCGGGGTCGAGGACGGCATGCGGATCCGGCTGTCCGGGCACGGCGAGGTCGGCCCCGGCGGCGGCCCGGCCGGTGACCTCTACGTCGAGGTGCACGAGCGCCCGCACGACGTCTTCACCCGGGACGGCGAGGACCTGCACTGCCGGGTCACCCTGCCGATGACCGCGGCGGCGCTGGGCACGACGCTCACCCTCAAGACCCTGGACGGCGACGAGCCGCTGCAGGTCAAGGCGGGCACCCAGTCCGGCAGCGTGCTCACCCTGCGCGCGCACGGCGCCCCCCGGCTGCGGGCCGTCGGCCGCGGCAACCTGATGGTGCACCTCGACGTGCAGACCCCGACCCGTCTCGACGACGAGCAGGAGGAGCTCCTGCGCAAGCTGGCTGCCGTCCGCGGCGAGGACCACCCCGGGGCCGCCCAGCACAACGGCCTCTTCTCCCGGGTCCGCGACGCGTTCAACGGTCGCTGACCCGGTGGGTGAGGTCGTCGTCGACACCCAGGTGCCCCCGCTGGACGGCACGCCGCTGTTCCTGCTCGACACCCTGCCCGAGGGTGCCGAGGTGCTCGTCGACGGCGGCGAGGGCCGGCACGCCGTCGACGTGCTGCGGCTGGCAGCGGGGGAGCGGGTCCGGGTCGGCGACGGCGAGGGCACGCTGCTGGAGGGCGTCGTCCGGGAGGCCGGCCCCGCCGGCCTGCGGGTCCAGGTCACCGCCCGACACGAGGTGCCCGCCCCGCAGCCGGAGCTGGTGCTGGTCCAGGCGCTGCCCAAGGGCGACCGCGGTCCGCTGGCCGTGGAGCTGGCGACCGAGCTCGGCGTCGACCGGATCGTGCCGTGGACGGCAGCCCGGTGCGTGACCAGGTGGCGTGCGGACCGGGTCGACAAGGGCCTGGCCAAGTGGCGGTCCGCGGCCCGGGCGGCCAGCAAGCAGGCCCGCCGGCCGCGGGTGCCCGAGGTGACCGACCCGATGAGCACCCGACAGGTCTGCGGGCTGCTCGGGGACACCGACCTGGCGGTGGTGCTGCACGAGCAGGCCCGCCGTCCCTTCTCCGTGCTCGAGGTGCCCAGCACCGGCGTCGTCGCCGTGGTCGTCGGGCCCGAGGGCGGACTGACCGACGGCGAGGTGGTCGCCTTCCGCGCCGCCGGCGCGTTGTCGGTCCGGCTCGGGGCCGAGGTGCTGCGGACCTCGACGGCCGGCGCCGCAGCCCTGGCCGCCCTGGCCGCCTCGACCCGCTGGAGCTGAGCGGGCGCTCTAGGGTCGCGGGCGTGACCGACTGCCTGTTCTGCCGGATGGTCGCCGGGGAGATCCCGGTCGACGTCGTCCACGAGACCGACCGCACCCTCGCCTTCCGGGACATCAACCCGCAGGCCCCGACGCACGTGCTGGTGATCCCCAAGGACCACCACGCCACGGCCGCCCTGCTGGTGGGCGTCGACCCGACGCTGCTCGCCGAGGTCGTCACCTCGGCGCACGCGGTCGCCGTGCAGGAGGGCCTGGCCCCCGAGGACGGCCCGGAGCCCGGCTACCGGCTGGTCGCCAACACCGGCCCGGCCGCCGGCCAGACCGTGCACCACGTGCACCTGCACGTGGTGGGCGGCCGGGATCTGGGCTGGCCGCCCGGCTGAGCCCGGGCATGATCGGGCGGGTGACCTCCCCGAGCGCAGCCCCGGTCCGGATCGAGCGGGACGGCGACGTCGCCGTCCTGGTGCTGGACAACCCGCCGCTGAACCTCTTCGACGCGGCCACCTTCGACGCGCTCGAGGCCTCGGTGACCGAGCTGGTGGCACTGACCGACCCGGCCCACGACGGCCGTGCCCGGGCCGTGCTGGTGCGCGCCGAGGGCCGGGTGGTCTCCGGTGGGGTCGACGTCGCGCTGTTCAGCGAGATCGCGCAGGGCCCCGACGCCGCGGCGGTCGGCGGGGCGATGTGGGAGCGGCTGCTGCGCATCGAGCAGACCCTCGAGGACCTGCCGGTGCCCACCGTCTTCGCCGCGCATGGGCTCACGCTGACCGCGGCCTTCGAGCTGGCGCTGGCCTGCGACGTGCTGCTGGCCAGCGAGAAGGCTTCGTTCGGGCTGGTCGAGATCGTCGTCGGGCTGACGCCGTCGATGGGCGGGCCGCAGCGGCTCGCCGAGCGGGCCGGCACCGCCCGGGCCAAGGAGCTGGCCTTCACCGGCGAGCGCTACCCCGCCCAGGTGCTGCAGACCTGGGGCGTGGTCAACCGGGTGCTCCCGGTCGAGGGCTTCGCCGAGGCGACGCTGGCGTTCGCCCGGCAGGTCGCGGCCGGCCCGACAGTCGCGCACGCGGCCACCAAGACCATCGTGGCGACCACCGCCCGGCAGGGCGTGCGGGCCGCGGACGCCGTCGTCCCTGCGGTGTCCGGTGCGCTCTTCGACACCGAGGACCTGCGCGGCGCCGTGGCCTCCTTCCTCAGCGAGGGACCGGGGAAGGCCCGGCACCAGGGCCGCTGACCCCCGGAGTGGGGAAACCCGGCGCCGGGCGCGGCCGTCCGCGCGTAAGCTCAGCGGCGTCCCACCCCCGTCGCAGGAAGGCAGGGTCGAGCGTTCTTGCCCGACACCTCACCGAGCTCCCCGCCCGCCCCGGGCGTCCAGCCCGGTGCCAGCGCGTCCCGAGAGGCCTCGGCCCGCGCCGCCGGTCTCGGTGACGCCGGCACCGCGGTGACGCCCCCGGCGACAGCCGGCACCGAGCCCGTCCGCACCTCGATCACCGTCCCCGAGTCGATCTCGATGGTCGCCCTGCTGGGCTCGGGGGACGAGCTCCTCCGTCTGGTCGAGGCCGAGCTGTCCTCCGACGTCCACGTGCGGGGCAACGAGGTCACGGTGACCGGGCAGCAGGCCGACAACGCCTTCGCCGTCCGGGTCTTCGACGAGCTCATCGCCCTGGTCCGCACCGGCCAGGTGCTGCGCCCGGACTCGGTGCGCCGGGTCGTCGGCATGCTGCGCGCGGGGGGCACCGAGCGGCCGGCCGAGGTGCTCAGCCTGGACATCATCAACCGCCGTGGGCGCACGATCCGGCCCAAGACGCTGAACCAGAAGCACTACGTGGACGCCATCGACCAGAACACCGTGGTCTTCGGCATCGGCCCGGCCGGCACCGGCAAGACCTACCTGGCGATGGCCAAGGCCGTGCAGGCGCTGCAGACCAAGCAGGTCGACCGGATCATCCTGACCCGCCCCGCGGTCGAGGCCGGCGAGCGGCTGGGCTTCCTGCCCGGCACGCTGAGCGAGAAGATCGACCCCTACCTGCGGCCGCTGTACGACGCGCTGCACGACATGGTCGACCCCGAGTCGATCCCGCGGCTGATGGCCTCGGGCACGATCGAGGTCGCCCCGCTGGCCTACATGCGTGGCAGGGCCCAGCCGACGGACGCTCCGGTGATGACGCCGACCGGTTTCCGGCCCATCGGGTCGCTCCGCGTGGGTGACCTGGTCACAGGGTTCGACGGGCGGCCCACGCCGGTGCTGGGCGTCTTCCCGCAGGGGGTCAAGGACGTCTACCGGGTGTCCACCCAGGACGGCGCCTCGACCCTGGCCTGTGCAGAGCACCTGTGGACGGTCACCACCGCCAGCGACCGACGGCGCGGGAAGACCAGGACGCTGCAGACGAAGGACATGGCCGGCAGGCTCCGAGCGGCACACGCGCGTCGCTTCGAGCTGCCGGTCGTTGCGCAGGTGCAGATGGAGCCCCGGGACGTGCCCATGGACGCCTACGCGCTGGGGCTCCTCCTCGGAGACGGGTGTCTGACCACGGCCAGCACTCCCGGCTTCACCACCGCGGACGTCGAGCTGGCCCACGCCCTCGCCGACGCGCTGCCCGGTGTCGACGTGCGGCACAAGGCCGGCTACGACTACGTGCTCAACAACACGACACGGGGTCGCGACGGCGTCCGCGGCACCGTGGGTCTCGCTGTCACCAACCCGGTCACCGCCGTGCTCCGCGACCTCGGCCTGGCCGGGACCCGCTCGGGCACGACGTTCGTGCCGGTCAGCTACCTGCAGAACTCGGTCGACGTCCGCACCGCTGTGCTGCAGGGCCTGCTGGACACCGACGGTGGCCCGGTGCTGCAGCGCGGGCGGACGTGTCGCGTGCAGTACTCGACCACCTCGGACCGACTGCGGGACGACGTCGTCTTCCTCGTCCGGTCGCTCGGCGGTGTCGTCTACCAGCGCACTCGTCCGGCAGCAGGACGCAAGCCGGGCCGCGCGAACGGTCGCTCTGTCGGCTATCGCGCCGATTCCTACTGCCTGGACATCCGACTCCCCGCGGGCGTCCAGCCCTTCCGGCTGACCCGCAAGAAGGCTGCCTACGACGCCACCGGCGGTGGCCGTCCGATGCGGTCCATCGACAGCATCCGGCCGGCCGGACGGCGCGAGACGGTGTGCATCCAGGTCGCCGCAGCCGACTCGCTCTACGTCACCGACGACTTCATCGTCACGCACAACACCCTCAACAGCGCGTTCGTCATCCTCGACGAGGCCCAGAACACCACCGCCGAGCAGATGAAGATGTTCCTGACCCGGCTGGGCTTCGGCTCCCAGATGGTCGTCACCGGCGACGTCACCCAGGTCGACCTGCCCGGCGGTGCCCCCTCGGGCCTGCGGGTCGTCCGGGAGATCCTCACCGGCATCGACGATGTGCACTTCTCCCTGCTCACCAGCTCCGACGTCGTCCGGCACCGCCTGGTCGGGGACATCGTGGACGCCTACGAGCGCTGGGACACCGCCCAGGCGACCCGCCCCGCCGTGCACAACACCGGCCCCCGCCGGCAGAAGGGCAGCTGACCCGTGGCCGTCGAGGTCGCCAACGAGTCCGAGATCGCCGTCGACGAGACGTCGCTGACCGGCATCTGCCGCTACGTGCTGGGGGAGCTGGAGGTCAGCCCCCTCGCGGAGCTGTCCGTGCTCTGCGTGGACGTGGACTACATGGCCAGCCTGCACGAGCGGTGGATGGGCGAGAAGGGCCCGACCGACGTGCTGGCCTTCCCGATGGACGAGCTGGACACCGCCCGGCCCGACGACCCCGACCCGGGTCCCGAGCTGCTGGGTGACGTCGTGCTCTGCCCGGCGGTCGCCATCCGCCAGGCCCGCGCCGCCGGCCACACCATGGACGACGAGCTGCTGCTGCTGGCCACCCACGGCGTGCTCCACCTGCTGGGCTACGACCACATGGAGCCCGAGGAGGAGAAGGAGATGTTCGGTCTCCAGTCCTCGCTGCTGGAGGGCTTCCGGGCCGTCCCGCGGGACCAGGTGACCGGCGCCCCCGTGGAGACCGACGGGCGATGAGCTCCACCGCGGTCACCCTGTTGGTGATCGCCGTCCTGCTCGTCCCGGTCGCCGGCGTCTTCGCCGCCATCGACTCCGCCCTGGCCGGGATCTCCCGGGCCCGGGTCGAGGAGATGCGCCGGGACCGGGCCAAGGGCGCCGACGCCCTGCTCGCCGTGCTGGACGAGCGGGCCCGGCACGTGTCGCTGCTGCTGCTGCTGCGGATCGCCTGCGAGATGACCGCCGCGGTGCTGATCGCGGTCATCCTGTTCGTCGTCTTCGACGGCGTCGGGGGCGGCGTGGTCACCGCGGCGGCGGTGATGACCGTGGTCAGCTACGTGCTGATCGGGGTCGGCCCGCGCACCCTGGGCCGCCAGCACGCCTACCCGGTTGCGCTGCGGACGGCGGGGCTCACCCGCTTGCTGGGCCGGCTGCTCGGCCCGGTCTCCACGCTGCTGATCCTGCTGGGCAACGCGATCACCCCGGGCCGCGGCTTCCGCGAGGGCCCGTTCTCCACCGAGGTCGAACTGCGCGAGCTGGTCGACATGGCCGAGGAGCGCGGGGTCGTGGAGTCCGGCGAGCGGGCGATGATCCACTCGGTCTTCGAGCTGGGCGACACGATCGCCCGCGAGGTGATGGTCCCGCGGCCGGACGTGGTCTTCATCGAGCGCACCAAGACCCTGCGCCAGGCCCTCGCGCTGGCCCTGCGCAGCGGGTTCAGCCGGGTCCCGGTGATCGGGGAGAACGTCGACGACGTGGTCGGTGTCGTCTACCTCAAGGACCTGGTCCGGCGCACCCAGGGCGACCAGGACACCAGCCGGACCCGGGTCGAGGACCTGATGCGCCCGGCCTCCTTCGTGCCGGAGTCCAAGCCGGTCGACGTGCTGCTGCGCGACATGCAGGCCCGCCGGATCCACATGGCCGTCGTGGTCGACGAGTACGGCGGGTTCGCCGGGCTGCTGACCATCGAGGACATTCTCGAGGAGATCGTCGGGGAGATCGACGACGAGCACGACACCGTGCAGCGTCCGCCGGTCGAGGAGCTCCCGGACGGCGCCTACCGGGTCACCGCCCGGCTCCCGGTGGAGGACCTGGCCGACCTGTTCCGGGTCGAGCTGCCCGAGGACGACGACGTCGAGACCGTGGGCGGGCTGCTGGCCCGGGCGATCGGCCGGGTGCCCATCGAGGGCTCGGAGACCGTCGTCGGCGAGCTGCACCTGCTGGCCGAGTCCACCGGGGGACGCCGCAACCGGGTGGACACGCTGCTGGTGACCCGGGTGCCGCAGGGCACCGATGTGGACACCCTGGACCCTGATGACGCCGCGCAGACCGCCCGCGAGGGCCAGCCGGCCACCGTGGAAAACTGACCCACCGTGACCGATCTGCAGCCCGAGGACGCCAAGCTCGTCACCCTCGCCCGGTCGGCGCGCGGCCGCACCGGTGCGGCGGAGGGGGCCGCCGTCCGGGACACCGACGGCCGCACCTACCTGGCGGCCACCGTCGGGCTGCCCTCGCTGCAGCTGACCGCGCTGCAGGCCGCCGTCGCCGCCGCCGTGAGCAGCGGGGTGGAGGGCCTGGAGGCCGCCGCCGTGGTCAGCGACGCCGATGCCGTCGAGGCTGCGGGCCTGGCCGCGGTGCACGACCTGACCGCGACCGCGCCGGTGCACCTGGCCGGCCCGGACGGCGTCCTGGTGACGACGGTCAGCTGAGCGGGCGGTCCAGCGCCTCGGCGACGTCGGCCGGGTCGCGGACCCAGACGCTGAACGCCTTGTCCGCCACGCCGTCGCTGCCCAGGTGCCGGACGACGACCCGGGTGCGGCCGGGCCACCAGCCCCCGCGGCGCTTGGCCCGGGGCCAGTCCGCCGGGGCCGGGGCGACGGCGACGTCCTCCACGAGCACCAGCGGCACGATGCCGAACGACGAGGTCTGCCGGAGGCCGGCGATGTCGGTGGAGACGCCGAAGTCCGAGACGGTGAACCGGCCGGTGGCCAGCACCAGGACCAGCAGGCCCAGCCCGACGGCCAGCGGCGCCTCGTCCGTGGCGGCCGCCGCGCCGTCGACCAGCGCGAGCACCAGCAGCCAGACGACGACGGCGGCCACGGTCGCCGCGGCCACCAGCGGGCTGACCGCGACGTACTGCCAGTACCGCAGCGGGGCCGGCTGCACGGTGACCGAGCGCTTGGGTCCCCGCCGGGCCACGAAGCCGTAGCTGGTGACCTGGCTGACGTGCCGCTCCCGGTCACGGGCGGCGCGGACCGCCGGTGGCTCGTCGTTCTCTCGTCGCTGTCGGCGGGCCATGCACCCCATCGTCGCAGGGGCCCGGCGTCCGGCACGCGGGGAACGTCGGTGGCCGGTGGGAGACTGAGCCGGTGAGCACCCCCGCACCGCCGCACCGCAGTGGCTTCGTCGCCCTCGTCGGCCGCCCCAACGCGGGCAAGACGACGCTCACCAACGCCCTGGTGGGCGATAAGGTCGGCATCGTCAGCAACCGCCCGCAGACCACCCGGCACGCGATCCGGGGGGTCGTGCACCGGCCCGCGGGTCAGCTGGTGCTGGTCGACACCCCCGGGCTGCACAAGCCCAAGAGCCTGCTGGGCCAGCGGCTCAACGACGTGGTCCGGGACACCCTGGCCGACGTCGACGTCATCGTGTTCTGCATCCCGGCCGACCAGCCGGTCGGTGCAGGCGACGCGTTCATCGCCCGGCAGTTGAAGAACGTCACCACCCCGGTCGTGCTGGTGGTGACCAAGACCGACGTGGCGTCCAAGAAGGCGATCACCAGCCAGCTGATCGCGGCCACCGAGCTGATCGAGGCCCGCGACATCGTGCCGGTGTCCGCAGTGGCCGGCGACCAGGTCGAACTGCTCGCCGAGCTGCTGATCGGAATGCTGCCCGAGGGGCCGCAGCTCTACCCCGAGGACCAGCTCACCGACTCCGACACCGAGCGGCAGATCGCCGAGCTGGTCCGCGAGGCCGCCCTGGAGAAGGTCCGCCAGGAGGTGCCGCACTCCCTCGCCGTCAGCGTCGAGGAGATCATCCGCAAGCCCGACCCGCGCGACCCCGAGGCGGTCTTCACCGAGCTGCACGTGCTGCTGCACGTCGAGCGGGCCAGCCAGAAGCCGATGCTGCTGGGCAAGGGTGGCTCGACGATCAAGGCGATCGGCAGCGAGGCCCGGGTCGGCCTGGAGCACCTGCTCGGTGGCCGGGTGCACCTGGACCTGCACGTCACCGTGCTGGGGGAGTGGCAGGACGACCCGAAGAAGCTCAACCGGCTCGGCTACTGAGTGGGTACCCCGTGAGTGGACACACCCCGCAGGCGCTCTACCGGGACGAGGGCGTCGTCCTGCGGGTGCAGAAGCTCGGCGAGGCCGACCGGATCATCACCGTGCTCACCCGGCGCACCGGCAAGGTGCGCGCGGTGGCCAAGGGCGTCCGGCGGACCAGGAGCAAGTTCGGTGCGCGGTTGGAGCCCTTCAGCCACGTCGACCTGCAGCTCTACACCGGCCGGAACCTCGACATCGTCAGCCAGGCGGAGTCGCTGCACTCCTACGGTCCGCGGATCGTCGGGGACTACCCCTGCTACACCGCCGGCACCGCCGTGCTGGAGACCGCCGACCGGCTGACGGCGGAGGAGAAGGAGCCCTCGCTCCGGATGTTCCTGCTGGTCATCGGGGCGCTGCGGTCACTGGCCGACCGGTCGCACCCGCCGGGCCTGGTGCTCGACGCGTTCCTGCTGCGCGCCATGTCGGTGGCCGGCTGGGAGCCGGCGCTGGCC
>JBBSVA010000070.1:0-17736 GCA_038233915.1 Mycobacteriales bacterium | reverse complement strand
GGGCCGCGCGGCGGGGCGGCGGCGCGGGGCCGCGGGCGCGCGCCGCGGGGGGCCGCGGCGCCGCCCGCCCCCCCCCGGCCCCCCCCGCCGCCGCCCCGCCGGGGCCCCCCCCCCCCCCCGGCCGCGGCCCCCCCCCCGGCCGCCCCCCACCACAGGTAAGCCCGCGAGGCCCCCCCCCGCCCCCCCCCCCCCCCCCCGGGGGCGCGGGGGCCGGCGCCGTTGGCGGGCCGCCGCTGCTTCCCAGCCCCCGCTTCGGGGAACCAGGGGGCTCCTCAGCGCTACAGACCCCGCGTTCCCCGAACCAGGCCGGGCTGGGAGCGCCTCCTGTGGATGGCGGGAACGCCGCGGGCGGGTTTCGGGCACGGGCTGCGGGGGGTCAGGAGCCGAAGAGCTGGGTCCACCAGGGGCCGCCGGCGCCCTGGGCGACGCCGACGCCCAGCCGGGTCAGGCTGCAGTCCAGGATGTTGGCCCGGCGGTGGCCGGGGCTGGCCATCCAGGCGGCCATGACCGAGGCGGCGTCCGGCTGGCCCTGGGCGATGTTCTCCGCCCGCGACCCGGAGACACCGGCGGCCGCGGCCCGGTCGAACGGGCTCAGACCCTCCGGGGAGGTGTGGCTAAAGAAGCCGCGGTCGCGCATGTCGGCGCTGTGCGCCCGGGCGACCCCGGCCAGGCCGCCGTCACCGGACACCGCGCCGCAGCCAGCGGCCGCCCGCTCGGCGTTGACCAATGCCAGCACCTCGGCCTCGACACCCGGGTCCGCCGCGGGCGCGGGCGCGAGCGCCGGCGCCGGATTCGGGACAGGGGCGGGGGCCTCCACCACGGGCGCCGGCTCCGGGGACGCGGTGGTCGGCGGGGCTGCCGTGGTCGCCGTCGGCACGCTCGTCGGCGGTGGGGTCGTGGGGCTCGGCGGCGGGGGAGTGGTCACCGTGGTCGAGGCGGTTGCCGATGTCGTGGTGGCCGCCCCGGTCGCCCCGGCCGGCTCGGCATCGGGGGAGGGGGCCAGCAGCCAGAGCACCCCGCCGATCACCGCCAGCACCGTGACGACGGCGAGGGCCGGCAGCCACCGTCGCGCGCGGGGGCGGCAACGGTGCGTGCCGGCTCGGGTCACGCCAGAGGACCGTAGCCGGGTGCGGAGCGTGTGCGGTGGGCGCGACACAGAGCAACCACCCCCAGCGCCACCTCCCGGAACCCGGCGACGCCGTCTGCCGTTGCCGGGTGGACCGTCCGCACCGGACACGGGACCCTGGACCGCGTCCCAGCCAGCACCCGACCAACCCACAGAGGAGCGCGCCGCCGGTGAGCGACGTCTGGCTCAACATCGTCATGGTCGTCGTCTTCGTGCTCATCGGCGGAGCCTTCGCCGGCGCGGAGATCGCCCTGGTCTCGCTGCGCGAGTCCCAGGTCCGCGCGCTGGGCGAGCGTGGCAAGCGCGGCAGGGCCCTGACCACGCTGCTCAGCGAGCCCAACCGGTTCCTGGCCGCGGTGCAGGTCGGCGTCACGCTGGCCGGGTTCTTCTCCGCGGCGTTCGGTGCCAGCACGCTGTCCGCGCCGCTGGGCGAGTGGCTGGTCCGCCTCGGCCTGACCGAGGGCGTCGCGGACCCGCTGAGCTTCGTGCTGGTCACCATCGGGATCAGCTACCTGTCCCTGGTCGTCGGCGAGCTGACCCCCAAGCGCCTGGCGCTGCAGCGGGCCGAGGGCTTCGCCCTCGCCGTCGCGGGACCGCTCAACCGGATCGCGGCGGCCTTCCGACCGGTCATCTGGCTGCTGTCCCGCTCCACCGACCTGCTGGTCCGGCTGCTCGGCGGGGACCCCAAGCAGAGCGGGGAGTCGATCAGCCAGGAAGAGCTGCGCGGTCTGGTCGCTGCGCACGAGTCGCTGTCCAGCGACGAGCGCCGGCTGATCGACGAGGTCTTCCGGGCCGGTGACCGGGAGGTCCGCGAGGTGATGACCCCGCGCACCGAGGTCGACTTCCTGGACGCCTCCACCACGGCCAGCCGCGCGGCCAGGCAGGTCGCGGAGTCCAGTCGCAGCCGCTACCCGGTCGTCGGCAAGAGCCAGGACGACATCGTGGGCTTCGTGCACGTCCGGGACCTGTTCCTGCCCAACCACCCGGCCGGGCGGGCGGCGACCGTCGGCGACCTGGCCCGCGAGGTCAAGCAGCTGCCCGGCACCGCCGGGGTGCTCACCGCGCTGTCGGAGATGCGCAAGGAGAGCCAGCACCTGGCGATCGTCGTCGACGAGTACGGCGGCACCGACGGCATCGTCACCCTGGAGGACCTCATCGAGGAGGTCATCGGGGAGATCTACGACGAGTACGACGAGGACGCCGCCCCGGACAACGACGACCCGGCCGAGGGCCCGCACGACGTCGAGGGCCTGCTCAACCTGGACGACTTCGCCGGGGCCACCGGCCTGCACCTGCCCGAGGGCCCCTACGAGACAGTCGCCGGCTGGGTGCTCGCCGAGCTCGGCCGGATTCCGGCGATCGGGAATGCCGTCGAGGTCGAGGGCCGGGCGCTGACGGTCACCGAGCTGGACGGACGACGGATCGCCCGGCTCAGCGTCTCCCCGGCCCCGCCGCCGGAGATGGACGGCGACACCCTGCGCGCGGGCGCCGCCGCCACCCAGGAGATCAGCTGAGCAGCGCCCAGGCGTCGCGGACCATCGTGGTCAGCTCGGCGTGCTGCGGCGTCCAGCCCAGGTCGGCCCGGATCCGCGCCGAGGAGGCCACCAGCTGGGCCGGGTCGCCGGCCCGCCGCTCGCCGACGACGACCGGCACCGGGTGCCCGGTGACCTCGCGGACGGCGTCCACGACCTGCTGCACGCTGAACCCGGTGCCGTTGCCCAGGTTGTAGACCCGGTGCTCGCCCGCGGCCGGTGCCGGCAGGGCCAGCAGGTGCGCGTCGGCCAGGTCCAGCACGTGCACGTAGTCCCGCACGCAGGTGCCGTCGGGGGTGGGGTAGTCCTCGCCGTAGACGGTGATCGTCTCCCGGGTGCCGGCGGCGACCTGCAGCGCGATGGGGATCAGGTGCGTCTCGGTGGCGTGCCGCTCACCCCGGCCGTGCCCGGCGCCGGCGACGTTGAAGTACCGCAGGCTGACGGCGGCGAAGGAGTGGGCCACCGCGTAGGAGGTCAGCATGTGGTCCACGGCCAGCTTGGAAGCGCCGTAGGTGTTGGTCGGCCGGGTGGGCGCGTCCTCGGTGATCGGCACCGACTCGGGCTCGCCGTAGGTGGCCGCGGTCGAGGAGAAGACGATCCGCCGGCAGTCCACGGCGCGCATCGCCTCCAGCAGGGCCAGCGAGCCGCCGACGTTGGTGTGCCAGTAGTCCTGCGGGGAGACCTGGCTGGCGCCGACGAGGCTCTTGGCCGCGAAGTGCAGCACCGCCTCGGGCCGGACGTCGGCGAGCACCGGGGCGGAGTCGTGCAGCGAGGCCCGGACCAGGGTCGCGCCGTCCGGGACGGCGTCGGCGTGACCGGTCGACAGGTCGTCCAGCACGGTCACCTCGTGACCCCCCTCGAGCAGGGAGGCCGTGACTACGCTGCCGATGTAGCCGGCTCCACCGGCGACGAGAACTCGCATGCGCACAGCCTCCCAGACGACCGAGGAGCCCTCCCCGTGGTCAGCCCCCGTCCTGCAGTGTCCGCCCTGCCCGCCTACCGGCCCGGGCGCAACCCGGCGGACCTGGCCCGGGAGATCGGCGTCCCGCGGGCGGTCAAGCTGGCCTCCAACGAGGTGGCGTTCCCGCCGCTGCCCGCCGTCGTCGCGGCGGTCACCGCGGTGGTCGGGGAGACCAACCGCTACCCGGACAACGGCGCCGCGGTGCTGACCTCGGCGCTGGCCACCCGCTACGGCGTGCAGCCCGCGCAGGTGGCCACCGGGTGCGGTGCGGTGACCCTGCTGCAGCAGGTCGCGCAGTCCTACTGCGACCCCGGCACGAGCATCGTCTACGCCTGGCGCTCCTTCGAGATGTACCCGCTGCTCGCCCAGGTCGCCGGCGCCCGAGCGGTGCAGGTCCCGCTGCTGGCCGGCGAGGACGGCGGCCCGGCCGACACCCACGACCTGGACGCGCTGGTGGCCGCGATCGACGACACCACCCGGGTGGTGCTGGTCTGCAACCCGAACAACCCCACCGGGACGGCGGTCCGGCGGGCTGCCCTGGAGCGCTTCCTGGACGCCGTCCCGGTCAGCACCCTGGTCGTACTGGACGAGGCCTACCGCGAGTTCGTCACCGACGCCGACGTCCCCGACGGTGTCGAGCTGATGCGCGGGCGGCCCAATGTGGCCGTGCTGCGCACCTTCTCCAAGGCCTGGGGCCTCGCGGGCCTGCGGGTGGGCTACCTGCTCGCCGAGGACCCGGCCGTGGCCGAGGCCGTGCGCAAGACGCACGTGCCGTTCAGCGTCTCGATGGTGGCCCAGGCCGCCGCCGTCGCGGCCCTGGCCAGCGAGGACGAGGTGCGCCGCCGGGTCGCCGAGGTCACCGCCGAGCGCACCCGGCTGACGACGGCGCTGCGCGAGCGGGGCCACGCCGTCGCCGACAGCCAGGCGAACTTCGTGTGGCTGGCCGTCGGGGAGCGGGCCGCCGCGCTGGCCGCCGCGCTGGAGGCCCGCGCCGTCATCACCCGGCCCTTCGCCGGCGAGGGCGTGCGGGTCACCGTGGGCACCCCCGAGGAGGACGACGTCTTCCTCGAGGCGCTGGACGCGGTGGCCGCCGAGGTCCTCGGGGTGGGTTCTCCGGCCTGACAGGCGGGACCGGTCCCGCGGGTCCGGGACCGGTACGGGTGGGACGCGTGGTTCGATGAGCGACGTGCCTGCTCCCCGCGTGCTGTCCGGCATCCAGCCGACGGCGGACTCCTTCCACCTCGGCAACCACCTGGGTGCGCTGCGGCAGTGGGTCAGCATGCAGGCCGACCACGACGCCTTCTACTGCGTCGTCGACCTGCACGCGATCACCGTCGAGCAGGACCCGGCGGTGCTCCGTCGTCGGACGCTGGTCTCGGCCGCGCAGCTGCTCGCCCTGGGTGTCGACCCGTCCCGCAGCGCGCTCTTCGTGCAGAGCCACGTGCCCGAGCACGCCCAGCTGGGCTGGGTGCTGCAGTGCCTGACCGGGTTCGGCGAGGCCAGCCGGATGACCCAGTTCAAGGACAAGTCCAGTCGGCAGGGCACCGGGGGCACCAGCGTCGGGCTGTTCACCTACCCGGTCCTGCAGGCCGCGGACATCCTGCTGTACCGGGCGCAGCGGGTGCCGGTCGGTGAGGACCAGCGCCAGCACCTGGAGCTGACCCGCGACCTGGCCACCCGGTTCAACAGCCGGTTCGGCGACACCTTCGTGGTCCCGGAGGCCTACATCCCCTCCGGTGCGGCCAAGGTGCTGGACCTGCAGCAGCCGGACAAGAAGATGAGCAAGAGCCTCCCCGAGGCCGGCTGCGTGAACCTGCTCGACGACCCGAAGGTGACGGCGAAGCGGATCCGCAGCGCGGTCACCGACACCGGCCGCGAGGTCGTCTTCGACCCCGAGGGCAAGGCCGGGGTCAGCAACCTGCTCACCATCCACTCCGCCCTCTCCGGGGTCCCCGTCCCGGAGCTGGAGGAGCGGTTCGCCGGCCGCGGGTACGGCGACCTGAAGAAGGAGCTGGCCGAGGTCGTCACCGACGCCTTCGCCCCGGTCCAGGCCCGCACCGCCGAGCTGCTGGCCGACACCACCGAGCTGGAGCAGGTGCTGGCCGCCGGTGCCGCCCGGGCCCGCGAGGTCGCCGCCCCGACGCTGGCCACGGTGTACGACCGGATCGGCTTCCTGCCCCCCGCGGGGGTCCGGTGAGGACCCGGGCCACCCCCCGCGCACGGACCGCCCGGTGACCTCCCCACCCCGTCGGCACGACGACACGTTCGTGCCGCGCCGGGCCCACCGGAGCGCCGCCGAGAGCGCGGTCATCGGCGTCGTCGTCGACGTCCCCGAGCCGTGGGCGCAGCTGCTCGTGGACTGGCGCACCAAGTGCGGCGACCCGCAGGCCAGCGTGGTGCCGCCACACGTGACGCTGCTGCCCCCCACCGAGGTGCCGGTCGCCGACCGCACCAGCATCGCCGGGCACCTGGCCGAGGTCGCCCGCCGGCACCCGCCGTTCTCCCTCCGACTGCGCGGCACCGACACCTTCCGGCCGGTGTCCGAGGTCGTGTTCGTGGCGGTCGCGGACGGCGTCCCGGACTGCGCGCAGATCGCCACCGATGTGCGCAGCGGCCCGCTGCAGCGCCCGCTCGCCTTCCCGTACCACCCGCACGTGACGGTGGCCCACGACGTGCCCCCGGACATGCTCGACATGGTGGCCGGCGAGCTGTCCGACCTGGCCGTGGACTTCCGGGTCGAGCACTTCACCGAGTTCGAGCAGCTGCCCAGCGGCGCCTGGGCCGTGGCCCGGCAGTACCCGCTCACCGGCCCCGCCCACTGAGCCCGGCTCGCCGAGCCCGGCTCGCTGAGCCGCGCCCGGTGAGCCGCGCCCGGTGAGCCCCGCCCGGTGAGCCCCGCCCGGTGAGCCCCGGTGGGCCGGTCGGCGGAGCTGGACACCGGCTGGGAGGATCCTGCCGGTGACCGCACCCTCCGACGGCGCCCAGCAGGGCAACGCGATCACCCGGCTCGTCGACCGGCTGACCGACCTGCTGCACCGCGGGCGAGCCCGCTCGCCCTGGCTGGACCACGCGGTGCACGCCGGTGGCCGGTACAACCGCGCCCAGGGCGACATGCTGGCCTCCAGCGTCACGTACTACGTCTTCCTGGCGCTGTTCCCCGTCGTCCTGCTGGCGGCCTCGGTGGCGGGCTTCGTGCTGGCCGGGTCCCCGCTCCTGCAGCTCCAGTTGATCGAGGCGATCCGGGGCGCCGTGCCCGGCGGGACGGGGGAGCAGCTGGCCGACCAGGTCACCCGGGCCATCGATGCCCGCGGCACCACCGGGGTCATCGGCCTGGCCGGCTTCTTGTTCGTCGGGCTGGGCGCGGTGGACAAGCTGCGGGTCGGGATGGACATCGTCTGGCGCGGGCAGCCCGACCAGCCCGACTTCCTCGGCGACCGGCTCAAGGACGCCCTCGTGCTCGTCGGATTCGCCACCGTGGGCGTGCTCACCATCGCGCTGAGCACCGCGACGACGGCCGCGTCGTCCTACGTGCTGGGCCTGCTCGGCGTCGACGAGGTGCCCGGGTTCTTCCTCCTCACCGCGGCGCTGGGCATCGGCCTGGCGCTGGCGGGAGACACCCTGGTGTTCCTCTGGCTGCTCAAGGGCGTGCCGAGCACCCCGTACCGCTACCGCGAGCTGCTGCCCGGTGCGCTCTTCGGTGCCCTCGGGTTCGAGGTGCTGAAGTTCGTCGGTGGCTACTACCTGACGCTGCTGTCGGGCAACGTCACCGCCGCCACGCTGGGCAGCGTCGTCGGCCTGGTGGTCTGGATCAACGTGGTGGCCCGGTTCGCCTTCTTCGCCGCCGCGTGGACGGCGACCCTCCCGGCCGTCGAGCACGCCGACACCGAGGTGCCACTCGGTCCCGAGGCGCCCACCCGGCTCCCGGACGTCGTGCTGGTGGACGAGCGGGCCGCCGGGCCCAGGCCCTGGGTCCTCGCGGCCGGGCTCATCGCCGCCGGCGCGGTGGCGGGGGCCGCCTCGTCGAGCCTGCTGCCCCGCCGGCTGCGTCGTCGTCGACCGGTGCCCGACGCGCCGGAGGACTGACCGCACCCGCCGGGACGACGCGCACCGCACGCCGTCGTCCCAGCACGGTGCCGCCGATGATGGCCGCCGCCCCCACGGCGAGACCGATCGGCAGCAGCGGCGACTCCTCCCCGGAGCCGCTGGCCGCCGACGCCGGGCTCGGTGCCCCGGTGAACGCGTCGTCGGCGGACAGCGAGCCGTCCTCCGGGGTGGCCGCGGAGGGCAGCTGGACCGGCTCGGTCTCACCCGGGTCGACCAGCCGGCCGACACCGTCGGAGCCCGCGGCCGTGGAGAAGCCCCAGTCCAGCAGCCGCTCGGCCTGCTCGGTGGTGCTCACCGGGTAGCGCTCGGTCTGCATCAGGCTGACCACGAGCCGGCGGCCGTCGCGCTCGGCGGCCGCGACGAAGGTGTGCCGGGCGGCGTCGGTGAAGCCGGTCTTGCCGCCCAGGGTGCCGGGGTAGTCGGTGAGCAGGGTGTTCTGGGTCTGGATCTGGTAGCCCTCGGTCAGCCCGGCAACCGGCGGCATCTGCGCCGTCCGGGTCTGCAGGATCGCCGCGGTGGTCGGGTCGTCGACCAGCTGCGCCATGATCAGCGCCAGGTCGTAGGGCGAGGAGGTCTGCCCGGCGACGTCCAGCCCGGACGGCGTGCCGGCGACGGTGTCCAGTGCGCCGATCCGCTCGGCGTTGGCGTTCATCGCCGCCAGCGTGGCCTCCACCCCGCCGGCCGCCCGGGCCAGCGCGTTGGCCGCGTCGTTACCCGACTGCATGACCAGCGCGTCGAAGAGCAGCGACACCGGATACTGGCCGCCGGCGACCAGGCCGACCCGGCTGCCCTCCACGGACTCGTCCTCCCGGGTGCCCTCGACGACGAGCGTGGGGTCCAGTCGCGGGGCCAGGGTGAGCAGGGTGAGGGTCTTGAGCGTGCTGGCCGGGTAGTAGCGGCCGTGCGGGTCCTGGGCGCCGAGCACCTCGCCGGAGTCCATGTCCGCGACCACCCAGCCGTGCGCGTCGATGCCCTCGGGCAGGGCCGGCGCGCCGTCGACGGTGACCAGGCCGCGGGTGTCCAGGCCCTCGCCGCCGACGGTGCTGCCGTCGGGCGCGGTGCCCTGCTGCGGGCCGCCGTCCGGCGGGGCGGTCGGGGTGGGTGCCGCGGGGTCCACGGTGAGCCGGGCCGCGGCGGTTGGGGTCCCGGTGCCGTCCTCGGCCACGGCCGCAGGGGCCGCGACCAGGAGGGTCAGACCGGTGACCAACGTCAGCGCCAGGGTGCGCGCCGCCGTCCGGGCGCCGGGCAGCAGGGATCGCATGGGGGGTGACGCTAACCGGGGGGTGCCCGGGCCTCCGCCCGCGGCACGCGGGGGTCCGCAGGCAGCTGCGGTGTGTGCAGGGTGGAGCCGGGTCCTAACGATCGGGTCTCGGTGTCCCGGGGAACCCCCGCGGCGCCACAGGCCGTGGATAGCGTGCCCGAGTCGCTGCAGGCGCCACCGGACACCGGGGCCGCCGGCAGCGGGACCGGAGTGCACACCCCGGGGCGCACCCCCACCCGTGGGCGGGCGGACGCCCCATACGAGAGGAGATCGTCTTGCGCCGAGCGCGTGGGATGAAGGTCGCAGCCCTGCTGCTGGCCGGCAGCTTGGCCCTGGCCGCCTGTGCCAGCGACGAGAACACCAGCAGCAGCGGTGGGAGCGGCGCCAGCGACAGCGGTGACCTGCCCCAGATCGGGCTTGCGTACGACACCGGCGGCCGCGGGGACAAGTCCTTCAACGACTCCGCGTACGCGGGTGTCGAGGCTGCCGTGGAGGCCTTCGGCGGCACCGTCGAGGACAACATCCAGGAGCTCTCGCCCAACAGCGATGCGTCCAACCGGGCCGACCTCCTCACCCAGCTGGCCGACCAGGGCTTCAACCCGATCATCGCGGTGGGCTTCGCCTACGGCGACGTGATCGGCGACGTCGCCCAGCAGTACCCCGACGTCGACTTCGCCATCGTCGACTCCACCGGCGTGGACGTGGCCGACAACGTCACTGGTCTGCTCTTCGCCGCCAACGAGGGCTCGTTCCTCGGTGGCGTCGCGGCTGCCACCAAGTCCGAGACCGGCCACATCGGCTTCGTCGGCGGCGTCGAGACCCCGCTCATCCAGAGCTTCGAGGCCGGCTACGTCGCGGGCGCGCAGGCGGTGAACCCGGACATCATCATCGACGTCCAGTACATCTCCCCGGCCGGTGACTTCTCCGGCTTCAACGACCCGGCCAAGGGTCAGGTCGTCGCCCAGGGCATGTTCGACGCCGGCGCCGACATCGTGTACGCCGCCGCCGGTGGCTCGGGCATCGGCGTCTTCTCTGCCGCCGCAGCCTCCAACGGACGGGCCATCGGGGTCGACTCCGACCAGTACGAGACGGTCGGCGACCCCTCGCTGCAGCCGGTCATCATGACCTCGGTGCTCAAGCGGGTCGACAACGCCGTGGAGGCCTACATCGGCACGTTCGTCGACGGCACGGTCGAGGGCGGCGCGGACGTCGTCAACGACCTGTCCACCGAGGGTGTCGGCCTGTCCTACTCCGGTGGGTTCATCGACGACATCCAGAGCACGATCGACGACTACACCCAGCAGATCGTCGACGGCGAGATCACGGTCCCCGAGACCCCGTGACCTCGGGCCGCTGAGGCGGCAGCAGTCCCTGCAGCACTGACGGCGGGCCCGGGCGGTACACGTCCGGGCCCGTCGTTTCTGCTGTGTACCGTCCCCCCGTCGGGACGACGGCGGGTCCTCACCGGCCCGCAACCGCAGATCGTGCGGCACCGAGAACGACCCGCAAGACGCGTCGAGGAAGGCAGCCAGTGACAGGGTCAGCACCGCTCGCGGTCGAGCTGCGGGGGATCACCAAGCGGTTCCCCGGTGTGGTCGCGAACAGGGACATCGAGCTGCGGGTCGCCCGCGGCGAGGTGCACGCGATCGTCGGGGAGAACGGAGCCGGCAAGTCGACGCTGATGAAGACCCTGTACGGCATGCACCGCCCCGACGAGGGCCAGATCCTGCTCGACGGTCGCGAGGTCGTCTTCAAGAGCCCGGCCGACGCGATCGCCGCCGGGGTCGGCATGGTGCACCAGCACTTCATGCTGGCCGACAACCTGACGGTGCTGGAGAACGTCGTCCTGGGGGCGGAGAAGGCGCACGGCATCGGTGCCGCCGCCCGCGATGCGATCCTGAAGATCTCCGAGTCCTACGCGCTGGGCCTGGAGCCCGACGACCTGGTCGAGGACCTGGGTGTGGGCGACCGGCAGCGGGTCGAGATCGCCAAGGTGCTCTATCGCGGCGCGACCACGCTGATCCTGGACGAGCCCACCGCGGTGCTGGTGCCCCAGGAGGTCGACGAGCTCTTCGGCAACCTGGCCGAGCTCAAGCGCGAGGGCCTCACCGTCATCTTCATCTCGCACAAGCTCGACGAGGTCCGCAAGGTCGCCGACACGATTACCGTCATCCGCCGCGGTACCACCGTGGGCACCGTGGACCCGGCCACCACGACGGCCAAGCAGCTGGCCGAGATGATGGTCGGCGCGCAGCTGCCCACCCCGCAGAGCCGGACCTCCACAGTGCGCGAGACGCCGGTGCTGCTGCTGTCCGGGGTCACCGTCGGTGGCCAGGGCGCCCGCCCCGCCGTGGACGACGTCACGCTCACCGTGCGGGAGGGCGAGGTCCTCGGGATCGCCGGGGTCGAGGGCAACGGCCAGGCCGAGCTGGTGGACGCGATCATGGGCCTGCGCCCGCTGGCCGCGGGGACGATCGTGCTGGGCTCCGACGACATCACCGGGTGGACCACCCGGTCCCGCCGAGAAGGCGGCATCGGCTTCATCCCCGAGGACCGGCACCGCCAGGGCATGCTGCTCGAGGCGCCACTCTGGGAGAACCGGGTGCTGGGCCACCAGACCGAGGCTCCCTCGGCCAAGGGTCTCTTCATCGACCGCAAGGGTGCGATCGCCGACACCGAGCGGATCATGCGCGAGTACGACGTCCGCGCCCCGGGCCCGGACACCCTGGCCGTGGCGCTGTCCGGCGGGAACCAGCAGAAGCTGATCGTCGGCCGCGAGATGAGCGCGGGCCCGCGGCTGCTCATCGCCGCCCACCCGACCCGCGGCGTCGACGTCGGTGCCCAATCGGTGATCTGGGAGCTGCTCAAGGACGCCCGTGCGGAGGGGATGGCGATCGTGCTGATCTCGGCCGACCTGGACGAGCTGATCGGCCTGTCCGACACGCTCACGGTCATGCTGCGCGGTGCCGTCGTCGCCACCCTGGACCCCCGTGCGGTCACCCCCGAGCAGCTCGGCGGCTACATGACCGGTGCGGTCTCCGGCACCTCGGCGGGTGCGGCGTGAAAGCCCTGACCCGGGTCGGGCAGACCCTGCTGGCTCCGGTGCTGGCCGTCGTCATCGCGCTGGTCATCTCCGCGGCCGTGATGCTGGCGATCGGCGTCGACCCGTTCCGCGCGCTGGAGGTGATGGTCGACTTCGGTGACACCCCGACGCAGCAGACCACCGCGATCGTCGTGGTGCTCAACCGTGCGGTGCCGCTGTTCCTGGCCGGCCTGGCGGTGGCCGTGGCGTTCCGGATGGGTCTGTTCAACATCGGCGTCGAGGGCCAGTACCGGATGGCCACCGTGCTCGCCGCCGGCGCGGGGGCCGCTGTCTCGCTGCCCGCCCCGCTGCACGTGCTGGTGATCGTCGTCGTCGCGATGCTGGTCGGGGCCGTGTGGGCCGGGATCGTGGCGGTCCTCAAGGTCACCCGCGGGGTCAGCGAGGTGATCAGCTCGATCATGCTGAACTTCATCGCGCTGGGGCTGGCGTCGTACCTGCTCACCGGCCCGCTGCGGGGCAGCGCACCGGGCGCCTCGATCATCACCACCGAGGAGATCCCGGAGTCGGGCTGGTTCCCCTCGCTCAACGGGGTCCTCGGCGCGTTCGGGCTCGCCGACCCGCCCCGGCAGCTGTACGGCTTCCTGCTCGTCGCGATCGTGGTCGGCGTCGTGGTCGCGGTGGTCGTCAAGCGCACCCGGTTCGGCTTCGACCTGCGGGCCACCGGTCTGTCGGCGTCCGCGGCGTCGGCCAGCGGCGTGAACGCCCGCCGGATGGTGATCACCACGATGCTGCTGTCCGGTGCCATCGCCGGGCTGATCGGGCTGCCGGACCTGCTGGGCGCCGACCACAGCTACGGCACCGGCTTCACCTCGGGGCTGGGCTTCCTGGGCATCGCGGTCGCCCTGCTGGGCCGCAACAACCCGCTGGGCATCGCGATCGCCGCGCTGCTGTTCGCGTTCCTGGACCGGGCCGCGGTGCCGCTGCAGATCGCCGGCATCCCGTCCTCGGTGGTCACGATCATCCAGGGCACCATCGTGCTGGCCGTCGTCGTGGCCAACGAGGTGTCCCGTCGGGTCGCCCGCCGCCAGGCCGAGTCCGGCAACGCCGCGGTCGCCCCGCCGTCGACCGGGGACGGCAGCACCGGTGGCGGGCAGGGCCCTGACGGCGGTCCACCGCCGGACGGCCCGACGACGGGGACCGGACCCGCCCTGACCAACGCCGGCGGGGCCGCCGGCCGCACGGACCCGACGGGGAGCACCTCATGAGCACCCTCGCCACGTCGGCGGCGGCCCCCGCGCGCGGGCCGGTCACCGAGCTCTTCCTGGGTGGCGGCCGGGGCCGCCGGGTCACCTGGATCGTCGTCGGCCTGCTGGTGCTGATGTCGGCCGTGCGGGTGGTCTCCGGGCAGGAGGCGCTGACGTCGTCCTCGACGATGTCGGCCACCCTGCTGCTGGCCGTGCCGCTGCTGCTGGTGGCCCTCGGTGGGCTCTTCGCCGAGCGCGCGGGCGTGGTCAACATCGGCCTGGACGGGATGATGATCCTGGGCACCTGGGGGGCCGGGTTCGCCGGCTACCAGTGGGGCTGGGTCGGTGCCGTCGCCGGCGGGATCGTGATGGGTGCGCTCGGCGGGCTGCTGCACGCCGTGGCCACCGTGACGTTCGGGGTCGACCACGTCATCTCCGGCGTCGCGATCAACATCCTGGCCGCCGGTGTCGTCCGGTTCCTCTCCGAGACCCTCTACACCGGCAACCCGGCCGGTGGCGGGGTGACCCAGTCCCCGGCGCTGTCCTCCCAGCCACCGAGCGTGTCCCTGCCGGTGCTGTCGTCGGGACCGGACCTGCTCGGTGACCTGGAGAGCAAGCACTGGTTCCTGATCAGCGACCTGGCCGGGGTGCTGCGCGGGGTCAGCTCCGGCGTCGGCGTGCTGACCGTCGTCGCGGTGCTCCTGGTGCCGGCGTCCTACCTGCTGCTGTGGAAGACGGCGTTCGGGCTGCGGCTGCGGTCCTGCGGGGAGAACCCGGCCGCTGCGGACTCCCTCGGCGTGCCGGTCTACCGGCTGAAGTACATCGCCGTGATCGTGTCCGGTGGGCTGGCCGGCCTCGGTGGCGTCTTCCTGGTGTTCATCGCCAACATCTACCGCGAGGGCCAGACCAACGGCCGCGGGTTCATCGGCCTGGCCGCGCTGATCTTCGGCAACTGGCGGCCCGGCGGGCTGGCGGCAGGAGCGGGCCTGTTCGGGTTCGCCGACGCCCTGCAGCTGCGCAGCCGGACCGGTGTGGTGGCACTGCTGCTGCTGGTCGCCGTCCTGCTGGCCGGGGTGGCGGTCTTCCAGGTCACCCGGCGCAAGTACGCCCAGGCGATCACGGCCGCGGTCTTCGCCGCGGCCTCGCTCGCCGCGTACCTGACCATCGACGAGCTGCCCCCGGGCATCGTCTCCTTCACCCCGCACATCACCACGCTGCTCGTGCTCTCGCTGGCCTCCCAACGGTTGCGGATGCCCAAGGCGGACGGCCTGGTCTACCGGAGGGGCGAACACTGATGCCCGACATCGACTGGGACGCCCTGCGCGCGTGCGCCCGGGAGGCGATGACGCACGCCTACGCGCCCTACTCGCACTTCCCGGTGGGTGTCGCCGGGCTCGTCGACGACGGCCGGGTGGTCACCGGCTGCAACGTGGAGAACGCCTCGTACGGGATCGGGCTGTGCGCCGAATGCGGCATGGTCAGCGAGCTGGCCCGCTCCGGCGGTGGCCGGCTGGTCGCGGTCGCGTGCGTGGGTGGCGACGGCCGGCCGCTGATGCCCTGCGGGCGGTGCCGGCAGCTGCTCTGGGAGTTCGGCGGTGCAGAGATGATGATCGAGACGGTGTCGCTGGGCATCGTGCCGATGCGCGAGGTGCTGCCGGACGCGTTCGGCCCCGAGGACCTCACGGCTGCCGCGACGCGGTCTGCCGGCGACGCAGCGAAGCCGGCCTCGAGGTGAGTGCGCACGACGCGATCGACGTCATCCGGGCCAAGCGGGACGGCGTGGAGCTCACCGGTGACCAGATCCGCTGGGTGATCGGCGCCTACACCGCGGGCCGGGTGCCCGACGAGCAGATGAGCGCGCTGCTGATGAGCGTGTTCTTCCGCGGCATGACGCCGGCCGAGCTGGCCGCCTGGACCCAGGCGATGATCGACTCCGGGGTCCGCAAGGACCTCACCGGCCTGGGCCGTCCGACCGCCGACAAGCACTCCACCGGCGGTGTGGGCGACAAGACCACGCTGCCGCTGGCCCCGCTGGTGGCTGCCTGCGGCGTGGCGGTGCCGCAGCTGTCCGGCCGCGGGCTGGGGCACACCGGCGGCACGCTGGACAAGCTGGAGGCGATCCCCGGCTGGCGGGCCGACCTGACGGACGCTGCATACGTGCAGCAGCTGCGCGACGTCGGGGCGGTGATCTGCGCGGCGGGCAACGACCTGGCCCCGGCGGACAAGCTGCTCTACGCGCTGCGCGACGTCACCGGCACGGTCGAGTCGATCCCGCTGATCGCCAGCTCGATCATGAGCAAGAAGATCGCCGAGGGCGCCGACGCGCTGGTGCTGGACGTGAAGACCGGCAGCGGGGCGTTCATGAAGGACGTCGAGAGCTCCCGCGAGCTGGCCCGCACGATGGTCGGCCTCGGCGAGGCCGCCGGCGTGCACACCGTCGCCCTGGTGACGGCGATGGACCGGCCACTGGGCCGCGCGGCGGGCAACGCCGTCGAGGTGGCCGAGTCCCTGGAGGTGCTCGCCGGTGGCGGTCCCGCCGACCTGGTCGAGCTCACCCTGGCGCTGGCCCGGGAGATGCTGGCCGGCGCCGGCCGCGGTGCCGTCGACCCCGCGCAGGCACTGGCCGACGGGCGCGCGATGGACGTCTGGCGGGCGATGATCGCCGCACAGGGCGGGGACCCCGACGCCGCGCTGCCGCAGCCCACCGAGCGGCACGTCGTGGTGGCCCCGGCCACCGGCACGCTGACCCGGCTGGACGCCTTCTCCCTCGGCGTGGCCGCCTGGCGGCTGGGCGCCGGCCGGGCCCGCAAGGAGGACCCGGTGTCGGCGTCCGCGGGCGTCGTCTGGCACGCCGGGGTGGGGGAGCAGGTGACCGCCGGGCAGCCCCTGCTGGAGCTGCAGACCGACGACGCGAGCCGGATCCCGCGGGCCCTGGATGCCCTCGAGGGCGCCGTGGGCGTGGACACCGACGACGTCGTCCTGCCGCTGGTGGTCGACCGGATCACCGCGAGCTGACCCCGCCCTCCCTCCCGCCCCCTCCCCGATGATCACGGACCTGCGTGCGGAACACGCCGATCTCGGGTGACCTGGGGTCCGTGATCATCGGGGGAGGAGTGCGGCGGCGCTCAGGTCGATGGGGGACACTCGTCCCCCGTGAGCAGTCCGACCCCCAGCGCGTCCGTCTCGGCACCGCCCGGCACGTCCGGTCCCCTGGACCCCGAGGCGGCGATCAGCGTCCGCGGTCTGGTCAAGCGGTACGGCGAGCGCAACGCCGTCGACGGCCTGGACCTGGACATCCGGCGCGGGGAGATCTTCGCGCTGCTGGGCCCCAACGGCGCCGGCAAGACCACCACCGTCGAGGTGCTCGAGGGTTACCGCAGCCGGGACGCCGGTGAGGTCACCGTGCTCGGCGTGGACCCGGCCCAGGGCGGTCGCCGCTGGCGCTCGGACATCGGCATCGTGCTGCAGTCCGGCGCCGGGGACAGCCAGCTGACCTGCCTGGAGCTGCTCGCCGCGCAGGCCGCGTACTACCCGGACCCGCGTGACCCGGCCGAGGTGCTCGAGCTGGTCGGGTTGACCGAGAAGGCCAAGGCCCGCGGCCGGTCGCTGTCCGGTGGCCAGCGCCGCCGGCTGGACGTCGCGCTCGGCATCGTCGGCAAGCCCGCGCTGCTGTTCCTGGACGAGCCGACCACCGGCTTCGACCCCGAGGCCCGCCGGCAGTTCTGGTCGCTGATCCGCTCCCTGCGCGAGCTGGGGACGACCATGCTGCTCACCACCCACTACCTGGACGAGGCCGAGGAGTTGGCCGACCGGGTCGGCGTCATCACCGCGGGCCGGCTGGTGGAGGTCGCCGTCCCCGCCGAGCTCGGTGGCCGCGGGCAGGCGCCCGCCGTCGTCAGCTGGACCGAGGAGGGCGCCCGGCGCAGCGAGGCCACCTCGACGCCCACCGCGTTCGTGTCCGGTCTGGCCGCCCGGTTCCCCGGCGAGGTGCCCGACCTGGCCGTCGCCCGACCCACCCTGGAAGACGTGTACCTGCAGATGATCGGCCAGCCCGCGTGAGCGCCCCGACCACCCGACTCCCCGCGCTCGCCCGGGTCTACCGGGTGCGCGCCGGCGTGGAGCTCAAGGAGTTCTTCCGGCAGCGCGAGTCCGTCGTCTTCACGCTGATGTTCCCGGTGATCCTGCTCGTCGTCTTCGGCGCGGTGCTGGACTACGACATCGGCGGCGGCGTCAGCTTCACCCAGTACTTCATGGCCGGCGTGATCGCGGCCGGCATCCTCGGCGCCAGCCTGCAGAACATGGCGATCGGCATCGCCACCGAGCGCAGCGACGGCACCTTGAAGCACCTGTCGGGTACGCCGATGCCCAAGAGCGCGTACTTCATCGGGAAGATCGTCCAGGTCTTCGCGGTGACCGTGGCGACCATCGTGATCCTGCTGGTGGTCGGGGTGGTGCTCTACGGCAT
>JBBSVA010000069.1:0-17790 GCA_038233915.1 Mycobacteriales bacterium | reverse complement strand
GTGCTGGCGACCGCCAAACGGCCCGGCGCCGCCTCCTAAGCCGCCATGGTCGTCGCCTTCCCAGACGGGTGGTCCTACGGCAACGGGGGCGCCTCACACATCCGCGCAGTGCATGCGTCGTGGCCAGCCGTCGGCAGCAGGATGCAGCGCAGCCAAGCGACGGGTGCCGGGATCCCGATGTCGATGTCGATGTCGATGTCGCTGCCGACGCCGACGTCGACGTCGACGCCGGAGGGGCGGGGCCGGTGAGCACCGCGGGGCCCACACCAGCGACGGGTGAGGAGTTGGCAGACGCTGACGGCACGTCCCACCAGAGTCCGTGGACGAAGGACCGCAGCCCCAGTACCGCGAAGACGAGCATCGCGGCCGCTGCCGAACGGGGTGTGTGTCCTCCTTTGCCCGTCCGCGCGGCTTACCGAGCGACCGGCCGACCGCGGTGCGAGAGGCCATCCGGGCCTGCCGCAAGGGCGGCAGCGTCTTCGTGCTCGGCGTCTTCGGCGGGATGGTGGACAAGTTCCCGCTCGGCGCGGTGATGAACAAAGGCCTCACCCTGCGAGGCGCCCAGCAGCACGGTCGGCGCTACGTGCCCGAGATCCTCGAGCACATGAAGAGCGGTCGGCTGACCACCGAGCACCTCGCCACCCACGTGATGCCGCTGACCCAGGCTGCGGAGGGGTACCGCGTCGTCAAGGAGAAGGAGGATGGCTGCATGCGTGCTGTCTTCCTGCCCGGCTCCTGACCCGCCGGCCCTGACCGGATCACCGCCTACGTCGACGCCCCCGGCTGTGGGTGGACTCCCGGCTGCGATACGAGATCGGGCTACATGTGGAGGACACGCAGCGCCGTGCGCGCCGACACGGCGTACAGGTTCAGCGCACCGCTGGCGCTCAAGACCGGCATGTTCGGCCCCAAGGAGATCTTCATCCTGTTGGTCGCCGCTCAAGGCTCGACGGGGGCGCTCCGAGGAGCGCCTGGACGTGGGCATCGAGTCCGTGGAGACCGGCCGGGCCCGGCTGCGCAAGCACGTCGTCACCGAGAACGTCACCCCCACCGTGCCGGTCTCCCACGAGGAGGTCCGCATCCAGCGGGAGCCGATCACCGACGCGCGTCCGCTGGACACCCAGACCGTCACCGAGCAGCAGCAGGTCGACGCCGAGGTCGCGCAGGAGGAGATCGAGCAGGTCCAGTGCGACGTCGGCACCACCGATGGCAGCACCAGCAACCGCTGAGTCACACCTGGCAGCCGGGGTGACCCAGCACCGGAGGATCCCTGAGGCTGGCTGATCGCCCGCCCCAGGGCCGCACCACACCGGGCGGGCGACGCTCGACCGCTGAGCAGTCCGGACTCCAGGAGCGGCTCCACCTCGTTGCACTCGGCGTCCGGGTGACGCTGGACGGCAGCAGGGAGCTCGGCCGGATGGCGGGGCCGGACGATCGGCGCTCAGTCCTTGCGGCGCTGCGCGGTCTGCACGCTGAGCACGCCCAGCCCGACCGACCACAGGACAGCGATGCCCAGCAGCAGCTGGGGCACCTCCCCCAGCAGCAGCCCCACGATCAGCGGCACCGTGCCCAGCACCCCGAGGTCCAGCCCGCGGACCAGCGTGGCCCCCACCCCGGTGGGCACCGCGCCCATCGGGGAGGACAGCACCGGCCCGGACCAGTCCAGCTCCGGCCGGTAGCCGCCGCGCACAGCGGCCCCTGCCCAGGCCGGCGCGGTGACGACCCCGAGCAGCACCCACTGCCAGCCCAGCCCGGTCAGCCCGAGGGACACCCCGCACACCAGCACCAGCCCGACCAGCGGGACGAGTGCGCGGGCCCGGACGATCTCGCGCGCGCTCATCGGCAGCGACCGGTCGGCAGCCGGTGCCCCGTGCGCCCGCCGGCTCGGCTCGCCCAGCGCCACCGCGGCCAGCGCCCAGCCGATGACCACGGCGACGGCGACCAGCGCCGGTACCTCGCCCAGCCCGCGGGTCCGGGCCGCGAGCACCGGCAGCGCGGCGCCGATGGCCAGCTGACCCCACCGCCACGGGGACCGGGCGAACACGGCCAGGTCGGCCGCGACCACCGCGTGCCACGGCCCCTTCACCCACGACCAGCTGCGCTGCCGGCGGGGCGGGTGCACCGGGGTGCCCAGCGCCCGGCCCAGCTCCCGGGTGTCCAGCGACAGCGCGGACGCCGAGGCGACGAAGACCGCCGTCCCCCGCTCGCGCAGCGCGCCCGCGGCCAGCCGGCCGCTCACCCGGTCGGCGGCGAGCAGGCCGAGTACCGCGAGCACCGCGGGGACGCCGAGCAGCAGTGGGAGCGGCACGTCGGGTGCTGAGGGCACCCAGCCCCAGCCGTCGACGAGGGTCCCGCCGACCGCCGGGACGACGACCACGACGGTGGCCAGCGCCCCGGGGACCGGCGCGACCCAGCCGGTCCGCCCGGCGGCCTGCAGCACGACCAGCCCGCCGACGACGGCCAGCGCCAGCAGCGCCGCCCCGGCCACGGTGACCGCGACCTCGGGCACGCTGGGGGCCTGCGGGGCGGCCAGCACCACCGGCAGCGCGACGACGACCGCGGCCACGACCCCGACCAGGCCGACCCGGCGCAGCTCACCGCGCAGCAGACCCCGTCGGCCGGCCGGCAGCGGGAGCCACCAGGCGGCGGTGGCCGGCGTCGCGCTGACCGGGCCCAGCCGGGACAGCAGCGCGACCACCGCGGAGGTGACCAGCACGGCGGCGACCAGCGCGGTCAGCTCGCCGGGCAGCACCGCCGACCCCGAGTCCGGCCGGGCCGCGATCCGCTCCCGCAGCGCGGAGAACGCCCCGCCGAAGACGGCGACGACGACGCCGGCGGTGGTCAGCGCGGACAGCAGGTCCCCGCCCAGGGTCAGCCAGCTGGTGTCGGCCCGGGTGGCGGTGGCCTTGCGGGTGAACCGCCGGACGCCGACGCCGGAGAGCTCCTGCGCCGGGTCGGCAGCCAGCAGCGCGCTCATCCCTCGGACAGCGCCGCGACGGCGACCTTGGGCGACACGACCGAGCACGCCTCGTCGTCGACGACGAGCACCCGGCGGGCGACGGTGGACAGGAACTCGGGGTCGTGACTGGCGAACACGACGGTCAGCCCGTCGGCGACGTCCTCGGCGATCCGGGCGGCCAGCCGGCGGCGCATCTGGGCGTCGAGCCGGCGCTCGGGTTCGTCGAGTACCAGCAGCCGGGCCGGCCGGACGAACGCGGCGGCCAGCGCGAGTCGGCGTCGCTGGCCCGAGGACAGCGCCGAGGGCAGTGCGTGCGCGCGCTCGGTGAGCCCGAACTCCTCGATCTCCTCGGCGACGACCCGCTCGGCGTCGGCGACCCCGTGCCCGCGGGCGGTGAGCAGCAGGTGCTCGGCACCGGTCAACGAGGGGAAGAAGGCGTCGTCGTCCAGGACGGTAGCCACCGCCCGGCGGAACCCGGCCTCCCGCTCGTCGACGTCCCGGCCGTCGAGCTGGACAGTCCCGCCCAGCGCCGGGAGCAGCCCGACCACGGTCTGCAGCACGGTGGACTTGCCGGCGCCGTTGGGCCCGATCACGCCCAGCGCGGTGCCGGCGTGCACGCTGACGGAGACCGGCGCACACACCGGTTCCCCGCCGTAGCCGACGGACAGGTCGTGCACCTCGAGGAGCCCGGTCTTCGCCATCGTCGGGCAGCGTAGGACCCGCGGTGTGCGGCTCAGCCCGCCGGTCCGGCCGCCCAGTCGACATCGGCGAGCAGCGCCGCCAGCCGCGCACCCCGGGCCGGGTGCACCTGGGCCACCCAGGCCACCCGGCCGGTGAGGTGCTGCCGCAGCGCGTCCCGGTCGCCGCCGACCTCGGCCAGGTCGGCGCCCGAGGGTCCGTGCCGCGTGGCGTTGGTCAGCCGGGCCCGGAGCGCGTCCAGCTCGGCGCGGGGCAGCGACGTCCGGTCGTTGACGACGATCCCGGTGACGGTCTGCCGGGCACCGCGGCCGCGGACCCGGGTCTTGGCCGGCTGCACCGTGAACCCCTCGGCCGCCACGATCCGGCTCACGCCGCGGGTCAGCGCGCCCACCCGGCGGGCGACGTCCGGGCCGCCGGAGAACGTCAGGTCGTCGGCGTAGCGGGTGTAGACGGCCCCGGCCGCCGCCGCGTAGCCGGCCAGCCGGCGGTCCAGCCGCTGCGCGCAGAGGTTCGCCAGCTGCGGGGACGACGGCGATCCCTGCGGCAGGTGGGGTGACGCCAGCGCGGCCCGGGCGTGCTGGCGGGCGCCGTCGCTCCCGCCCGGCGGCATGGTGGCCAGGTCGTCGCGGGTGGCCCGGGTGGTGCACAGGCCGGTCAGCAGGGCTGCGACCGGCTCGGGGTAGCCCGCTGTCCGCAGCGTGGCGTAGACCCGGCCGGAGGACACGGTGGCGAAGAAGGCGGCCAGGTCCATCGTCAGCACGACGTCGGCGCCCACGTGCTGCTCCGCCCCGGTGAGCGCCGACCGGCCGACGACGAACCCGTGCGCGGCCGGGTGCGGCGGGATCGGCGCGAGCACCCGGTCCAGCAGCACCCGCTGGGCGGTGCGCAGCCGCGGGGTCGGCGTCTCCAGCAGCCGCGGCACCCGGCCGGGCCGGGTCCGCCAGTGCCTCCGGTAGAGCTGCAGCCGACCGGAGGGTTCGGCCCGCTGCCGGTCCCGGGGGTCGGCGTACCAGGCCAGGTGGTCCAGGTCGGTGCCCAGCAGCTCGACGACGTCGGCCAGGTCGTGCAGCGGGTGCACGTGCCACGGGGTCCGGCCCATCCGGGTGGGCACGGGGAGCCGGCGCGCCACCCGCGGCACGCCGGGCCGCACCGCCCGCGGGGGCTCCGGGTCGCCCTCCTCGCGGTCGTCGTCGACCTCGCCGTCGACCTCGCCGTCGACCTCGACGGGCAACGGCTCGAAGACCCCGGGGACGGCCAGCAGGAAGCGTCCCAGCTCGGCCGGAGCGTCCAGTGGGGCCACCCGCCAGCCGCGGACGGCGGCCCGGGCCAGGTCGCCGAGCCAGACCGGCTCGCTGGGGAGCACGAGCCGGCCGCGGGCGACGAGGTCCGGGACCTGCCACTCCTGCGCACCCAGGAACGCCTCGGCGACCGCCTGCGCCGTCACCCGGGCGGCCTATCGGTCCGCCTGCGAGGAACTCGGCTTCACGTGGAACACCCGGGTGCGGTGGCGCGGGTCGACCTGTCCCGTCGTCCTGGCGCAGACCTGCGCGGAGCGCAGACCGGCGCCGGAGGCGTCGTGGTGGAGGCGTCGTGCGGTCCCCGGGGCAGCCCCGGAGCTGCCGTACCGACCAGCGGTGCGGCGTCCTCGACCCCGCGCCACCGCATGCCCGCACCCTTCCAGACCCGGCCGGGGTCGCCTAGCTTCACCCGGGTGACCCGCCACGTGGTGCTGCTGCGCGGGATCAACGTCGGCAAGGCCCGACGGATCGCGATGGGCCCGCTGCGCGAGCTGCTCACCGCCCGCGGCCACGGGGACGTCGTCACCCTCCTGCAGAGCGGGAACGTGCTGCTCGACTCGGACCTGGACGAGCCGGGGCTCGTCGCCGAGGTCCACGCGGCCGTGCTCGAGGGGTTCGGGTTCGACGTGCCGGTCGTCGTCCGGACGGCGGCGGAGCTGACCGCCGTCGCGGCCGCGGGCCCGCTGGTGGACGCCGACCCCGCCCGGTACCTGGTCGGCTTCCTGGACCGGGCCCCGGACCCGGTCGTCGTCGCCGCGGTGCCCGTCGCGGCCGCCGGGCAGGGCGGGTGGTGGCTGCGCGGGCGGGAGCTGCACCTGACCAGCCCGGACGGCGTGCTGGCGCCGGGCGCCGTCGGCGGCTGGGCCTGGGACCGGCTGCTCGGCGGCACGGTCACCGCCCGGAACTGGCGGACCGTGACCCGGGTCGCGGAACTACTCCGTCCCTGACCCGGGGGTGCCGGACGGCGCCATCCGTGGTCTCCTGAGGCCCCTCCGTCGCCCGGTCACGTGTGACGGTGGTCTCAACGCGTTTCGACGGCGGTGCGAGTGAGCACTAGCCGTCGGGCGCCCCGGCAGGCGTGCGCCCGTGCACGGGCCCGACGACGAGGAGTGCGTGCGTGATCCGCGAGACGGCCAGCCCGCTGTGGCCGTCGTCGGCACCCCCGGAGGCCGAGCCCGGTTGGACCTGGCCGCTGTCGCACGTAGCCGAGCTGCCCCGGGTGCGCGGCCAGCTGCGCCGGCACCTGGTGGACGCCCTGGCCGGCGCCGAGGACGACGCCTCGGCCGAGCTCGTCGACCGGGTGGTGCTGGCCTTCGACGAGATGGCCTCCAACGCGTTGCGGCACGGCGGTGCCGGGGTGACCGCCCGGGTGGCGCCGCACGGCGGGTCCTGGTTGGTCGAGGTGGTCGACTCCGCAGCCGTCCGGCCGCCGAGCCCGGCCATCGGTCGCGACCCCAGTCGGGGTGGGCTCGGGCTCTACCTGATCGCCGAGATGTCGACGTCGCACGGCTGGTGGACCCGCGGGGACTCCAAGAGCGTCTGGGCCCTGCTGCCCCGCTGAGCCCCGCCCCGCTCAGTCGAGCCGGATCGCGACCAGCGCAACGTCGTCCTCCGACCCGGCCGGGCGCAGTCGCTCCACGACCCGGTCGCAGAACTCCTCCAGCGCCTGCTCGCCGGGCGCCACCGGGCCCAGCTCCTCCAGCGCCGCCCGCAGCCGGGTCAGGCCCTCGTCCAGCGGCATGTCCCGGCCCTCGACCAGGCCGTCGGTGTAGAGCAGCACCGTCGACCCGCTGCCCACCAGCACCTCGTGCTCCCGGCGCAGGAACGAGTCGTCGACGCCGAGCATCAGGTCGGCGCGGCCCGCGGTCAGCTCGTCGACGACCCCGTCGGTCCGCACGACCATCATCGGCGGGTGCCCGGCATTGGACCAGCGCACCCGGGTGGTGCCCGCGGGGGCGGCCGGCCCGGGCGGCTCCAGCCGGGCGATCGCCGCAGTCCCCATGGTCTCGACCTGCAGGCCGTGGATCGCCCGGTCCAGGTCCACCAGCACGTCGCGCGGCCCCCAGCCAGGTCGGAAGGCGATGCCCCGCAGCAGCCCGCGCAGCTGGCCCATCGCGGCCGCGGCCTCGGTGTCGTGGCCGACGACGTCACCGATCACGAGCGTGAGCCCGCCACCGGGCTGGTGGAACACGTCGTACCAGTCGCCGCCGACCTGGGCCGCCTCGGTGGCCGGCAGGTAGCGCACCGCGACCCGCGCGCCGGGGGTCGCCGGCGGCACGCTCAGCAAGCTGCGCTGCAGCTCCTCGGCGATCCGGCGCTGCTGCTCGTAGAGCCGGACGCTGTCCAGCGCGAGAGCGGCCCGGTCGGCCACCTCGCGGCCGGCCGACAGGTCCTCCCTGTCCAGGGCCGGGCGCCCGGCACCCCGGTAGACGGTCAGCGCCCCCACCGTGCGGCCGCGAGCCCTCAGCGGGAATGCCGCGATGGACCGCAGCCCGAGCCGGGCGTAGCAGTCCGCGACCTCACCGGCGGGCAGGTGCCGGCCGACGAGGTCGTCCAGGTCGTCGGTGGCCACCACCCGGCCGGAGTCCAGCGCGGCCAGGCTCGGCGCACTCGGTCGCAGCGCGGACAGCCGGAGCGCGGCGTAGCGGGCCAGGGTCGGGGCGAGCTCGGGGTCGAGGTGGTGGCTGCCGATGTCCCGCATCCGGCCGTCCGGCTCCACTCGGCTGACGATCGCGGCGTCCCCCAGCACGGGGACGACGGTGCCGGCCAACGCGGCGAGGGCCTGCTCCGAGGTCCGGTCTCCGGCCAGGGCGCTGCCGAAGACGGCGGTCACCTCGGCGATGAGGGCCAGCCGGGCCGCGCTGCGGCGGGCCCGCTCCTCGACCGCTCGGCGCTCGGTGATGTCGGAGAAGTAGACCGACAGACCATCGGGACTCGGCCACACCCGGACCTCGTACCAAGAGTCCAGCGGGGGCGGGTAGTACGCCTCGAAGACCGCGTGCTCGCCACTGCTCATCGCACCGCGGTAGACCGTCTCGAAAGTGCTGCCCACCGACGCCGGGAACAGCTCCCAGATCACCCCGCCGGTCAATACGTCGCGGGACTGCTGCAGCAGCCGCTCGGCCTCACCGTTCACGTAGGTGAAACGCCACTCCCGGTCGAGGGAGAAGAAGGCCGCGGACATCGACTCCAGCACCCGGGCGACCCGGGCGTCAGCGTGCCGCTGACTGGTGGTGTCGTAGGCCGCGCCCAGCACCCGGACCGCCCGCCCGCTGTCGTCGGCCAGCGCACGGCCGCGACCCACCACCCAGCGGGTCTCCCCGGTCGGCAGCTGGACCCGGTACTCGACCTCGAAGGACCCGACCGTGTCGATCGCCTGCTGGAGGACCTCGGCGACCCGTGGCACGTCGTCGGGGTGCAGCCGGGCGTTGAAGTCCTCGATCGTCTCGCCGAAGGTGTCGCGCTGGTAGCCGAAGAGCTCGACCAGCCGGTCGTCCCAGACCAGCCGCCGGGTGACCAGGTCCCAGTCGAAGCTGCCGATCTCGGCCGCGTCGATGGCCAGACCCCAGCGCAGCCGGCTGGCCTCGAACTCCGTGGACAGCGCGGAGAGCTCGAGCTCGGTGCCCACCGAGTCCGCCAGCTGAGCGATCAGCACCAGGTCGGCCTCGCTCCACGACCGGGGCGCGGGATCGAACACGCACAGCGCGCCGAGGACGTGCCCGCCCGAGCCGGTCAGTGGCATCCCCAGGTAGGAGCCGACGGCGCCGGCCCGCACCGGCGGCAGGTGCGCCACCCGGGGGTCGGTGCCCGCGTCAGTGACCACCAGTGGGCCGTGCCCACCGGCGGTCACGGTGCACAGCGACGCCGACAGCGGGCCCTGACCGCCGACCGCGCCGGGTTCCAGCCCGGCACCGCCGGCGATGGTCTGCTGGTCGCCCAGCAGCGCCACCTGCGCGGACCCGGCGTGCAGCAGCTTCGCGGCGAGCTGGGCCAACCGCTCCAGGGCGCGGGAGCCGACGGAGTGGGCTTCGACCCGGCGCACGGCGGCGACCCGGTCGAGGTCGTTGCGCAGGGTGGCCGCCAGGGCCCCGGTCAGCACGGTCCCGACGTCCGGGGCGGGGGTCACCGGGCCGGCGGACAGCGGTGCCGAGCTGCGCCCACCGGGCACGGACGTGGGCCCTCGCGCCCCGTCCTCCCCGTCGTCCACCCCCAGATCATGCCCCCACCGGCTACCCGCGCTGCGGATGGCGCCCGCGCGGGACCGCGGGGTCGAGGCAAGGATGGTCCGGTGACGGCGAGCCTGCGACGGACGGGATGGACCGGGACGGCGTCGCGGACCTGGGCCCGTCACCCACGGTGGGGCCTGGCGGTGAAGGCCGCGCTGGCCGCCTCGCTGGCCTGGGCCGTCGTCCAGCTCGTCCCGGATGCGGCCGGCGAGTACCCGTACTACGCCCCGCTGGGCGCCGTCATCGCCACCTGCACCACGCTGGCCGGCTCCGCCCGGGAGTCGATGCAGACGGTCGGGGCGATCTCGCTGGGCGCGGGGGTCGCGCTGGGCATCGACGCGCTGGCCTACCCGAACGTGGCGACCGTGGCCGTCGTCGTCGCGCTGGGGGTGCTGCTGGCCGGCTGGTCCGTGCTGGGCGGGTCCGGCAGCTGGGTGGCCACCGCGGCGCTCTTCACGCTGATCATCGGCAACGCCGACCCGTTCGGGTACGTGGCCGGGTACGCCGGGCTGACCCTGCTGGGGGCGCTGATCGGGCTCGGCATCACCGCCGTCTTCCCGCCGCTGCCGATGGCCCCGGCACAGGCCCAGCTGGCCCAGCTGCGCGACCTACTGGCCGAGCAGCTGGACGATCTTGCCGACGGGCTGCGCCAGGAGACGCTGCCCGACGGGGCGCAGTGGCGGGGGCGGATGCGGGCCATCGACCCGGTGCTCACCCGGATGCGGACCGCGGTCCAGCTCAGCGACGAGGCCCGCCGGGGCAACCGCCGGGCCCGGCGGCACGCCGACGACGCCCAGCAGCTCTACGAGCACGCCCGGGCCCTGGAGAGCCTGGCGTTCCTGGTCGCCGACGTCACCGAGCTGGTCCGCGAGAACGAGCACGCCGAGCTGGACTTCGACGAGATCGCGATGGGGCCGACGCTGCGCCCGGCGACGGCGGAGGCCCTGGCCCGGCTGGCCGACGTCCTGCGCTCGGTGGCCGACGACGCGATCGGCGACGACGTCGTGGGCGACCCGGTCGTCGTCGCCGCGGCCCGGGCCGCGGTGGAGGGGCTGGCCGGGCGGATCCGGGACGAGCGGTCGGCGCACGGGCAGGACCTCTTCGTGGCCGGCAGCGTGGTCACGACGTTGCGCCGCTGCCTGACCGCCGTTGTCGCCCGGGGCCCGGCCGAGGGCGCCCCCCGGTGAGCGGCCCCGGCGTTCACGAGGCCCCACCGACCCGCGGCGCCCCGGCCCTCAGCGGCCGATCGCGTAGCCCTGCATGCCGCGGGCGTTCGCGGCGGCCTTGAGGACGCCGGTCTGCGGGTCGGTGCTGACCGCGGACAGCCGGCCCAGCGACCAGGGGTCGGCCACCACGACGTCGTGCCCCCGCCGGCGCAGCTCGGCGATCACGTCGTCCCCGACCCGGGACTCGACGACGACCTCGCCCGGGTTGGTCTCCCGCGGGTAGAACGACGACGGGAAGGACGTGGTGTGCCAGGCCGGGGCGTCGATGGCGGCCTGCAGGTCCAGCCCGCGGACGGTGTGCGCCAGCCAGAAGCACAGCTGCCACTGCTCCTGCTGGTCCCCGCCCGGGGTGCCGAAGGCCAGCCAGCGGCCGGTCTGCCGGTCATGCGCCAGGGACGGCGTGAGCGTGGTGCGCGGCCGTTTGCGCGGGGCGAGGGAGTTCGGCAGCCCGCGCTCCAGCCAGAACATCTGCGCCCGGGTGCCCAGCGGGAAGCCCAGACCCGGGATCGTCGGGGAGCTCTGCAGCCAGCCACCGGACGGGGTGGCCGAGACGATGTTGCCCCAGCGGTCAACGACGTCGACGTGGCAGGTGTCGCCGCGGGTGGTGCCGTCGGCCTCGACGACCTGCTCGCCGGTGCGGGCCACGGTGGGCTCCCCGACCCCGGCGCCCACCGCGAAGGAGCCGGTCGGGTGGGTGACGTGCCGGGGCAGCCGGGGCGGGCGGCCGTCCGGGGAGCCGGGCCGCAGCTCGAGGCTGGCCTGCGCGCCGATCAGCGCCCGCCGCTGCTCGCTGTACTGCGGGGAGAGGAGCTGGTGGAGCGGGACGTCGGGCTCGTCCCCGTACCAGGCCTCGCGGTCGGCCATCGCCAGCTTCACCGCCTCGACGGTGCTGTGCACGACGTCCGCCGTCGGAGCCTGCTGCCCTGCGCCGGAGCCGGGCGACACCGCCGGGACGCCGTCCAACATCGCCATCGCCTGGAGCATCGTCGGTCCCTGGGACCAGGGCCCGGCCTTCGAGACACTCCACCCACGCCAGTCGGTCGTGACCGGCGGCTCGTACGTCGGCTGCCAGCCGGCCAGATCGTGTCCGGTCAAGAACCCCGCGTGGTCGCGACCGGAGTCGTCACGAACGGGGGACCGGGAGAACACGTCGATCGCTTCGGCGACGAACCCGGAGTACCAGGCAGCCAGTGCCGCGTCGATGCCCGCCTCCCGGGAGGGTCCGCGCGCTGCGTCGAGCAGTCGGCGGTAGGTCGAGGCGAGAGCGTCGTTGCGGAACAGGCGGCCGGCGGTCGGGGGAGCTCCGTCGGAAGTGAGCCAGGTGGCGGCCGAGGTCGGCCAGTGGGTGCGGAAGTGCTCGGAGACCGAGGCCGCGGTCGCTGCCACCCGTGCGGTGAGCGGGTGGCCGGTCTCGGCGTACTCGATGGCGAAGCGGAGGACGGCGTCCAACGGCAGGGTGCCGTGGTCGCGCAGCAGGGTCAGCCAGGCGCCGACGGCACCGGGAACGGTGGCGGCCAGCAGGCCCGTGCCGGGGACGAGCTCGAGGCCCAGGGACTGGAAGGCGTCGATGCTCGCGGTCGCGGGGGCGACCCCCTGACCGGACAGCACGATGGGCTGCCCCGCGCCTGACCCGCTCCCGCCGCGGGCGAAGAGGATCGGGACCTCGCCCCCCGGGCCGTTGAGGTGGGGCTCGACGACGTGCAGGGCGAAACCGGTCGCGACGGCGGCGTCGAAGGCGTTGCCGCCCGCTTCGAGCGTCGCCATGCCGGCCGCACTGGCGAGCCAGTGGGTCGAGGCGACCATCCCGAACGTGCCGGCGAGCTCGGGGCGGGTCGTGAACCCGGCTGAGGACATGCCGCCACCGTACGGACGCCGCCGCTGGGCCGCAGCGAGCCCGAACCGCTCGGGCTGGATGTCCAGGCGACCCCACGGACCACCGCACGACGCGTCGTCGCGACAACCGGACGGCTCACCGGGGCCGGCTCGGGGCCAGCGACCCGGACGGGGGCAGCCACGGGGACCCCGCCGGGGACCTCGCCGTGGACCTCGCCGGGGACGGGCTCGGGCACCGAGGCGACCGGGGTGGGCGCCAGCCGGCCGAGGAGGACCGGGGGCGCCACCAGCGGGAAGGCCGGCCGGACGACGTGGGCCTGCTGGCTGCGGCGGACCGGCGGCGTCGTCGGCGTGCTCGGCAGCTCCCGCATCGGGACCGGGTCGTCGTCGGGGGCGCGGTGTCGGGAGACCACCGGGTCCGGCAGCTCGGGACGGCGGACCATGGTCACCCGGGGGCGGCCCCAGGCGAGGTCCTGCCCGCCGGCGCCGGCACCCCAGGAACCGAGCCGATGCCAGCGGATCAGCAGGGCGGTGCGCAGCCAGAGCAGCAGCCGGCCGAGCGTGCGCCGGGAGTGCGGGGCGTGGCGGACGGCGCCCGGGGTGCGCGGGGACCAGCCCGCGGCTGCGCACTCGGCCGCGGTCTGCCGGCGGGGGGCGGTGCGCCCGGCCGCCGTCCGGGTCGCGGACGGGGTGCGACGGTGCGGCTCACCGGCGGCGGCCCGGGCGACGGCGGTGCGGGTGCCCGTCGTGGGGGTGGCCGTCGTGGGGGTGGCGTGCGGGGCAGTGGTGCGGGACTCCAGGACCTCGACGCCGGTGTCGATGGAGGAGTACCGGGCGGCCGGCACGGGGCCAGGCAGCTCGGTGAGGACGAGCGTCGTCGGAGCGGTGATCGGGGTGATCGCCATGTCTCGTGTCTCTCTCCTGTGGGGCATGGACCGCAGCCGGGGAAGGGACTGCGGTCAGGGATGAGAGTGACGCGTGGGGCTCCCGGGATCGGCTCCTGCGGACACGTCCTGGAGGACGCGTGACCGAACCGTTGTGCAGCCCGTGTCGCGGGCCGACGACCGACCCCCGGATCCGGTCACTTGTCGACCCCCAGCGGCGAAAATCGCGACTTTCGCCGGGTCTGGGGTCGGTGACCTCGGGACGCGACACGTGGGACGGGCGTGTCGCGTGGGACTCGAGGGGAGGTCTTGCCCGCCGGCCCGGGGGTGGGTCGGCCCACCGCGTGCGGCAGGCTCCCCCCGTGACCGACCGCATCCCGCTGGTGATCGACACCGACCCCGGCATCGACGACGCCCTCGCCGTCCTGCTGGCGCTGGCCAGCCCCGAGGTGGACCTGCAGCTGGTCACCACGGTGCACGGCAACGTCGAGCTGGCCCAGACGACGGAGAACGCGCTGCGGGTGCTGCACCTGGCCGGCCGCTCCGACGTGCCGGTGGCCGCCGGCGCCGCCGGGCCGCTGGTGCACCCGCTGCCCACCCGGGCCGGGCACGTGCACGGCACCGCGGGCCTGGGCGGGGTCGAGCTGCCGGCCTCCCCCGCCCCGGTCCACCCGCGCCCGGCGGTCGTCGCGCTGGCCGAGCTGCTGATGGCGCGCGAGCCGGGCACCGTCACGGTGGCCCCGATCGGGCCGCTCACCAACATCGCGCTGCTGCTGGCGGTCTACCCCGCGGCCGCGGCCCGGATCGGTCGGCTGGTCTGGATGGGCGGCTCGGCGCACCGCGGCGGCAACGTCACGTCGGCCGCGGAGTTCAACGCCTGGGCCGACCCGGAAGCGGCTGCGGCTGTGCTCAGCAGCGGGCTGCCGGTGACCATGGTCGGCCTGGACGTCACGCTGCCCACGGTGCTCACCGAGGAGGGCATCGAGCGCTTCCGCAGCACCGGCGGGCACGTCGGGGAGACCGCCGCGGCGATCCTGCGGCAGTACGTGGACGCCGCCCGGGACGCCTACGGCATCGCCGGGGTGGTCGTGCACGACGCCCTGGCCCTCACCGAGGCGATCGTGTCCGGCACGCTGGGCACCGTGCGCCGGGACGTCGTCGTCGGCACCACGCTGGGCGCGGCCCGCGGACAGACCCTGGTCGACAGCCGCACCGTCTCCACCGCGGACACCGCCGTCGAGGTCGCCGAGACCGTGGACAGCGCCGCCGCGGTGGAGTTCCTGGTCAGCCGGCTGGCGTCCTACGGGGCCTGAGGCCGGTCCAGGAACTCCCGCACCACGCCGGCCATCCGGTCGGCGTGGGTGAAGAGGAAGAGGTGCCCACCCCCGCGGACGACGTGCAGCCGGCCGTGCGGCAGCCGCGCGGCCATCAGCCGGGCGTTGGCCAGCGGGATGATCGGGTCGTCGTCCCCGGCCAGCACCAGGGTCGGCATCTGCAGCCGGTGCAGCCAGGGCAGGCTGGACCAACGACGCAGCGCCGCGAGCTGGCACAGGTAGCCGTAGGGCGTGGGCGGATGCGCCGAGCGCTGCACGGCGTGCTCACCGAGCAGGTCCGGGTGGTGCTGGATGCCCCCGCCGTACAGCGTCGGGGCGACCCGGGTCAGGTAGCCCGGCGAGTAGTAGCGCATCGGCGAGGCCAGGATGCTGATCGCCGCCGGCCGCCCGGGCAGCGACACCCAGCCCGGCGTCGTCCCGGCCAGCACCATCCGCCGCACGACGTCGGGGTGCCGGCGGGCGAGCTCCTGGACCAGCGCCCCGCCCCAGGACAGCCCCAGGACGTCGACCTGCTCGTGGCCCACCGCGCGGACCAGCTCCGCCACCACGCCCGCCAGCTTCCGCAGCGTCGGCGGGTAGGTCGGGGTGGAGCTCTTCCCCACCCCGGGCGCGTCGAAGCTGATGGTTTCCCGGTCGGCCAGGTGCTCCCGGAAGGTGTCGAAGAGGTCGCCGGTGGCGCCGATGCCGTTGACCAGCAGCAGCGGGCGGCCCGCCCCGGCGTGCTGCACCCGGACCCGCAGCGAGAACCCGCCCACCTCCAGGGTGCGGCCCCGGCTGCGGGACGTGGTCGTGCGCGCCATTCTCAGACCGTCGCCCGGACGTAGCTGCCGGGGGCGTCCGCGGTCGGCGGGTGCGCGGCGCTACCGAGCTTCTTCCGCGCGTTCTTCCGCGCCCCGGAGCGGGGCTCGAGCCACTCCACCCAGTGGTCCCACCACGAACCCGGGTGCTCGGAGGCGCGCTCGAGCCACTCGTCCGCGGTGGGCTTGCCGACGCTGTCGTCCGAGCCCGTGGCGGGGTCGTCGCCGTCCGTGGTCCGGTAGGAGCCCTTCGGGTTGCCCGAGGGGTTGATCAGCGCCTGGATGTGGCCCTGGCTGCTCAGCACGAACTCCACCGAGCCCCCCATCAGGTCCACCACCGGGTAGCAGGCCCGCCAGGGGCAGATGTGGTCGGTGACCGCGCCGACCACGTAGCTGTCGATCGTCACCCGGCCCAGGTCCACAGCCGTCCCGAGCACCCGCAGCTCACCGGGGTGGGTCAGCGAGTTGGTCGTGGCCATCTCCATGAAGTCCCCGTGCAGGGAGGCGGGCAGGTCGACAGCGTCGGCGTTCCAGGCCAGGACGTCGAAGGCGGGCGGGTTCTTGCCCATCAGGTAGTTGTTCACCCAGTAGTTCCAGACCAGGTCGTTGGGCCGCAGCCAGGCGAACACCCGGGCCAGCTCGCGGCCGCTCAGCACGCCGTCCGAGCGGCTCTTGCGGCCCGCGGCCGCGACCACGGGCTTGGAGATGAAGGTGCCCACCTGGGACGGGACCTGGAAGTCGATCAGCGTGACCAGGAAGGTGACGCTGGCGAACCGGTCGTCCCCGGAGGTCGCCAGGTGGCCCAGCAGCCCGGCGGCGGTGATCCCGCCGGCGCAGACGCCCAGCAGGTTCATGTCCGGCGCACCGGTGATCTCCCGGACCACGTCGGAGGCCTCCAGCGCCGTCCGGGCGTAGGAGTCGTAGTCCCACGCCCCGTCGGCGGCCGTCGGGTTGGCCCAGCTGAGCATGAAGACCTGGTGCCCGTGGCTGACCAGGTGCTCGACCATGCTGCGGCCCGGCGCGAGGTCGAGCACGTAGTACTTGTTGATCTGCGGCGGCATCACCAGCATCGGCCGCGCGTGCACCTGCGCGGTGCTCGGGGAGTACTGGATCAGCTCGGCGATCTCGTTCTTCCAGACCACCGCGCCCGGGGTCGCGGCGACCGTCTCGCCGATCACGAACGGCCGGGAGTCGACCATCGAGGGCATCCCACCGTTCTTGCGGACATCGTGGAGGACATGCCGGGCACCGTCGACCAGGCTCCTCCCCCGCGTCTCCCGGGCCCGCTTGAGCGCGGCGGGGTTGCCGATCAGGGTGTTCGTGGGGGCCACGGCCTCGGTGACCAGCTTGAGCAGGAACAGCGCCCGCAGCTTGCTCTTCTCGTCCAGGTCGAGGTCCTCGACCACGCCGTGCACAGCCCGGTTCCAGGCCAGGTAGGACTGGCCGACCCGCTTGTAGAGCGGGTTGGTCTGCCAGGCCGGGTCCTTCCAGCGGGCGTCCTTGCGGTCGGGCTCGATGCCCGAGGTCCCGACGGCGATCCGGGCCAGCTGGGCGGTGAGGTCCACGCTCCGCTTGGTCAGCGCGCGCGGCTGGCGGACGACGGTGCCCAGCAGCCGGCGGGCGGCCGCCAGGCCCTGGGTCGGGCTCAGCGCCACCGGGAGCGCGCCGGTGAGGGCCTCGATGGCCGCCTCGACCAGCTCCAGGTCCGACTGGTGCTCGGCAGGTTCGGCCACCGTCGTCTGGTCCGGCTCGGACGCGGGGCGCTGCTCGGTCGTGGTCATCTGGTGTCTCCCGACCTCGGGCGGCACGTCACCCGATCGGTGGCTGTGCTACCCGTCACATCCTGCCCTGAGCAGTGCGGGCCCGGCCACCCGGTGTCAGGAGAGCTGGTCGACCACCCGCTGGGCGCGGTCCCGGTCCTCGGCCGCCTGACCGGCGTCAGCCACTGCGGTGTCCCGGTCCTGGCCGGCCCGCGCGGCCGACTCCTCCGTGGTGACGACGTCCTCGGCGGCCCGGCCGGCCACGTCCCGGGCCGCCTCCAGCTGCCTGCTGAGCTCCTGCACCCGGGCCTCGGCGTCGTCCCGGCCGCGACGGGCCTGGTCGGCAGCGCGGTCGGCCTCCCGGGCGGCGACGACGGCCTCCTCGGCCTCCTCCGCGGCCTCGTCGGCCACGGTGCGGGCCGAGCGCAGGGCGGCCCGGGCCTGCCGCAGCCGCTCCTCGGCCTCCCGGCGGGCGACCCGCTCGGCCTTCGCGGTCCGGGCGGCCTCGAGGTCCACCGGCGGGGCCGGTTCGGGCTCCGGCTCCCCGGCCGGCGCGGGGGTCCGGCGGGCCGGCACCGGTGCGGGCCGACGGGCCGGGGCGATCGACGGCACGGACGTCTCCGGCGTTCCCAAGCCGTTGTAGGACAGCGCCCCGGTGAGTCGGCCCCCGAGCACGGCCGCCCCGGCCGCCGGGTCCGCGACGGCCGCGCGCAGCGTCTCCTCCACCTGGCCGGTGACCTGCTCGCTGACCGGGTGCCCAGCGCGGCGGGCCAG
>JBBSVA010000068.1:0-17893 GCA_038233915.1 Mycobacteriales bacterium | reverse complement strand
CGAGCCCGGGACGGTGAAGATGCGGGCGTAGGGCGAGAAGGGGTTGCGCACGGGGATCGGTCTCGACTTCCTGGCCACAGGCGGAGACAGGGGGGCCTGCCGGACTCCCGGGTGGCAGCGGTGATGCTACGGGCAGCGGTGGCGGACGATGCCGGTCGTGACCACATCCCGGGTGTTGCGCCCGACCACCCGCCGGCGCGAGGACGTCGACCCGCACCGGGCGCAGAGCCGGGTCTCGGCCACCGGGCGTTGATCAGGTTCGACGACGACTGTGCGTCCTCCTCCATCGACGCCGGTGGAGGAGGACGCACGCTGGTGGAGGAGGACACCGGGGCAACGTGCTGCAACCCGCTTTTGCGGGTCCAACGGGGCCGTTGCGCCGCAGTAGCGGACGTGTGGGTGACGGCGGCCACAGGCGCCGCTGGACGTCGCCGAAGCCGCTCTACAGTCGGGAGGGTGACGACGCCGAGCCCGCTCCCCGATCCGGTCGTCCGCGTGCCCGAGGCGGCGCTGAGCGTCCCCGGCAGCGGTGGGCTCGTCGACCGGCACGGCCGCACCGCGACGGACCTCCGGGTGTCCCTCACCGACCGCTGCAACCTGCGCTGCAGCTACTGCATGCCGCCCGAGGGCCTGGACTGGCTGCCCAAGGTCGAGCAGCTCACCGACGACGAGGTCGTCCGGTTGGTGCGCATCGGCGTCGAGCACCTGGGCATTGAGGAGGTCCGGTTCACCGGCGGTGAGCCGCTGCTGCGCCCGGGCCTGCCCGGCATCGTCGCGGCGACCACCGCACTGCTCCCCCGCCCCGAGGTCAGCCTGACCACCAACGCGGTCGGGCTGTCCCGGATGGCCCCGGCGCTGGCCGCGGCCGGGCTGGACCGGCTCAACATCAGCCTGGACACCCTGGACCGCGAGCGGTTCAAGCAGCTGACCCACCGCGACCGGTTGCCCGACGTGCTGGCCGGCATGAAGGCCGCCAAGGACGCGGGCCTCACCCCGGTGAAGGTCAACACCGTGCTGCTCAAGGGCGTCAACGAGGACGACGCCGTCCCGCTGCTGGAGTACTGCCTGGAGCACGGGTACGAGCTGCGCTTCATCGAGCAGATGCCGCTGGACGCCCACCACGCCTGGACCCGCAGCGAGATGGTCACCGCCGAGGACATCCTGGCCCAGCTGACCGAGCACCACACGCTCACGCCGGACGTCGAGGAGCGCGGCGCCGCCCCGGCCGAGCGCTGGCTGGTCGACGGCACCGACCTCACCGTCGGCGTCATCGCCTCGGTCACCCGCAGCTTCTGCGGCGCCTGCGACCGGACCCGGCTCACCGCCGACGGGCAGATCCGCAACTGCCTGTTCGCCCGCGAGGAGTCCGACCTGCGCACCGCGATGCGGGACGGCGCCACCGACCAGGAGCTGGCCGACCGCTGGCGGATCGCCACCTTGACCAAGCTGCCCGGCCACGGCATCGACGACCCGTCGTTCTTGCAGCCGTCCCGGCCGATGTCCGCGATCGGCGGCTGACCGTGACCACCACCCAACAGGGCACCGTCACCGTCCGGTACTTCGCCGGTGCCCGCGCGGCCGTCGGCGTGGACACCGAGACCCGGGTGGCCGGGTCGCTGGACGAGCTCGTCGCCCAGGTCGTCCAGGCGCACGGTGAGAGACTGGAGCGCGTGCTGACCGCGTGCTCCTTCCTGGTGGACGGAACGTCCACCAGGAACCGCGCGTTGGTGCTGTCGCCCGGGGCAGTCGTCGATGTGCTGCCCCCCTTTGCCGGAGGCTGATCCACCCCGCTCGTGAGCTCGTTGCCTCACCTACCTGAGACACCTGCCAGTCCCCACCACGAGGGCACGCCGTGATCGAGTGGTTGCTGGTCCTCGTCGGCGTCCTGCTGATCGCGGCCTGCGCCGCCTTCGTGGCCTTCGAGTTCGCCCTGGTGACCGTCGACCGGTCCACCGTGGAGCGTGGGGCCGCCGCGGGCGAGCGCGGCGCCGAGGGCGTGCTGAACGCGATGCGGACGCTGTCCACCCAGCTCTCCGGCGCCCAGCTCGGCATCACCGTCACCAACCTGGCGATCGGTTTCGTCGCCGAGCCCTCGATCGCCGCCCTGCTGGCCGGTCCACTGGAGTCCGTCGGACTGTCCGGCGGAGCCGCCCGCTCGGTCTCGATCACCCTCGCACTGGTCCTGGCAAGCGCTCTGACGATGGTGTTCGGCGAGCTGGTGCCCAAGAACCTCGCCATCGCCGAGCCGCTGCGCACTGCCAAGGCCGTCTCGGGCTTCCAGCGCGGGTTCACCACGTCCACCGCCTGGGTCATCCGGGCGCTCAACGGCTGGGCCAACGCGATCCTGCGCCGGGCGTTCTCCGTCGAGCCGCAGGAGGAGCTGGCCTCGGCCCGCTCCCCCGAGGAGCTGACCTCGCTGGTCCGCCGCTCGGGCAGCACCGGCACGCTGGAGGCCGGCACCGCTGCCTTGCTGGAGCGCGGGCTGGCCTTCGGTGAGCTGCGCGCCAGCGACGTCGCCACCCGCCGCGTGCAGATGACCAGCGTCGAGGGCACCGACCCGGTCGCCGTCGTGCTGGCTACTGCCCGGGACTCCGGGCACAGCCGGTTCCCGGTGCTCTCGGCCGACGGGGTGGACGACGTCATCGGACTGGTCCACGTGAAACACGCCCTCGGCGTGGCCCGCGAGCACCGGACGACGGTGACCGTGGCCGACGTGATGGTCGAGGCGCTCTTCGTACCCACCTCCCGCCAGCTCGACGACCTGCTGGTCGACCTGCGCCGCGGGTCGCTGCAGATGGCCGTCGTCGTCGACGAGTACGGCGGCACCGATGGCGTCGTCACGATCGAGGACCTGGTCGAGGAGCTGGTCGGCGATCTGACCGACGAGCACGACGACGACGCCGACGAGGTGGACGTCGAAGACCGCGGCGATGGCACCTGGTCGGTGTCGGGTCTGCTGCGGCCCGACGAGGTCGCCTCGGCCACCGGTCTCACGGTCCCCGGCGACCGGCACTACGAGACGATCGGCGGTCTGGTGCTGCACCAGTTGGGCCGCATCCCCGAGGTCGGTGACCGGGTGGAGGCGCTGCGCCAGCTGCCGCCCGAGCTCGCCGAGGAGGCCGAGGGCCACCCCGGCGGCGTCTGGGTCGAGGTGACCGTCGTCGACGGCACCCGGGTCGAGCGCGCCGTCGTCGGCGAGCTGCTGCCCGCCGACGCCGACAGCGACTCCGACAGCGAGGTCTCTGCGTGAACGACTGGATCGGCGTGCTGGTAGCCGTCGTGCTGCTGGGCGCCAACGCCTTCTTCGTCGGCGCGGAGTTCGCCCTGATCTCCGCCCGGCGCTCCTCCATCGAGCCGCTGGCCGAGGCCGGCAGCCGCCGCGCCCGCACCACGCTGGGCGCCATGGAGCAGGTCTCGATGATGATGGCCGGCGCCCAGCTGGGCATCACCGTCTGCTCCTTGGGCCTGGGCGCGATCGGCGAGCCGGCCGTCGCGCACCTGCTGGAGCCGCTGTTCGACGCGGTCGGCGTGCCCGAGGGCGCGGTCTACCCGATCAGCTTCGTCCTCGCGTTGACCGCCGTCGTCGCGCTGCACGTGGTGATCGGCGAGATGGTGCCGAAGAACCTCGCGTTGGCCGGCCCGGACCGCGCGGCCCTGGCCCTCGCGCCGCCGTTGCTGGTCGTGGTCACCGTGCTCAAGCCGGTGATCTTCGTGCTCAACAAGCTGGCCAACGCGATCCTGCGACTGCTGAAGGTCGACCCCAAGGACGAGGTGACCAGCTCCTTCACCCGCGACGAGGTGGCCGGCCTGCTGGACGAGTCCCGGGCCGGCGGACTGCTCGACGACGCCGACCATGACCTGCTCACCGGCGCACTGACGCTGGAGGACCGGGACACCCGAACCGTGCTCATCCCGCGGGCGGACCTCACCGTGCTGGGCCCCGACGACGACGCGCTCGCCGTCGAGCGGGTCGCCGCACAGACCGGGTTCTCCCGGTTCCCGGTGGTCGGCGCGGACGGCGAGCTGAGCGGGTACGTGCACGTCAAGGACGTGCTGGTGGCCGACGGCGACCCCGACGTCCGGGTCGCCGAGATCACCCGCCCGCTCCCCCGGGTCGCCGCCGAGGCCGACCTGCGGAGCACCCTGCAGACCATGCAGGCCGACCGAGCCCAGCTCGCCGCCGTCGTCGACGGTGGCGTGGTGGTGGGCGTCGTGGCCCTGGAGGACATCCTCGAGGAGCTGGTCGGCGAGATCCGGGACAGCGTGCACCGATGACAGCGACACCGATCTGGAGGGCAGTGCGATGAGCGTGTTCGACAAGGCGAAGGCCAAGGCCGAGGAGCTGCTGGGCCGCGCGACCGAGGTCTACGGGACGTCGCACGGCGACGCCGCGGCCGAGGTCGCCGGGGAGGCCCGCCGGTTGGAGGGCGAGGCCGAGGAGGAGGCCCTCGAGCGCGAGGACCGGCGCCACCCCGATGACGACGGGCTCGCCGGCGCTCGCTGAGCGGCTGCCCTGAGTCCGCCGCGACCGAGCTGCGGCCCGGGGCCCGGTCCAGCGCCCTGGTTCAGGGCGCCGCGGGGTCCGGCGGGACCTCGTCGGGCACCCGGCGGGGGCCCGCCTCAGGCGGCCGGGGGCGGTCCTGCGGGTGCAGCCGGACGGCGACCAGCGCGACGTCGTCGTCCGGGCGGCCGTGCACCAGCCGCTCGACGACCTCGTCGCAGAGCACCGACAGTGGCTGGTCGGCGAGCTCGGTGACCACCGCGCGCAGCCGTGCCAGGCCGGCGTCGAGGTCCTCCCCGCGGCGCTCGACGAGACCGTCGGTGAACATCAACACCGTCGACCCGCGCTCCACGACCAGCTCCTGCTCCCGGCGGCGGGAGGTGCTGTCCACGCCGAGCAGCAGGTCGCCAAGCCAGCTGCCGGGCTCGCTGAGGGTGCCGTCGGGGTGCAGCACGATCGGGTCCAGGTGGCCGGCGTTGGCCCAGACCAGCCGCGTCAGCCCGGCCGCGGCTTCGGCGGGGGTCTGCTCGAGGCGGGCCACCGCCGCGGTCGCCAGGGTCTGCAGGTCCAGCAGCGACATCGCGGCGTCCAGCCCGCGGAGCACCTCGCTGGGCCCGGCGTCGGAGTAGGTGGCGATCCCGCGCAGCAGGCCGCGGAGCTGGCCCATGGTGGCCGCGGCCGCGGTGTCGTGGCCCACGACGTCGCCGATCACCACCATCATCGCCCCGCCGGGCTGCAGGAACGCGTCGTACCAGTCACCGCCGACCCGGGCCGCCTCGACGGCCGGGGTGTACCGGACGGCGACCTCGGCGTGGTCGGGCTGGAAGGGCTGGGTGAGCAGGCTGCGCTGCAGCTCCTCGGCGAGCTGGGCCTGCTGCCGGTACAACCGGCCGTTGTCCAGGGCCAGCCCGATCCGGTCGGCGATCTCGTGGGCCGCGGCCAGCTCGTCGCCGGCGAGCACCCGACCGGCCTGGCACCACAGCGTCAGCAGACCCAGGATGCGGCCGCGGCCCAGCAGCGGCAGGTACACCCCGGTGCCGTCCGCGAGCTGGCCCTGCAGGTCCCGGGCGTCCTCGGAGGTCAGCGTCCCGGCGACCTCGGCGCCGGTGACGTGCACGGGCGCCGCGGTGGTGAGCGCCTGGATCAGCGGCGCGGTCACCGGCAACGAGGACAGCCGCAGAGCGATGTAGCTGGACAGCACGCCACGCAGCCGCGCGTCGGCGTGCCAGCTGCCCACGTCGACCGGGCGACCGTCGTCCTCGACCACGGTGACCACGGCCCAGTCCGCCAACGCCGGGACGACCAGCCGGGGGATCCGGGCCATGCTGTCGACCGGGTCGGGGTTGCCGGCCAGCTCGGCGCTCACCAGCGCGAGGACGGCGAGCCGCTCCTGCGCCCGGCGCCGCTCGCTGACCTCGGCGAAGAAGAGGTCCAGCCCGTCGCCGGCCGGGACCGCGGTCACCTCGAACCACGTGCTGAGCGGCTGGGGGTACCAGGCCTCCAGCGACTCCTGGACCCCGGTCTCCAGCACCCGTCGGTAGGTCTCACCGAATGCGTTGTGCGCGTTGTCCGGGAACGCCGACCAGTAGTCCGCGCCCAGCAGCTCCTCGCGGGACTTGCCGATCACCCGCAGCCCGGCCTCGTTGACGCCGCGGACCACCCAGTCGGCGTCGAGTGCGATCCAGCCGACGGGCATGCGCTCGACGACGTGCTCGGTGTCGCCGCCGTCCACCGCCCTGGCTCCCTGCGCTCGTGTGTCGGCCCGCTGATGGAGCCGCCCGGCACAGTTGTGTCACACCGGCAGTGCGGGCAGCAAGCACCGGAGGTCACGAACCCGTCACGGGCAGGCGACCCACTCCTCCTCGCCGTCGCCGAAGACCTGGCGCTTCCAGATCGGCAGCCGGGCCTTGACCTCGTCCACCAGCTCCGCGCAGACGGCGAACGCCTGCCCGCGGTGGCTGGTGGCCACCGCGCAGGCCAGCGCGACGTCGCCGATGCCGAGCAACCCGACCCGGTGGCTGACCGCGACGCTGTGCACCTCCGGGCGGCCGGCGAACTCGGCGGCGATCTCCTCGATCAGCTGCTGGGCGGTGGGGTGTCCGACGTACTCCAGCTCGGTCACCGTCCGGCCGCCGTCGTGGTCCCGGACGACGCCGGCGAAGGAGACGGTGGCGCCGGCAGCGGGGTGCGCGACAGCGTCCTCGTGCGCGGCGACGCTGAGCGGCTCGTCGGTGACCAGGGCGATCGCGGGCTGACTCACGCCTCGACGCTACCCGGCGGGGTGTCCCAGTCGGCGGGGTCGGCCAGGCCGGTGCAGTCGACCTCCACGACGTCGGCGGCGTGCGCGGCCAGGTAGGACCGCGCACCCTCGTCGCCGGTCGCGGCCGCGGAGACGCCGGCCCAGTGGTCCCGGCCCAGCAGCACCGGGTGGCCACGCACCCCGTCGTACGTGGGGACGACGAGGGCGCCCGGTGCGGCGTGCCCGGCCAGCCGGCGCAACGCCTCGGGGGTCATGCCCGGGATGTCGACGAGCAGCACCAGCACGGCCTCGACCCGGCCGGGCCAGCCGCGCAGGCCGTCGAGCCCGGTGCGTAGCGAGGAGGCCATCCCGGTCTCCCAGTCCCGGTTGGCCAGCACGGTGGCGCCGGCGAGGTCGGCGCGCTGCCAGACGTCCACGGCCTGCGCACCGAGCACGACCAGCACCGGGTCGCAGACCGCGTGGGCGGTGCGGACCGCGCGCTCGACGAAGAGGCTGCCCTCGTGCTCGACGAGGGCCTTGGGCATGCCGTAGCGGCGGCCACCCCCGGCGGCGAGGACCAGGGCGGCGACGGGTGCGTCCACGGCACCCACCCTCTCAGGAGGTGCCGGACTGCACCTTGCCCACGTACTCCTCGAACGTGATCACGTCGCACTCGGCCCAGCCGGACAGAGCGGGGTTCCCTGCGCCTCGGCCGGGTACCCGACTCCTGTCCGCCCCCATCCAGCCCCGGGAGTCCCCCATGGTCCGCCGCCCCGCCCTGCTGACGCTCGCTGTCGTCGGCGTCCTCACCCTCGGGGCCTGCTCCGACGAAGGCCAGGACACCGCGGCCTGCGGCGTGGAACCCGGGGCCCCGGCCGACCAGGACCTGATCTGTGGCAATGCCGGCGTCAACGCGCAGGTCGACCCGGACGTCACGATCGCCGACGTCGAACTGGCGTTCCCTGCCGACGGAGCCGGTTACGCCGTGGGCGACGACGCCGACCTGTACCTGGCCGTCACCAACACCGGCCCTGAAGACGCCACCCTCGTCGAGGTCCGGGCGCCCGAAGCCGGCTCGGTCGTCGGGGACCTCCCCATCGAGGTGCCCGCGAACGACAACGTCTACATCGGCGCGGAGGGCGAACCGACGCTGAGCCTGCAGGACCTGCAGACCTCGCTGCGGTCCTCGCAGTCCACGGAGGTCACCTTCGTGTTCCAGGACGCGGGCGAGGTCACCGTCCAGGTGCCGGTCGCCGCCTCCCCGCAGACCAACTCCGACGAGGACTTCGCCCCCGTCGACGAGGAGACCGGCAGCGAGGGCTGAGCCTCAGCGCGGGTAGACCGCCACCTCGCCGGCCTTCACCGACGCCCAGACGCCGGACCCGGGCACCAGACCCAGCTCGGCGAACGCGGTGGCGGTGACATCGGCGGTCAGCGGCACCTCACCGTCCAGGTCGCAGCGCACCGTGGACCCGTGCGGGGTGGCGGCCACCAGCGTCGCCGGCCAGACGTTGCGCGGGCTGCCGTCCGGGCGGGACAGGTAGAGCGAGACCGTCTCCGGGCGGACGGCGACGAACACCGCGCCCTCGGCGGGCTCCCCCGTGGCGACCCGCCCTCCACCGTCCAGGGCGACCGTCGTCTCTGTGGCCGTGCCCGGCAGCAGCGACAGCCCGACCAGCCGGGCGACGTAGTCCGTGCGCGGCATCCGGGCCACCTCGGTCGGGGTGCCCTCCTGCACGACGGCGCCGTCCTCGACCACGACCACCCGGTCGGCCAGCGCCATCGCGTCCACCGGGTCGTGACTGACCAGCACCGTGCAGCCGGCGAACGCGGTCAGGTGCCGGCGCAGTTCGGCCCGCACGGTCAGCCGGGTCCGGGCGTCCAGCGCCGACAGCGGCTCGTCCAGCAGCAGCAGCCGGGGCTCCCCCACCAGCGCCCGGGCGAGCGCTGCCCGCTGGGCCTGCCCGCCGGACAGCTGGGTGGGTCGCCGGTCGCCGAACCCGGTCAGCCCGACCCGGTCCAGCCAGGCGTCGGCCGTCGTCCGCGCCGGGGCCTTGCGCACACCCCGGGTCCGCAACCCGAACGCCACGTTGTCGGTCACCGACAGGTGCGGGAAGAGCAGGTGGTCCTGGAAGACCATGCCCAGCGGCCGCTCGTGCGCCGGCACGTGCTGGTCCCCGTCGTCCCACACCAGCTCACCGCCGGGGACGTCGATCGCCACCCGACCGCCGTCGGGGGCCAGCAGCCCGGCCAGCACCCGCAGCACGGTGGACTTGCCGGCGCCGTTGGGGCCCAGCACGGCCAGCACCTCGCCGTCGGCGACTGTCAGGTCGACGTCGACCAGCAACGCCCCTCGCTGGACGACGACGTGCGCTCGCAGGCTCACCTGCCACCCCACGGAGTCGGAGGGACGCGGAAACCGCGCCGTGGGACTCCAGTCACGTGACCGGGGCTCCGGAGCGGCCCAGCCAGCGGTCCCGGAGCAGCAGCAGGGTGGCCAGCGAGACCCCCAGCAGCACCAGGGACAGCACGATCGCGGCCTCCGGGTTCGACTGCAGCGCCAGGTAGACGGCCAGCGGCATGGTCTGCGTCGTCCCCGGGAAGTTGCCGGCGAAGGTGATCGTGGCGCCGAACTCCCCCAGTGCACGGGCCCAGCAGAGCACCGCGCCGGCTGCGACGCCGGGGGCGACCAGCGGCAGGGTGACCCGCCGGAACGTTGTCCACCGGTCGGCGCCGAGGGTCGCGGCGGCGTCCTCGAAGCGGGCGTCGGCGGCCCGCAGCGCACCCTCGACGCTGATGATCAGGAACGGCATGGCCACGAACGTCTCGGCGATGACGACAGCGGTCGTGGTGAACGGGATCGTGACGTCGAGGTGCTCGTACAGCAGCCGGCCGAGGATCCCCTGCCGGCCGAGCACCAGGAACAGCGCGACGCCGCCGACCACCGGCGGCAGCACCAGCGGCACGGTGACCAGCGCGCGCAGCACCGAGCGGCCCGGCAGCGTGGAGCGCGCCAGCACCCACGCGATCGGGACGCCGAGCACGAGCGACACCAGCGTGGCCAGGGTCGCCGACACCAGCGAGAGCCGCAGCGCCTGGCCGACCTGGGGCCGGGCGAGCTGGGGCAGCAGGTCCGACCAGGGTGCCCGGATCAGCAGGCCGAGCAGCGGCAGGACCAGGAACACCACGCCGATGAGCGCGGGGATCAGCAGGGGTGCGGGCACGCCACCGCCCCGGGACCGTCGTCGACGGCGTCGGGGCGGGGCGGTGCGGGCGGTGCTCAGTTCGACGGACTCCGGAACCCGGCGTCGGTGAGCGCCTGCTGACCGGCGTCGGAGGAGACCAGCACGAGGAACGCCGCGGCGGCATCAGGGTTGGTCGCCGCGGTCAGCGAGGTGATCGGGTAGGAGTTGACCGCGTCCTCGGCCTCGGGGAACGCGATGCCCTCGACGCTGCCGCCGGCGGCCTGCACGTCGGAGGCGTAGACCAGCGCGGCGTCGACCTCACCGAGCTCGACCTTGGTCAGCGCGGCGCGCACGTCCTCCTCGAGGGTGTCGGGCTGCGCGGTGATCCCGGCGGCCTCAAAGACCTTCTCGGCCGCCGCACCGCAGGGCACGTCGGGCGCGCAGATCGCCAGCGTCAGGTCGGCATCGGCGAAGTCGGCGATCCCGGTGACGTCGCCCGGGTTGCCCTCGGGGACGGCGATCTCCAGCACGTTCTCGGCGAATACTGTCGGGTCGGCGGCCTCCAGCCCGGCGTCGGTGACCACCGTCATCTGGGTCTGGTTGGCGCTGGCGAAGACGTCGGCGGGCGCGCCCTGGGTGATCTGGGTGGCCAGCGCCGAGCTGCCGGCGAAGTTGAGGGTGACCGTCAGGTCGGGGTTGGCTGCCATCAACTGGTCGCCGAGGTCGGTGAAGACGTCGGTCAGCGAGGCCGCCGCGAAGACCGTGAGCGTGCCGGTGAGCTCACCGCCGTCGGCGCTGCTCGAAGCCCCGGACGACGACGTCGAGTCGGTGGACCCGCCGCAGGCGGTGAGAGTGAGCAGTCCGGCGGCAGCCAGGGTCAGGGGGACGCGCGGACGCACGGGGGTGGCCTCTCTCGACGGTGAGCGGGGGGCGTGGCGGGGGTCACGGGACGTCGACGCTGACCTGGGTGGCCTTGACGGTGGCGACCGCGCGGGCGCCGGTCTCCAGGCCCAGCTCGTCAGCGGCCTCGCGGCTCATCAGCGAGACCATCCGGTACGGGCCGCACTGGATCTCGACCTGCGCCATCACGGTGTCCCGGACGACCCGGGTGACGATGCCGGTGAGCCGGTTGCGGGCACTGGAGGACCGGGTGGTGCCGGGCTCGGGGACCGCGTGCAGCTCGGTGGCCACCCGGGCGAGATCAGTGCCGTCGACCTGGGCGGGCCCGCTGCCCCCGCGGTGCGCCGTCAGCCGGTCGCTGTCGATCCAACGGCGCACCGTGTCGTCACTGACCCCGAGCAGCTCGGCGGCCTCGGCGATCCGGTAGGTGGCTGTCACATCGCGCACCCTAGACACGCATCTGCGGGCCCACAATGCCGGGGTGTCCGCAGACACGGACTCATAGCCTGTGACTGAACGTGCCTCCGGCTGAATCGACGCACCTGTGACCGCGGGGCGGGCGACCTGGGACTCGAGTGACGATCTCGAGTCGGACAGCCGGGACCCGTGACCGCACTCCCCCGGCCGCCAGCACCGACGCCGCCGCCCCGTTCGCCTCCTCCGCCGCCTCCCCCGCCGCCACTGCGCGGGCCACTGCCGGTGTGACCGCCGGCGTGCGGATCAGGCGAGCGCCGCACTGAGCGCGGCGATGCTGGTTGTGGGCGAGGCGCACTGCGTCTCCGCCTGGGCCACGACGTACGCCCCGGCTACCCGCGGCTGAGCACCGTCGCCGAGCAGCTGGGCGGGCCCACCGTGCTGGCCCTGACCGCGACGGTCGCTCCCCCGTTGCGCGCCGACGCCGAGACAGTCGCCCTGCTCGACCGTGCCGAGGCCGAGGCCCGCCGGGGCACCGGCATCGTCTCCAGCGCTACCGGGCGGGGGCCGAGGAGCTGACCGCCGCCCTCGCCGCACGCAGTCTGAGCACCGCCGCCTTCCTCGCGGGCCTGGCGAAGAAGGCCCGCGAGGAGGCCAGCGGGCGTTCAGCTGCGACACCTGCAGCGCCGACACCGCGCAGTCCACCGCGGCCCAGCACGCGGCCCCCTCCTCGACCGGCGCGCTCCCCGGTGGAGAGCGCGGTCGAGCACGCCGAGTGGGGCCCGGGGGTGGTCATGCGCGAGGAGGACGACCGGATCGTGGTGCTCTTCGAGCAGGCCGCCGGCTACCGCACGCTGTCCACCCGGGCCCTCAGCGAGCAGCACCTGCTGCGGGCCAGGACGGCGGCCTGAGGCGCGGGCGGACCTCCGGTTACCGTCCGGTCATGGACTTCGCTCTCTCCGCCGCAGCCGAGGACGTCAGTGGCCGGATGTGGGACTTCATGCGCGAGCGCGTGTTCCCCGCCGAGGCCGTCTACCACGCGTGGCGACGGGAGCGCGGGCACGACGACCACACGCTGCCGCCGGTCATCGAGGAGCTCAAGGCCGAGGCCCGCTCCCGTGGTCTGTGGAACCTCTTCCACCACGAGCTGGCCGGGCTCTCCAACCTCGAGTACGCCTCGATCGCCGAGATCACCGGCTGGTCGCCGGTCATCGCGCCCGAGGTGGTCAACTGCGGGGCGCCGGACACCGGCAACATGGAGACCCTGATGCTGTTCGGCACCCCCGAGCAGAAGCAGCAGTGGCTCGAGCCACTGCTGGCCGGGGAGATCCGCTCGGGCTTTGCGATGACCGAGCCCGACGTCGCGTCCTCGGACGCCCGCAACATCCAGACCTCGATCGTCCGGGACGGCGACTCCTACGTCATCAACGGTCGCAAGTGGTGGATCACCGGCTCGGCAGACGAGCGCTGCGCCGTCTTCATCGTGATGGGCAAGACCGACCCCGACGGTCCGGCCCACCAGCAGCAGTCCATGATCCTGGTCCCCCGCGACACCCCGGGGCTGGAGATCGTCCGGCACCTGCCGGTGTTCGGCTACCAGGACCAGCACGGGCACTCCGAGCTGCGCTTCACCGACGTCCGGGTGCCGGTCACGAACATCCTGGCCGGGGAGGGCGAGGGCTTCATGATCGCCCAGGCCCGCCTGGGTCCGGGCCGGATCCACCACTGCATGCGCGCCATCGGGATGGCCGAGCGCGCCCTGGGCCTGATGGTCGCCCGGGCCAACGACCGGGTCGCCTTCGGCCGTCCGCTGGCCGAGCAGGGCACCGTCCGGGAGGACATCGCCCGCTCCCGGATCGAGATCGACCAGGCCCGGCTGCTCGTGCTGAAGACCGCGAATCTGATCGACAAGTACGGCGCCAAGGGCGCGCGCACCGAGATCGCCGCGATCAAGGTGAGCGCCCCGCGGGTGTGCCTGGATGTCATCGACCGGGCCATCCAGCTGCACGGCGGCGCCGGCGTCAGCGACGACACCCCGCTGGCCGAGTTCTACGCCCACGCCCGCACGCTGCGGATCGTCGACGGCCCCGACGCGGTGCACATCCGCTCGGTCGCCCGCGAGGAACTGGCCCGCGAGCGCCCCTACGTCGGCTGAGCCCCCCACCCCACCTCAGGCACCGGACGTCGATCAGCTCCGACGACCACTGTGCGTCCTCAGCCACCGGCGTCGGTGGCTGAGGACGGACTTTCGTCGTCGGAGCTGATCAAAGTCCGGGGGGACGACGGTCAGGCGGCAGGGGTCTGCGAACGCTTGACCAGGAACCCGCCGACGACGCCGAGCAGCAGGCCCACCACGACCTGCGCGATGCCGACGGCGCTCCGGTCGCTGGAGAACCAGGTCGGGCTGGACAGCAGCAGGACGATCGCGACGCCGAGCACCAAGAGCCCGACGAGACGCTCGCGGCGGGCGTTGCGGCTGCGCGGTGCGGTCATGCGCCCCACCTTATGGAGTCCCACGGACGCAGGATCCGCGCCGTGGGACTCCATGAGGGGTCAGCGGACGCCGAGCAGGTGGTCCATCGCGAGCTGGTCGAGCCGCTCGAAGGTCATCCCGCGGGCGGCCATGCCCTCGACGTCGAACGTCTCGGCCCGCACGGTCGCGAGCGTCTCGTCCGGCGCCAGCGTGGAGGTGCGCAGCTCGGCGACGCGGGCGGCGGCCAGGGCCTCCAGCACCTCCGGGTCGGCCCGGAACGCGGCGGCCTTGTCCTTGAGCGCCAGGTAGTTGGCCATGCACCCGCGGGCGCACTCCCACACGCCGTCGGCGTCCTCGGTGCGCGGGGGCTTGAAGTCGAAGTGCAGGTAGCCGTCGTAGCCGCCCTGCTCCAGGGCGTCCACGGTCCAGAACGCCCCGCGCAGGTTACCCGCGCCGAAGCGCAGGTCCTGGTCGTAGCGCGGGCCGTGCTGGCCGTTGAGGTCGACGTGGAAGAGCTTGCCGTGCCACATGGCCTGGCTGATCCCGGCGGCGAAGTTCAGCCCGGCCATCTCCTCGTGCCCGACCTCGGGGTTCAGCCCCACCATCTCGCTGTGGTCCAGCTCGTTGATCAGCGCCAGCGCGTGCCCGATGGTGGGCAGCAGGATGTCCCCGCGGGGCTCGTTGGGCTTGGGCTCGATCGCGAAGCGCATGTCGTAGCCCTGCTCCACCGCGTACGCGCAGAGGGTGTCCATGCCCTCCTTGTAGCGCTCCAGCGCGGCGCCGATGTCCTTGGCCGCGCCGGACTCCGCGCCCTCGCGACCGCCCCAGAAGACGTAGGTGGTCGCGCCGAGCTCAGCGGCCAGGTCGATGTTGCGGGCGGCCTTGGCCAGGGCGTACCGGCGGACGTCGCGGTCGTTGGCGGTGAACGCGCCGTCCTTGAAGACGGCGTGGCCGAACAGGTTGGTGGTGGCCATCTCCACGCCCATGCCGGTCTCGCTCAGCGCGGTGCGGAAGCGCTCCAGGGTGGCGTCGCGGGTCGCGTCGTCGGTGGCCGTGCCGTCGGGGAAGAGGTCGTCGTCGTGGAAGGTGACGGCAGCGGCGCCGAGGTCGGCCAGCCGGTGCACGGCCTCGACCGGGTCCATCGGCGGGCGGACGGGCCCACCGAAGACATCGACGCCCTGCCAGCCGACGGTCCAGAGGCCGAAGGAGAAGCGGTCGGCGGGGGTGGGCTTACGGGTCATGCGTGGGCCTCCAGTGCGGGTCGGACGTGCGGGACTGTCGTGGGGTCGTCGAGGACCGGCTGCAGCGCGACGTGCGCGCCGCCCCGGACGGCTGCGGTGAAACCGAGGGTGGACAGCGCGACCCTGCCGGGGGCATCGACCCGGGCGGCGAGGGCGGCGGTCAGTGGGTCGAGCAGGAACTCGCCCAGATGAGCGAAGTACCCGCCCAGGACGACGACGGCGGGGTCGAGGAGCGCCACCAGGACGGCGGCACCCACCCCCAGGCCGGTGCCGATGTCGGTCAGCGCGGCCAGCGTGCGGGCGTCGCCGGCGCGGGCCCGGGCGACCACCTCGGCCAGCCGGTCCTCGAGGTCGCGGCCGGGGTCGCGGAGCGGGTCGCCGGGGTCGGCGGCGGCCCGCAGCAGGGCGCCCAGGCCGACGACGGTCTCCCAGCAGCCGCGTCGTCCGCAGCCGCAGGGTGCGTCGCCGGGGGTGAGCGCGAGGTGGCCGACCTCGCCGCCGAGTCCGGTGCTGCCGCGCAGCAGCCGGCCGCCGGTCACCACGCCACCGCCGACGCCGACCTCACCGGTGAGGTAGACGAGGTCGGCGACGTGTGCGTGCGGGCCGGCCGACCACTCGGCCAACGCCGACAGGTCGGCGTCGTTGGCCACCGTGACCGGCAGCCCGGTGCCGGCCAGGCCGGCGGCGACGTCGAGCCCGGGCCAGCCGGGCAGGTTGGGGGCGGTCCGGACGACGCCGCCCTGCACGGCGCCGGGCACCGCCACGGTCAGCCCGACCGCGGTGCCGGGCACCGCGGCGAGCGTCTCGACGATCAGGTCGCTGGCCACCACCAGCACCTCGGCGGCGGGGGTGCCGGCGACGTCCACGGCCAGTCGCCGCTCGGCCCGGACGGTGCCGCGCAGGTCCAGCACCAGCACGGCCAGGTAGTCGACGTTCACCTCGACGCCGACGCCGCAGACCCCGCGGCCGTCCAGCTCGACCAGCGTGCCCGGCCGGCCCACGGACCCGGGCCGGTGCAGCTCGCCCTCGGCGACCAGGCCGCGGTCGACCAGCTCGCCGACCAGGCTGGACACCGTGGCCTTGGTCAGCCCGGTGTCGGCGGCGAGCCGGGCGCGGCTGCGCGGGCCGTGGTCCCGGAGGCGGGCGAGGACGGTGGCCAGGTTGGCGCTGCGCACCTGCCCCTGTGTCGGCACGTCCCACCCCCTCGCTATTCGTATGGTGACCTGACTATTGTCTGCGTCACGCCCGCTCGTCAACTGCGCCTGTCCCACCCAGCCATCCCAGGAGGACCCCGTGCCGCTCGTCGCCGGTGTGGACAGCTCGACCCAGGCCTGCAAGGTCGTCGTCCGGGACGCCGACACCGGGGAGTTGGTCCGTCAGGGCCGGGCTGCCCACCCGGCGGGCACCGAGGTCGACCCCCGCGCCTGGGAGGCCGCCCTGGACGAGGCGCTGGCCGCCGCCGGGGGACTGGACGACGTCACGGCCCTGGGCGTGGGCGGCCAGCAGCACGGCATGGTCTGCCTGGACTCCTCCGGCGACGTCGTCCGGCCGGCGCTGCTGTGGAACGACGTCCGCTCCGCCGACGCCGCCGCGGACCTGGTAGCCGAGCTGGGCGGCGGGCAGGCCTGGGCGGACGCGGTCGGCGTCGTACCGGTGGCCTCGTTCACCGCCGCGAAGCTGCGCTGGCTGGCCGACGCCGAGCCGGCGAACGCCGACCGGACGGCGGCCGTGTGCCTGCCGCACGACTGGCTGACCTGGCGGCTGGCCGGCGCGCCCGGGCTGGGGGGACTGACCACCGACCGGTCCGACGCCAGCGGCACGGCCTACTGGTCGGCCGCGACCGGGGAGTACCGCACCGACCTGCTGGACCGGGCGCTGCGCGGGCGCACCCCGGTGCTGCCCCGGGTCGCCGGACCGACGGAGCTGGTCGGCAGCCACGGCCGGGTGCAGCTGTCCGCCGGCGCCGGGGACAACGCGGCGGCTGCGCTTGGGCTGGGCGCGCTGCCGGGTGACGTCGTCGTCTCGGTCGGCACGTCCGGCGTGGTGTCGGCGGTGTCCGGCACCCCGGCCGCCGATCCGACCGGGACAGTGGCCGGATTCGCCGACGCGACCGGCCGGCACCTGCCGCTGGTCTGCACGCTGAACGCCGCCCGGGTGCTGGACGCGGCCGCCGCGATGCTCCGGGTGTCCCTGGACGAGCTCGCGGAGCTCGCCCTGCAGGCGCCGGCCGGGGCCGACGGGCTGGTGCTGGTGCCCTATCTGGAGGGCGAGCGGACGCCGGACCTGCCGCACGCCACCGGCTCGGTGCACGGCCTGACGCTGCGCACCTCGACCCCCGCGCACTGGGCCCGGGCCGCGGTGGAGGGCCTGCTGTGCGGGCTGGCCGACGGGATCGACGCGCTGGTCGCCCAGGGCGCCTCGGTCGAGCGGGTGCTGCTCATCGGCGGCGGGGCCCGGTCACGCGCGGTGCAGGAGATCGCGCCCGCGGTCCTCGGTCGGCCGGTGCTGGTGCCCGAGGCGGGGGAGCACGTCGCCGACGGCGCCGCCCGGCAGGCCGCCTGGGCGTCATCCGGCGCGGACGAGGCGCCTGCCTGGGCCGCCGTCCCGGTGCGGACCGTCGAGGCCGACGCCACGCCGTCGGTACGGGAGCGCTACGCCGAGGTCCGGGACCGCACCGACCGCTGACCGGCCCGTCGGGACCTGCCCCGCGGGGGACTCGTGGCAGGGTCGCCCCGGAAGTGGGTCGTGACGACAGGACGACGGGTTGCCGCGGGTCTGGCCTTGGCGCTGCTGGCCGGACCGGCTGCCTGCGGGGCGCCCGAGGAGGCCGGTGCCCCGCTCAACCGACTCGTGGCCGACCCGGTGCTCGCCGGCTGCGTGGCCGACGCCCTCGGCCTGGCCGATGTGGCGGCGACCCCCACGGGTGACCAGCTGGCCGGG
>JBBSVA010000067.1:0-17906 GCA_038233915.1 Mycobacteriales bacterium | reverse complement strand
CGGAGACCCCGCAGTGGAAGAGCCGGACACGCCCGGCAGCCCCTGCACGCCCTCCGCCAGACCACCCAGACACGAACGCGAAACCAGCAGCCCCGAATTACCGTCGGTGGATCAGGGCTGAAGCGGCCTGGATCGGAGCTTCTCAGCCTCCCTGACCCCGACCAGGCGCCGGTCCGCCGGCTGAGCATCCGACGAGCACCGCTACCGGTCGGTGCGGTTCTTCTGCGAACCCGGCGGCGGTCGGCGGCGCTGAGAGCCGTGCATGACCACTCTGGTCGACACCGATCCCGGCCGGGTCCTGGGGGTCGTCCGCGGCCGGGACACCGCCAGCGTCGGGGCCTGGCTGGCCGCTCGCAGCCCCGCCTGGCGAAGCGCTGCGGGGGGGCTCCTCGAGCGGAGACCCCCCATCCGGGTGCAATCGGTCCGCCACCTTCAGAACGTCCCCCCGCTCACCGATAGGACTGTCGAGCGGATCGTGATCTGCAGTCGACGCGACTGCGTCGCCTACCCGAGGGGCCATAGTGAAGCGGATCATCTACTGCAGCCAGGCGGCGTACGACTTCCCACCCGAGGAGTTGACCGCCCTGCTGGCGAAGTCGCGGGCGAACAACGAGCGAGCCGGGTTGAGTGGCATGTTGCTGTACTGCAGCCAGAGTTTCCTCCAGGTCCTCGAGGGAGACGAGGCTGTGTTGGAGGCGGTGTACGCCCACATCCTGGCCGACGCCCGGCACACCAACCTGCGGTTGTTGATGTCCGAGGAGGTCCCCGCTCCACTGTTCCCGGACTGGACCATGGGCTTCGAGCACGTCGACGACGAGGACCTGGCCGACGAGCTCGAGGGGTTCACCCCGGCGCTGGACTATCCGTTGGTCAATCCGGACCTGGTCACCAATGCCGGCGTCGCGCAGACCCTGCTGAAGCTCTACGCCAAGAACCGGGTCTCGTGACCATCGCGGGTCCGCTCGAGGAGCGTCCCGCGGCGACCATCGCCGCAGACACCGAGATCGAGCTCTTCTCGGTCGCCGGACTCGACGGACACCTCCGGGAGGTCAACGAGACCTTCGCCCGCTTGCTCGGCATGAACCCGGCCGACCTGGACCAGCGGTCGATCCTCGAGCTCGCCCACCCCGAGGACCTGGGCGACATCGTCGCCGGACTCGCGGCTCTGGAGGCCGGCTCTCCCGAGGTCGCCGTGGAGAACCGGTTCCGGCGTCTGGACGGCTCGTGGATCCACCTGCAGTGGGTGGCACGACCGCTGCCCGGCACCACACTGTGGTGGGCTGCGGGTCGGGAGACGACCGAGTTCCACCGGCTCGCGGCCCAGCGGGCCGACCTGCGCGCCCGGCTGGACCTGACGCTCGGGCCGTCCACCGCAGCGATGTGGGAACTGGATGCCCGCACCGGCGTGCTGGGCTGGGACGAGCACGCAGCGCACGTACTCGGACTGACCACGGAGACCCTGCCGATCGGCGTCGTCGACCTGGCAGCGGCACTGCACCCCGATGACGCGGACGCCGTCACGGCGGCGTTCTCGACGCTGCTGGTCACCGGCGCCACGGACATCGCGGTGCGGGTCCACCCGGAGGCGGGCACCCGCTTCCTGTCGTTGCGGGGCAAGGTGCTGGACCGGGACCGTCGAGGACGCCCCCTGCGCGTTGTCGGGCTGCTCTTCGACGTGACCAACGAGAAGGCCATGGAAGACCAGATGCTGCGCATGATCATGACCGATGGGCTCACCGGCATGCCGAACCGTCGCGCGTTCGACCAGGCTCTGCGCGGGGAGTGGCGCCGGTGTACCCGCGCCGGCGGACCACTGTCCGTAATCATGATCGACATCGACCACTTCAAGAAGTTCAACGACACCTTCGGCCACCTCGTCGGCGACGAGGTCCTGTGCGCCGTCGCCCGCGCGCTGACCGCCTCGCTGCACCGTGAGGGCGACAGCGTTGCACGCTTCGGGGGCGAGGAGTTCGCAGTCGTGCTCCCCGGCATCGACGGCGACGGCGCCGTCACCGTTGCCGAACGTCTGGTCGCGGCAGTTCGTGCGGTGACCATCAGGCAGGCTCCCGGCTGGAACCTGACGGTCTCGGCCGGAAGTGCGAGCTGGCATCCCGACGCCGGGCCGTTGAAGTCCGTCGAACTGCTGTCCCGGGCCGACGAAGCCCTCTACGTGGCCAAGGCCGCGGGCAGGGACCGGGCCATAGCGTACGAGAACTCCCTGGCCGACAAGGCGGCCCTGGAGGACGCCATCCGTGCCGGCCTGGACGCAGCCGAGTTCGAGTTGCACTACCAGCCGATCATCGCCCTCCGGACGGGCGACATCGCAGGCGTGGAAGCACTCATCCGGTGGAATCGTCCCGGTCACGGGACCGTGCCCCCGGACGCGTTCATCCCGGTCGCGGAGACCTCCACCCTCATTTGTGATCTCGGCCGCTGGGTCCTGCGTGAGGCGACCGCGCAGCTCACGTCCTGGCTCGTGGAGGGAGCCGTCGGGGCAGGCGTCAGGCTCGCTGTCAACACCTCGGCCCTGCACATCGCCAGCTCCGACATCGTCTCCGATGTCCGTGATGCCCTCGAGGCGTCAGGACTGCCCGCTCACCACCTCGAGGTGGAACTGACCGAGACAGCACTGGGCGACGACGGGATGGTCGGCACGAACCTCGCTCGGCTTCGCGAACTGGGCGTGACGGTCTCCATCGACGACTTCGGGACCGGGCACACATCGGTGGGCCAGCTCCCGAACCTCCCGATCAACACCCTGAAGATCGACCGGAGCTTCCTGGCGCTGACCGATCGCCGCCAACGCGATCTGGTCACGCTCATCATCGGCGCCGCACACGCCTTCGGCCTGCGGGTAGTCGCCGAAGGAATCGAAGACCCCGCCACCCTGCACTGGCTCAAGGACCTTGGCTGTGACGACGCCCAGGGCTTCCTCATGGCGCGACCCATGCCCGCGGCGGCCATCGCCACGTGGCTCGCACAGTGGCCGGCCGAGCGCGGCCGCTTCTTCGCAGGAGGGCCTGTTGTCGAGAGGCAACTGGACCAGGTGAACTGACCGGAGACGTTGGTCCAGGTCGTGTGCGGACACGGTCGGAGTGATCGTGTTCGGGGAGGATCTCCGGGCGTCGGGTGGCGCTGTCTAGGAAGTACTCCCAGCTCCGCAGGTCCTCCGTGTCCCACCGCCAGGCGGTGGGGAGGGACCTGGAACGCCGCCGCGGTGTAGGACCACGACCAGCCCCCTCCACCACAGCCTCGGCCAACGTCAGGCGGTGCCTGGGAGTTTGCACGCGATCACACACCTGGCACCCAAGACAGGATTGCGTCTCGCGATGCGTCGGGGGAGCCTGATCAGGGCGAAGAAGGGCACCCGGGCGGGGCGTACCGGGGACAGCGGACCGTGCCAGGAGAGTTCATCGTGCTGTACCCCTGCGGGTCAGACGTCCCAGGTCAGACGAGCTTCAACGTCGCCCGCTTGAGCCGGACGATCAGCCGCATCGCACCGGACCGGCCGAGTTCGTCCTGGCGTTCCTGCAGTTGACGGCCGAGCTCCTCCAGCCGCTCCTCACCGAGGGCGTGTGACTGGGGGAACATCCGCTGCTCCTCCTCGACGGTGTGGTGGTGCAGCGTCAACTCGAGCATCCGGACCTCGGGCACGAACTCCGGGTCGTCCAGGGCCGTGCGCATGACCGTGGCGAGCTGATCGTCGATCTGCCGGTGCTCGGCGTGGGCCACCGCGAGCAGCGGGGACACGTCCCGGACGGCGGGGTAGAACACCTCGTCCTCGATCTGGGTGTGGATCTCCAGCTCGCGCAGCAGCTCGTCGCGCAGTCGACGGCGCTCCGCGGTCTGGTCGTCGGTCGTCTCCCTGAGCCGTCGCAGCAGCCCCCGCAGCACGTCGTGGTGGGCGATGAGCACCTCGTCGGCCTTCATCGGGACGCCTCCTCGACCGTCGTCGTCGCGGTGGGGCCGCGCCAGTTCGCCCGGCGGCGCACCTCGACCCGGCCGTCGCGTAGCCGGGTCTCGAAGCACGGCAGGGGCGCAGTCGACGGGCCCTGCGCAGGCTCGCCGGTGGCCAGGTCGAAGCGTGACCCGTGCCATGGGCAGACCAGCTCCCCACGGTGCAGCCAGCCTTCCGCGAGCGGTGCTCCCAGGTGCGGGCAGCTGCCGCCGACAGCCCGGACGTCGCCGTCCTGCGCGATGAGCACAACCGGCACGCCGTCCACGGCCACCCCGACCGGCTTCCCCTCGACGAGGTCGGACTCCGCGAGCACCGGGGTGAACCGGCGCGGTTCGGGGGTGCGGTCGGCATGGTCGGTGCCGAGGCCGTAGCGGTAGGACAGGGCACCGCCCAGCCAGCTACTCGCCACCGTGATCGTGAGGCCGGCCGCAGCGGTGATCCGAGCCCGCGCGGGACGGCCGCGTCCCCGATCTGCGAACGACCACGTGTACAGCGCGAGGGCAGTGCTGTTCAGGCCGGCGTGCACCAGTCCGACCCGCCGGGCGCCATCGTGTGCGTGTTGCCAGTCGGTGAAGCCGGTCGCCGCGGAGGCGACCGCGCCGGCGATGCCGACGCCGACCACGGCCCGCGCCGCCGGCCCGACCCCGGGGCCGCCGCGGCCCGTCACGTCGAGACCGTCGAGCACCAGTGCCGAGGTCCACGCCCCGACCGGCACGGCAACCAACGCGGGGTGCAGCGCATGACCCAGCCACACGCCGTGCAGCAGGTCCTGGAGCGGCCGTGCGCGCCGGCCGGTGAGCAGGTACGTCAGGGCTATCCCGTGTTCTATCTGGTACCCCGGACCGTCCAACACCTGCCAGCGCTCGACCGCCCTCAGGACACGTTCCAGTTGACTCCGCAGCCTCACCGGGGCGCGTCCTGTCCAGTCACGTCTCCCCGGGTGCCCGATCCCCCGCAGTCGAAACGGCCGGCCGAGGCGGGGGCACGAACCCGCGTCCTGCGACACCTCACCGGGGCGTCTCCGAGCGCAGTTCGCCGTGCTTCTACTCGGTCCCACCGAGCCACGCCCACCCGCCGTCGGGCGCGACGCGTCAGGGCAGTAGCCCGACCGAGCGGGCGCGGACCACGGCCTCGTGCCGGGTGTGCGCGTCGAGCTTGCCCATCGCGCTGCCCAGGTAGCTCTTCACCGTCTCCGGGCGGATGCAGAGCCGGCGGGCGGTCTCGGTGTTCGAGCAGCCGAGTGCGACCTGGGCCAGCACGTCGGTCTCCCGCGCGCTGAGCCGGACGACGGGGGAGTGTGCCGGCTCCAGCGGTGCACCGAGCGCGGCCAACCGGGAGCAGGCGGCGTGCACCCGGTCGCGCAGCGCGCCGTCGTCGAGGTCGGCGGCGATGAGCCGCAGGTCCGAGTGCACCGCGCGCACCTCCTCCAACCGCGCGGCGTCAGCGCCGTCGGACCGGGCGCTGACGGCGACCGTCTGGAGCATGGCGAGCCGCCGGTCGACCTCGTCGCGGACAGCGAGCTCGGCGGCCATCCGACCCGCAGCCCGGGTGAGGGAGTCCCGCACCCGGTCACCGACCGAGCCGCGCTCCCGGCTGGCCGCGTAGACCACGGCGCGGGAGTGACCCTGCACCAGCACCGGGGTGGCGACGACGGTGCACAACCCCTCGGCCAGCACCGGCCCGTCGTAGTCGTGGGTGATGCCCCGGGCCACGCCGTAGTCCTCCACGCTCGCGGGCCGGCCCTCGTTGAGGACCCGGCCGCCCAGCCCAGCACCGGCCCGCACCTGCAGCCCGCGCAGCGACGCCGTCCGGGTGCCGAGCAGCTCGCTGATGACAACGGCGTCCCGTACCCCGGTCGCGGGGACCTCGCCGCCGAACGCGATGGTCATGCCCGAGCTGGCGACGACGTCGCGCAGCACCGCGCGCAGCGCGTCCCGGTCGGGCGGCCGGGTGGCGCCCGGGATCACCGTCGACCCCCTCGCCGGCACGTCTGTGTGACCGTCGCGCGCACCGACACCTCTCTCGCCCGCCGACGTCGTCGGCGACACCAGGGGCCTTCAGAAGTGGCCCTGGTCACTGGACCACGGCGGGACCGGGACGGTCAACGCAGGACGGCACCGAGTGCCACGTCGGTGCAACCCCGCCGGACGGCGGGCCTGGGGAGGGGGACCGGCGGTGGCGCCGGCGGGCCGCCGACAGGCGACGGCGACCGCCCGGGAGTCCGCCGGGCACGTCGTCCTCGAGGTGGCCGACACCGACCGTGGGATCGAGGCCGACGAGCTGCCCTGGGCAGCGGGACCGTGGTGCGGGACGCGCGGCCCACCGCGGGATCAGGCTGGTCAGGCGGCCGTGTAGGCGTTCTGGGCGATCCGACCGCCGTCACACACCGGCCCCCCGGGCCACGACACGGGAGAGGTACGGCTCGCCCCCACCGCCGGCGGTGCTGAGTTCAGGCCCGGCCGGCCATGCCCGGGAGCACCTCGGAGGGGCGCTGCTGCTCCCCGGCGTAGCTGCTGACGACGACGAGTGCGCCGGTCAGGGCCGGGATGACCCACTGCAGCTTGTCCAGCTGGAGCTGGGCGGCGGCGGCGTCCGACCGGGTCTTCTTGCTGGGCTTGGTGCCCGAGCGCCCGGGGCCGCCGGCGGCGGAGACCCGCTGGCCGAGCAGTCGGCTGTAGCCGGTGACCCCGAGCGCGGCGACGGTGAGCAGCGCCTTCGCCGTGGACATGCCGGCGACGCCCTGCTGGTGGGCGACCCGGTCGGCGTTGGCACGGAGCTGGCCGAGGCTGCCGACCAGGTGTGCGCCGATCGCGACGGCATTGACCGGGGTCCACCGGTCCCAGCCGGCGTTGGCCACGTCGCCGGTGGACTGATCGCCCCCGGCCTCGGCTGCGGCCGGGTTGAGGGCGACGGCGTTGGCGAGCGTGCCGCCGAACCAGGCGGCGAGACCGACGTCGTGCAAGGAGCGGGACAGGGTGTTGCGGGCCATGAGGGACTCCGTGGGGGTGTCGACGAGGGGTGTTGACGAGCGGTGTCCCGTCGCGCTACCCGTCGCCTCGCTGCTGTAACGCCCCTGCTGGGTCCAGCGTCCGGACCGGGTCCGGACAGACGACGGGCCCGGACACCAGCACGTGTCCGGGCCCGACGGGCTGGGGGGAGGTCAGCTGCGCACGCCGCGCTTCCCGGTGACGCTCTCGGCGACGCCGATCAGCAGCACGGCGGCGACGATCGCGACGATCGCGCCGATGATGTTGAGCTCGGTGAACTCCCCGGTGCCCAGCAGCGTCGCGACGACGCCGCCGATCAGCGAGCCGACGACGCCCAGGCCGAGCGTGGCCAGGATCGAGAGGTTCTGCTTGCCGGGCTTGATCAGTCGGGCGAGGGCACCGACGACGAGTCCGAAGACGAGGAATCCGATGATCCCCATGGTGGCGCTCCTGTCGTGAGGCGGCGGCTCGGTGTGCGGCCGCGCGGGTGCTGCCCCTCTACCCCCGTCGGCCCGCGGACAACCGTCCCGGCACGTCCGGGGGTGGTGGCGCTCCCCACGCCGGGTGACCATCGGGGCTCGCCCGCCCGAGGAGGAGTCACCGATGACCACCACCGACGTCTACCGCGCTGCCCGTGACCAGCTGCTGGGTCTGCGGGGAGACCACGCGCAGGCGGTGGCGGAGTTCTCCTGGCCGGACCTGGGCGACCGGTTCAACTGGGCGCACGACTGGTTCGACTCCTACGCCCGCAGCAACGAGCGGATCGCGTTGTGGATCGTGGAGGAGGACGGCAGCGAGACCCAGTACTCGTTCGCGGAGATGGTGCGCCGCTCGGACCAGGTCGCCCGCTGGTTCGCCGGCCAGGGCATCGGCCGGGGCGACCGGGTCGTCCTGATGATGGGCAACCAGGTCGAGCTGTGGGAGTCCATGCTCGCCGTCATGAAGCTCGGCGCGGTGATCATGCCGACGACCACCGCACTGGGCCCGGCGGACCTGGTCGACCGGATCGAGCGGGGCGGGGCCGCGCACGTGGTCGCCAACGCCGTGGACACCGCGAAGTTCGCCGAGGTGGCTGGCGACTACACCCGGATCGTCGTCGACGGGACGGTCGAAGGCTGGCTGTCCTACACCGACGCGGCCGACGGTGACGACGCCGCGGTCGAGCACCCGGGCACGGCCTCGGGCGACCCGCTGCTGCTGTACTTCACCTCGGGGACGACGTCGCGCCCGAAGCTGGTCGAGCACAGCCAGGTCTCCTACCCGGTGGGGCACCTGTCGACTGTCTACTGGCTGGGTCTGCAGCCCGGGGACGTGCACCTGAACATCAGCTCACCGGGCTGGGCCAAGCACGCCTGGTCCTGCTTCTTCGCCCCGTGGATCGCCGAGTCCACGGTGTTCCTCTACAACTACGCCCGCTTCGACGCCGCGGCGTTGCTGGCCCGGATCCGGTCCTCGGGCATCACCACGTTCTGCGCCCCGCCGACCGTCTGGCGGATGCTCATCCAGGCCGACCTGTCCGGCGGGCCGGGCTCGCTGCGCGAGGTGATCGCCGCCGGGGAGCCACTGAACCCCGAGGTCATCGCGCAGGTGCAGGCTGCGTGGGGACTGACCCTGCGGGACGGGTACGGGCAGACCGAGATGACCGCTGTCGTCGGCAACACCCCGGGGTCGCCCGTCAAGCCCGGCTCGATGGGCCGGCCGCTGCCGGGCTGCCCGGTCGTGCTGGTCGACCCGATCACCGGGGAGGTGGGCGCCGAGGGGGAGATCTGCCTGGACCTGTCCGGCGGGGGTGGGGCGGGGAGGCCGTTGCCGCTGATGACCGGGTACGCCGGTGACCCGGTGCGCAACGCCGAGGCGATGGCCGGTGGCTGGTACCACACCGGGGACGTCGCGACCCGGGATGCCGAGGGCTACATCACCTACGTCGGGCGTACCGACGACGTGTTCAAGGCCAGCGACTACAAGATCAGTCCGTTCGAGCTGGAGAGCGTGCTGATCGAGCACCCGGCGGTCGCCGAGGCCGCGGTCGTGCCGGCCCCGGACCCGGTGCGCGCCGCCGTCCCCAAGGCGTACATCGCGCTGGCGGCGGGGCACGAGCCGACCCGGGAGACGGCGCTGTCGATCCTGGCCCACGCCCGGGCGAACCTGGCCCCGTTCCTGCGGGTCCGCAAGATCGAGTTCTTCGAGCTGCCGAAGACGATCTCCGGGAAGATCCGCCGGGTCGAGCTGCGCCAGCGCGAGGAGGCCGGCTCCGGCGGTGCCCAGGAGTTCAGCGACACCGACTTCCCAGAGCTCCGCGGCTAGTTCCACGTGGAACCGGGCGTACGCCTGCCGACCAGCGGGTCGGCGGGTTCTCCCTGGGCGGGCCGGCTCACCGCGCTGCTGGCCGGTCCGGCCACAAGCTCTCCGTGTCAGCGACTACCGCGACGTTCCACGTGGGCAACCTGAGGCGCAAGCTGTGGTTGTCCGACGGGCCGAGGCGTTCCGCGCAGGCTCCAGGCTCGGGCTCATCCGGGGCGTGCTCCGGTCGGGGCCCCCGGGCCGCCTGCGATGATCTGTGCTGGCCACGGAGGCCCTGCGCACCGACCGGGGAGGTGGACGTGCCCGAGGCGACACGTCAGCTCCTCGCGGCCGTGGGCGAGGGCGACCCCCAGCACGAGCTGGTGCTGGCCACCGACTGGGCGGCCACCCCGCTGGGCCCGGTCGGGGACTGGTCGGACGTCGCGCTGATGCGGTACCGGCACCCGAGCGGGGTCGCCGGTTGATCGTGGTGGTCGGGGCCGGGCCGGTGGGACTCACCGCGGCCCTGCTGTTGGCCCGGCGGGGTCGCGCGGTGCTGGTGGTGGAACGCCACGAGCGGCCCTACGGCCTGCCCCGCGCCGTGCACCTGGACGACGAGTCCGTCCGGGTGCTTCAGGCCGCCGGGGTGGCCGACGCCTTCGCGTCGGTGAGCCGGCCGATGGCCGGGCTGCGGCTGCTGGACGCCGACGGGCGGGTGCTCGTGGAGTTCGCCCGGGCGCCCGGCGCCGGGGTGCACGGCTGGCCGCAGGCCTCGATGTTCTCCCAGCCGGACCTGGAGGAGCTGCTCCGCGCGGAGGTGGCCCGCCAGCCGCTGGTCGAGCTGCGCACCGGCACCGAGGTCACCGGCCTCACGGCGGGGGACGACGGCGTGCGGGTGGACGTGACGGACCGGTCCGGTGTCAGCACGCTGGAGGCCGAGGCGGTGCTGGGCTGCGACGGGGCGCGCAGCACGGTGGCCCGGCTGATCGGCGCCGGGGCGGTGTCGCTGGGCCGGGCCGACCGCTGGCTGGTCGTGGACCTGCAGGCCGACCGGTCGCTGGACGTCTGGCCCGGCGTGCACCAGGTCTGCGACCCGCACCGGGCGGCCACCTTCATGCCGGTCGCCGGCGACCGGTACCGCGCGGAGTTCCGGCTGCGGGACGGCGAGCGGGTCACCGATGTCGACCTGCCGGCGCTGCTGGACCGGTTCGGCGCCGCCGACACCCGGGTGCTGCGCGTCGCCGAGTACGCCTACGGCGCCCGGGTCGCGGCCCGCTGGCGGTCCGGCCGGGTGCTGCTGTGCGGGGATGCCGCGCACCTGACCCCGCCGTTCATCGGGCAGGGCCTGGGGCTGGGGCTGCGCGACGTCCACCAGCTGGTCTGGAAGCTCGACGCGGTGCTGGCCGGCGCCGACGGGTCGCTGCTGGACACCCACCGGGCCGAGCGGGAGCCGCACGCCCGGGCGCTGGTCCGGCTGGCCCTGCTGGTGGGCTGGCTGATGACCGGGGGCGGCGACCGGACGGCGGTGCTGCGTCGGGTGCTGCTGGGTGCGGCCCGGCGGGTGCCCGGGCTGTCTTCGCAGGTGCTGGCCAGCCGGACGCCGGCGCTGCGTCGCGGCCCGCTGGTCCGCCGTCCCCGCTGGGGGCCGGCCGGGCCGGTCGGCGTGCTGCTGCCGCAGCCGACGCTGCCCGACGGTCGCCGGCTGGACGACGTCCTCGGCGACGGCTGGGCCCTGCTGACCCGCTCGGGTGCCGGCCCCCGGCTGCCCCGCGGCATCGTGCCGCGGGTGCTGGATCGCGCTGACCTGCCCCCGCTGGGTCCCGGCCTGGACCGGGCCTGGGTGCTGGTCCGGCCGGACCGGGTGGTGGCCGCGGTGTCCCGCCGGTGAGACTGGGGACATGACCTACGACGTCGCCGCCGTGCGGGCCGCCTTCCCGTCACTGCGCTCGGGCACCGCGCACTTCGACGGCCCCGGCGGCTCGCAGGTCCCGCTGCCGGTGGCCGACGCCGTGCACGCCACGCTCGTCGCCCCGATCGCCAACCGCGGCTCGGTGACCGCCGCCGAGCGAACCGCCGACGGCGTGGTGCTGGCGGCCCGGCAGGCCGTGGCCGACCTCGTCGGCGGCGAGCCCGGGGGCGTCGTCTTCGGCCGGAGCGCCACCGCGCTGACCTACGACCTGGCCCGGACGTTGTCCGCGGGCTGGGGTCCCGGCGACGAGGTCGTGGTCACCCGGCTGGACCACGACGCCAACATCCGGCCCTGGGTGCAGGCCGCCGAGCACGCCGGCGCCACCGTGCGCTGGGTGCCCTTCGACCCGGCCACCGGCGAGCTCACCGTCGCCGACGTCGCCGGCCAGGTCGGCCCGGCCACCCGACTGGTCGCCGTCACCGGCGCCTCGAACCTGATCGGTACCCGGCCGCCGCTGGCCGAGATCGCCGAGGTCGTGCACGCAGCCGGCGCTCTGCTGCACGTCGACGGCGTGCACCTGGCCGCACACGCCCCGGTCGACCTGGCACAGCTGGGGTGCGACACCTTCGTCTGCTCGCCGTACAAGTTCCTCGGGCCGCACTGCGGCGTGCTGGTCGCCGACCCCGCGTTCCTGGGCACGCTGCACCCGGACAAGCTGCTGCCCTCCACCGACGCCGTCCCCGAGCGGTTCGAGGCGGGCACGCTGCCCTACGAGCTGCTGGCCGGCACCACCGCGGCGGTCGACTTCCTGGCCGGCATCGGGACCGCCGTCCCTGGTGGTGCGACCGGGGACGACGGTCCCCGCCGGCCGCGGCTGCTGGCGGCGATGGCCGCGCTGGAGGAGCACGAGGACGCCCTCCGGGTGCGCCTGGAGGACGCGGTCGCCGCGCTGCCCGGGGTGACCGTGTGGTCCCGGGCCGCGCACCGGACGCCGACCCTGCTGCTCACCGTCGAGGGCCGGGACGCAGCCGACGCGTACCGCTTCCTGGCTGGGCGCGGGGTCAACGCCCCGGCCGGGTCGTTCTACGCCCTGGAGGCCTCCCGCTGGCTGGGCCTGGGTGACACCGGCGGCCTGCGGGTGGGCCTGGCGCCCTACACCGATGACAGCGACGTCGACCGGCTCGTCGAGGGGCTGCAGGCGTTCCTCGCCGTGCCCGATCCGGACTGAACGGCCGGTCCCCGCCTGAGGGCTCGGGCCGGGGGCCCTCAGCGGAGGTCGGGGAACCCACCGGCGAGCTGGTCGAAGGCCTCATGCAGGTCAGCGGCCAGCGTCGTCCCGGGGTCGACCAGCCAGGTCTCGAACGCCGTGGTCGCCGCGGCCCGGGTCGCGGTGGCGACCAACCGGGGGACCAGCGAGTGCGGGTCGGCGCCGGTGCGCCTGGCCACGTGCTCGGCCACCACCCGGTCGACGTCGGCGTACCGGACCTGGGAGTGCGCCTGCAGCGCGGGCTCGGTGAGGATCAGCCGCATCCGCTGACGCAGCAGGGGCAGGTCCTCGGCGGCGTAGTCGTTCACCTCGACGTAGGCCGCGCAGATCGAGGAGAGCACCGGCTGGGCGTCGTCCGTGCCGGCCAGCAGCCCCTCCAGCCGGACGACGTGGGCGTGGAAGTCGCCCCACACGGCGTCGGCCTTGGTCGCGAAGTGCCGGAAGAACGTCCGGCGGCTGATCCCCGCGGCGTCGGCGAGGTCGTCGGTGGTCACGGCCTCGAAGTCCCGGCCGGTGAACAGCTCCAGGGCGGCGGCCTCGATGCGGGCACGCGTGGTCTCGCGTGCGTCCGCGACGGCGTCGGTCACCTACCGATCATCCCCCCGTCAGCTCCGCCGGTGGCACCGGCATGTCGTGGGCGCCCTCCTCTTGCAGCGTGGCACTCGGTGCCACTAGCGTCCGGACCGTCCGTGACCCAGCTCACCAGGAGGCACCCGTGCCCGAGCAGACGCAGGCCGACGCCGTCGAGACCACCGCTCCCGCCGCAGAGGAGGCCCTCGTCGAGGACTCCCTGGTGGAGGAGGTCTCCATCGACGGCATGTGCGGGGTGTACTGATCGACACGCAGTCGATGCACCCAGCACTCGTGACGGACTCCGCGGCCGGCACCACGCCGGCCGCGGAGCCGGTCACGATCCCTGCTGATGAGATCCCGTTCGACCCGACTGTCCCCTGGCGGAAGTCGCGGTCCGTGGCGCTGCGCCCCGAGCCCTTCGGTGCGCTCGTCTATCACTTCGGCAACCGGAAGCTCTCCTTCCTGAAGTCGATGCCCCTGGTGGCGGTGGTCACGGCGCTCGAGGAGCACCCCGACGTCCCCAGCACCCTCGTCGCCTGCGACGTGCCCGAGGCCCAGCACGCGGCCTACGTGACCGCCCTGGCCACGCTGTCGCGCTCGCAGATGATCGAACGCCGCTCCTGATGGACCCCCGGAGGATCTGATGACCGCTGTTCTCCCCACCCGCCGGCCCACTCCCCAGCGCCCCACCGGGGGCAAGCTCATCGACCAGTTCGAGTACGGCCTGGACGCCCCGATCTGCCTGACCTGGGAGCTCACCTACGCCTGCAACCTGGCGTGTGCGCACTGCCTGTCCTCCTCGGGACGGCGTGACCCGCGTGAGCTGTCCACCGCCGAGGCCGAGGGGGTCATCGACGAGCTGCAGCGCATGCAGGTCTTCTACGTCAACGTCGGCGGCGGCGAGCCCACGGTCCGCCCGGACTTCTGGCACCTGCTCGACTACGCCATCGGCCACGACGTGGGGGTCAAGTTCTCCACCAACGGCGTGAAGCTGAACAAGGAGCGGGCCGCCCAACTGGCCCGCACCGACTACGTCGACGTGCAGATCTCCCTGGACGGCGCCACGGCTGCGGTCAACGACCGGGTGCGCGGCACCGGCTCCTTCGACATGGCGATCACGGCCCTGGAGAACCTGGCCGAGGCCGGGATGAAGGACTTCAAGGTCTCCGTCGTCGTGACCCGGGAGAACGCCGGCCAGCTCGACGAGTTCCGCGCCCTCACCGACTCCTACGGCGCCCAGCTGCGGCTGACCCGGCTGCGACCCTCGGGCCGCGGGGCCGACGTGTGGGACGAGCTGCACCCCACGATGGCCCAGCAGAAGGACCTGTACCACTGGCTGCTGGCCAACGGCGACAACGTGCTGACCGGTGACTCGTTCTTCCACCTGTCCGCATTCGGCGAGGCCCTGCCCGGGCTGAACCTCTGCGGTGCGGGCCGCGTCGTCTGCCTGATCGACCCGGTCGGGGACGTCTACGCCTGCCCGTTCGCCATCCACGAGAACTTCCTGGCCGGCAACGTGCGCTCCCCGGGCGGCTTCCAGACCGTGTGGCAGCAGAGCGAGCTCTTCGCCGACCTGCGCAACCCGCAGACCGGTGGCGCCTGCACCAAGTGTCAGCACTTCGACTCCTGCCGGGGTGGCTGCATGGCGGCCAAGTTCTTCACCGGCCTGCCGCTGGACGGGCCCGACCCGGAGTGCGTGCAGGGCTACGGCGAGAACGCGCTCGCCGCCCGCGACCTGGAGCTCGTCACCCCCAAGTCGCACATCGACCACTCGCACAAGGGTCCCGTCCGCGGCCAGCCCACGCTGCTCGGGATGCCCTCGATCCCGCCGGCGAAGATCTGTGACGAATCGCCGCTGGCGGGGATGGACCTCCACTGAGGTCACCCGCCGACCGATGCCACTGACCGACCCCCTCCCGCTGGCGGGTCGGACGGCGCCCTCCCGGGTGCTGTTCGGCCCGCACGAGACCAACCTCGGCTCCGGCCGCGGCCTCTCGGCGCGGCACGTCGCGTACTACGCGCGGCGTGCCGCTGGCGGTGCGGGGGTCGTCGTCGTGGAGGCGGCGTCGGTGCACGGCTCGGACCAGCCGTCCGAGCGTGCCCCGCTGGCCGCCGAGTGTGGGCTGGGCTGGGCCGGGATCGGCGACGCCTGCCGCCCGCACGGCACGGTCGTGCTGGCCGGGCTGACCCACACCGGGGGGCAGGGCTCCTCGGCCTGGACCCAGGCCGGCCTCTGGGGCCCGTCCCGGGTGCCCGACGTCGTCAGCCGTGAGGTCCCGGTCCCGATGGGGGTCGACGAGCTGCGCGCGCTGGTCGACGGGTTCGCCGGCGCCGCCGCGACCGCGGTGGCTGCCGGGCTGGACGGCGTGGAGGTCGACGCCGGGCCCCGCTCGCTGCTGCGCCAGTTCCTCTCCGGGCTGACCAACGCCCGCACCGACTCCTACGGCACCGACCGGACCCGCCTGCTGCGCGAGGTGCTGGCCGCTGTCCGGGCCGCTCAAGGGCCCGACCGGCTGCTCGCGCTGCGGTTGTCGGTGGACGAGTCCGCGCCGTGGGCCGGGCTGACGCCGTCCTCGTGCGTGCCGCTGGTCGCCGAGCTGGCCCCGCTGGTCGACCTGCTCACCCTGGTCCGGGGAGGCGCCCTGGACCTGGCCGCGTACCGGCCGATCGCGCACCGGACGCCGGGGTTCCACGTGGAACTGCTCGCTGCGGCCGGTGACACCCCGGTGGTGGCCCAAGGCTCCATCGTCGACGCCGACCGGGCCGACGAGCTGCTGGCCGGCGGGTACGCGCTGGTGGAGATGACCCGCGCGCAGATCGCGGACGCCGGGTTCGTGACTGCGGTCCGGGCCGGCCGGACGCCGCGCCCCTGCCTGCTGTGCAACCAGGCCTGCCAGGTGCTGGACACCCGGAACCCGCTGGTCAGCTGTGTCGTCGACCCGCGTAGCGGCCACGAGACGACCGAGCCGGACGTCGAGATCGCCGGCGACCCGGGTGGGCCGCCGCTCGTCGTCGCCGGGGCCGGGCCGGCCGGCCTGGAGGCGGCCCGGGTGCTCGCCCTGCGCGGGCACGACGTCGAGGTGGTGGCGCCCGCGGTCGGTGGCCTGCTGCCGGTGGTCGCGGCTGCGCCCGGACGGGAACGACTCCAGCTGCTCGCCGACTGGCTGGTGGCCGAGTGCACCCGGCTCGGCGTCCGGTTCACCGCGGGCCGCGTGGACGATGCCGACGTCGTCGCCACCGGGGGACTGGCCGGGGTGCCGGTCGTGCTCGGGGCCGTCCCGGCTGCCGACGTGCTGGCCGGTGCCGAGCTGCCGCCGGGGCCGGTGCTGGTCTACGACCCGGTCGGCGGCCCGGTCGGGGTGGGTGTCGCCGAGCTGCTCGCCGCGGCCGGCCGGGACGTCGTCCTGGCCACCCCGGATGACGTCGTCGGCTCCTCGCTGGGCCCGACCGGCGACCTGGCCGGGGCCAACGGCCGGTTGGCCCGGGCCGGCGTCCGGCGGGAGACCGCGGTGCGGCTGCGTTCCTGGTCGGCCGGCGTCGCCACGCTGGAGCGCCGCTGGTCCGGCGCCCCCGGCTCTACGTCGCCCCCACCGCCCCCCGCCCCCGAGGCAGGGGAGGGGGCGCTGCAGGGGCGGCTGGTGCAGATCGCGTGCGCGGTGGTGGTCGACGCCGGGCACCGGCTGCCCGGCCGGGTGCTGCCCGACGAGGGCCGGGAGCGGTTCGCCGGCGACGTCGTCGCCCCCCGCGGGCTGCTGGACGCTGTGCTCGAGGGCCGCCGGGCCGCGCTCGCCGCGTCGAGCAGGCAGACGACGCCGGCATGACGGTCCGCCGTCGGAGCGTGGCGCCCGCGCTGGCCTCGCTGCTGGTCAGCAAGCCCTGGTACCTGCGCGGCCCGGCAGCGTGGAAGCCGCGAACCGGGCGGCCGGTGGCCGCGGCCCTCCAGGGGCCCTGACGGTCCGACCCACCGACGGGTCGGGCCGCTTCCAGGCACGCACAGCGGGGGACTCGACGAGGAGGAACCACAGATGGGCAAGCTCGAGGGCAAGGTCGCCTTCATCACCGGTGCGGCACGCGGTCAGGGCCGCAGCCACGCGCTCCGGCTGGCGCAGGAGGGCGCGGACATCATCGCCGTGGACCACCTGCAGGACATGGCCACGGTCGGCTACCCGCAGGCCACCCAGGCCGACATGGACGAGACGGTCCGGCAGGTCGAGGCACTGGACCGCCGGATCATCGCGTCCAAGGCCGACGTCCGGGACAGCGCCGCGCTGAAGGCGGCCGTCGACGACGGCGTCGCGCAGCTGGGCCGGCTGGACATCGTGCTGGCCAACGCCGGCATCGCCAGCTTCGCCCCGGTCGAGGACATCTCCGACGAGATGTGGGACGACATGATCGGGGTGAACCTGACCGGCGTCTTCAAGACGGTGCGGGCCGCGGTGCCGCACATCAAGGCCGGTGGCCGGGGCGGCGCGATCGTGCTGACCAGCTCCACGGCCGGGATCAAGGGCCTGGGCAACCTGGCGCACTACGTCGCAGCCAAGCACGGCGTGGTCGGGCTGATGAAGACGTTCGCGAACGAGTTCGCCCCGGACATGATCCGGGTCAACTCGGTGCACCCCACAGCGGTGAGCACCGACATGATCCACAACGACCAGACCTACGGGGTGTTCCGGCCGGACAAGGCAGCCGCGGACATCACCCGGGAGGAGGCGGGGGAGTCCTTCCAGACGCTGAACGCGATGCCGATCCCGTGGGTCGAGACCGTCGACATCTCCAACGCGATCCTCTTCCTGGTCAGCGACGACGGCCGGTACGTCACCGGCGTCCAGCTGCCCGTCGACGCCGGGTCGGTGGGCAAGTGAGCGGCCGGGTGGAGGGCAAGGTCGCCTTCATCACCGGGGCGGCCCGCAGCCAGGGCCGCAGCCACGCGCT
>JBBSVA010000066.1:0-18117 GCA_038233915.1 Mycobacteriales bacterium | reverse complement strand
GGTCGGTGAGCTCTACGGACGCGGCTGGCAGCCCGCCGACGTCGTGCACGTGGCCGGCCGGCGGATCAGCCGCCGGGCGGGCCGGCTCACCGCTGCCGTGCTGGTCGTCGAGGCGACGGCGACCCGGGCGGCCGAGCGTGCCCCACTGCCCTGGGCCGACCAGCTCCCGGCGCTCGGGACGGCGCACGGGCTGACCGGCTGGTGGGCCACCACCGAGGTCGACGCGGCCACCGCCTGGCGGGACGTCGTCCGGGTGCTGGCGCTGCTGCCCACGCTCCCGAGGCTGGAGCAGCTGCTGACCGGGCCGACGGGCTGGCCGGAACGCCGGGCCGCGGGCGGCCCCACCCGCAGCGGCCCGGTGGAGGAGAAGGTGCTGGGCCGGGTCCGTGGTCTGCTGGCCAAGGCCGAGCGGACGGAGTTCCCCGAGGAGGCCGACGCACTCACCGCCAAGGCCCAGCAGCTGATGAGCCGGCACGCCATCGACGCCGCAGTGTTGGCCGACCAGGGACCCGTCGACCTGGGGGCCGACGTGCTGGCCCGTCGGCTGCACCTGGACGACCCGTACGCCGAGCCCAAAGCACACCTGCTGCAGGCCGTGGCCACCGCGAACGGCTGCCGGGTGGTGCTGCTCGCCGAGCTGGGCATCGCCACCGTGGTCGGGCTGCCCACCGACCTGGAGCTGGTGGAACTCTTGTTCACGTCCCTGTTGCTGCAGGCCACCCGCACGCTGGCCGACGCCACCCGGGCCGGCACGACGGCCACCCGGACCGCGGTCTTCCGGCGGGGCTTCCTCTACGCGTACGCGACCCGGGTGGGTGAGCGGTTGGTCGCGGCCCGAGAGCGAGCGGCCACCGAGGCGGCCGGCACCTACGGCAGCGCGCTCGTGCCAGTGCTGGCCCGCCGGGACGAGGCCGTGGCCGCCACGGTGCAGGAGCTCTTCCCCCGGCTGCGCTCCCGGGCCGGCCGGACCGTGGACGCCGCCGGGTGGCACGCCGGCCGGCAGGCCGCCGACGACGCCGACCTGGGCTCGGGACGCACCCCGCTCCGGTGAGGCCGACCGCCGTGATGCTGCTCCGACCCGGGTCAGCGACGCACCGGCGCGGTCGAGGCCCGCACCACCAGCCGGCTGGGCACCACCACCGGCTGACCTCGGGTCCAGCGCTCGGTCGCCGCGATTCGCTCGACCATCACGTCGACGCACCGTCGTCCGACCTCGGCGAAGTCCTGGTGCACCGTGGTGAGCGGCGGGCGCAGGTACCCGGCCTCGGCGATGTCGTCGAAGCCCACGACGCTGACGTCCCCGGGCACGTCGATCCCGGCCTCGGCCAGCGCGCGGATCAGCCCGAGCGCCATCTGGTCGTTGGCTACGAACACCGCGGTCACCTCGGGCCACTGCGCATGCAGCGCAAGCCCGGCGTCGTACCCCGAGCGCGCGCTCCAGTCGCCGGCCAGCGGCTCGCGCACGGTGAGCCCGGCCGCGGTCACCGCCTGCCGCCAGCCGTCCAGGCGGGCGTCGGCCTCGATCCAGTCCTCCCGGCCGCGGACGTGCGCGATCTCGGTGTGGCCCAGCTCGATCAGGTGCCGGGTGGCCTGCAGGGCGCCGTCGAGCTGGTCGACGACGACCGAGGGCACCCCCGGCGCGGCCCCGCCCTCGACGGCCACCGCGGGCAGGTCGACCGGCAGCCCGGCCATCACCTGGACCGCCGCGCGCTGCGGGGCGAGCACCACGACCCCGCACACCGACTGGGCGACCAGCCGGTCGACGGCGTCGGCGAAGGCCTGCGGCTCGGGGTCGGGCACGGTGACCACGTGCACCTCGAAGCCGGCGGCGCGGGCCGCCTGCTCCAGGCTGAACAGGGTGCTGGCCGGACCGTGCAGCGTGGTGTCGAAGGCGATCACGCCGATGGTGTCGGACTGCCGGCGAGCCAGCGCCCGGGCGGTGAGGTTGCGCCGGTAGCCGAGCTCGGCCATCGCCGCGAGCACCTTGGCCCGGGTCTCCTCCCTGACGTACGGGTGGTCGTTGAGCACCCGCGACACCGTCTGGTGGGAGACCCCGGCCAGCGTGGCGACGTCGGCCATCACGGCGGGTCGGCCCGACCGTGGCTCCACCGCGACCTCCGCCCCGCTGTCCGACGGGTGCCGGCGCGCTGGTCGCGATGATCGCACCCCGAACGCCTGTGGGTCCGAGGCCCGTGCTGTCCCGCGACGGACCGCCCCGACCGTCGACTACCTTCTGTGAGCGCTCACACAGGGTGCGCGTCGTCGTGCCCCCAGGAGTCCCGCATGCCCGCACCGCACCCCAGCGGCACCCAGCACGAGCTCGTCCTGGACGACGTCCGGGCCGTCATCACCGAGGTCGGTGGCGGGCTCCGTGAGCTGACGGTCGCGGGCCGGCACCTGGTGCAGGGGTTCCCTGTCGACGTCCCGCGTCCGCACTATCGCGGGTCGGTGCTGGCCCCCTGGCCCAACCGGGTCGCCGACGGCCGGTGGGCCGACGACGGCGTCGAGCAGCAGCTCGCCCTCACCGAGCCCGACCGGGGCAACGCGCTGCACGGCCTGGCCTGCTGGGTCCCGTGGCAGCTGCTGGCCCGGACCGCGTCCAGCGTGCGACTCGGCGTCCGGGTGTGGCCGCAGCAGGGCTGGCCGCACCTACTGGACCTGGTGGTGGGCTACGAGCTGATCCCGACCGGGCTGCGCTGGACCCTGCAGGGCACCAACGCCGGGTCGACCCCGGCGCCCTGGGGCTGCTCGGTGCACCCCTACCTGCGCGCCGGCGCCGGCCTGGTCGACGACTGGGAGCTCGAGCTGGACGCCGCCCGGGTGCTCACCGTCGACGACGAGCGGCTGCTGCCCACCGGCGTCGTCCCGGTGGAGACCACGGACCTGGACTTCCGCACGTCCCGCTCGCTGCGCGGGCTGCCCGTCGACCACGCCTTTACCGGCCTGGGTGCCTCCGACCGCGCGACCGCGACGGTCTGGGCACCGGGGGGCACCGGGGTCGCGATGCACTGGTCGGCCACCGAGATGCCCTGGGTGCAGGTGCACACCGCCGATCGCCCGGACCCCGCCGACGACCGGGTCGGCCTCGCCGTGGAGCCGATGACCTGCCCGCCGGACGCGTTCAACTCCGGCACCGACCTGGTGGTCCTGTCGCCCGGGGGCTCGCACGCGACCAGCTGGGGGATCGAGGCGCTCAGCCGCTGACCCGGGCCACTGCGGCCGAGCCGGGCACCGCATCCGGGTGCAGCACGGCGGCGATCGCCTCGACGCCGTCGACCAACCGGGGCCCCGGTCGGACGACGAGCCCGTCGGCGTCGATCGCCCAGACGCACCGCCCGGGCAGTGCCGCCGCGACCTGACGGGCCTGGTCGACGGCCGCGTCCAGGCCGAACCCGCAGGGTGCGACCAGCACGACGTCGGGGTCGCCGGCCTCGATCGCGGCCCAGGTGGTGGGCACGCTGCGGGAACCGGCGACCGCGCCGACCGGGTCTCCCCCGGCGGCGGTGACCAGGTCGGGGACCCAGTGCCCGGCGGTGAACGGCGGGTCCACCCACTCGAGGACGGCGACCCGCGGACGGGGCCGGCCCGCCACCGCGGCCGCCACCGCGGCCAGCCGGGCGCGCAGGCCGGCCACCAGCTCGGCGGCCCGGGCAGGCACCCCGGCCCGGTCGCCGACGGTGGCGATCGTGGCCAGCACGTCGTCCAGGGTGTGCGGGTCCAGGGTGAGCACGTCGGCCGTCGTCCCCAGGTGGGCGAGCGCATCGCGGACGGTGCCGGCAGGCAGCGCGCAGACCTGGCAGAGGTCCTGGGTGAGCACCAGGTCGGGAGCCAGCTCGGCGAGTGCGCCCGCGCGCAGGACATAGAGGTCCTCGCCCGCGGCGACCCGGGCACGGACCGTCGCGTCGATCTGCCCCGGCGTCAGCCCGGCGGTGTCCAGCCCGCCGACGACGACGGCCGCGCGGTCCCGGATCCCGGGCGGCTGGTCGCACTCGAAGCTGACCCCGACCAGGTCGTCGGCCAGGCCCAGCGCTGCGAGGATCTCGGTGGCCGACGGGAGCAGGGAGACCAGGCGCACGGCCCCGACGGTAGGCCTCAATCCGCAGGTCGACCGACGTCCGCCCGTCGAGGTGGGCCACCCGCCGTCGCGGTGCCCGCCCTGGCCGGTCTCGGGTTCACCGCGGTGGAATGGGCGGAGCTGGCGCGCACGTCGGCGCAGGCTTCGTTCGCGTCGGCGGAGCGCAAGGCCGAGATGGGCACAGCGATCGCCGACTGGCTCGCCGCGGGGGTCTGGGGTCGACACGAGCATGCTGTCCCCGTCGCACTGCCCCTGAGGGAGACCCGATGCCGTTCCTCACGCGCCCCCACGTCGAGCAGCTGGCGAGCGGCCACTGGTCGCTGACGCAGCCGCTGGTCTACGCCGGCCGACGGGACGAGTGGGTGGTGCCGGTCGGCTTCGAGTCGGACTTCGCCTCGGTGCCCGTGCCGGTGCGGTGGCTGGTGCCGGCGGACGGCCCGTGGACGGCGGCCGCGATCGTGCACGACTGGTTCTGCGAGGTCGGCATCGCGGCCGGGGAGATCAGCGGACGGGACGCCGACGGAGTGTTCCGCCGGATGTGCCGCGAGCTGGGGACGCCGATCGGGCGCCGCTGGCTGATGTGGGCCGGGGTGCGGTGGGGGGCGCTGGCCGACCCGGTCCGCCGGGTGGGGATCGGTCGCGACCTGCCGGGGGTCCTGCTGATCTCTGTGGCTGCCGCACCGCTGGTGCTGCCGGTGTCGGCGGTCGTCGCCGTGGGGCTCGTGGTGGACACGATCCTGGACCGGGTGCTGGGTTTCGCGGCCGGCCTGGTGGGCCGGCGTCCCGATCCGCCGGAGCTGTGGCGGGACCCCGCGGACGGCTGATCGGCTGGGCATCTCACCCGGACACCGCAGTACCTCAGACGAGCAGGGGCAGCAGCAGGATCTCGGTGTCGTCGGGGCGGTACGTGCGCCATCGACCGCCGGGATCCCGGTGTACCCGGAACCCGTGGTGCACCTGGGTGTGGTGCCGTTCGCAGAGCAGTGCGGAGTTCTCCAACGTGGTCTCGCCGCCGTGGATCCAGTGCACGAGGTGGTGGACGTCGGCCCAGTGGTGCGGCGCCCCGCATCCGGCGAACACGCACGTCTTGTCCCGCTGCACGACCGCCCGGCGCAGGCCCGGGGTGACCACCCGGTGCTCCCGACCCAGGTCCAGCGGAACGCCGTCGGGACCCATCACCACCCGGGAGACGACCGAATCGCAGGCCAGCCAGCGGGCCCGGGCGGCGGAGACCACGGCCCCGAACCCGGTGGTCGCGGTACCCGGCCCGGTCGTCTCACCGGCCAGGTCGTCGATGTCGAGGATGACGACGACGTGCGGCTTGACAGTCCGCAGCATCGGCAGATCACCGCCAGCCAGCTGGTTGTCACACAACTGCACCAGCGCATCAGCGTTCTGCTGACCCCGGGTCCTCAGGTCACCCTTCGGCCGGTCGGCCTGCACGATCGACTCGATCGCAGCCTGCACCTTCTCCCCACCCACCGCATCCAGATCAAACCGGCCGGTCACCGTGCCGTCGGCGTGCTTGGCGATGCTCAACCGGCGGCCCTCGGTGGGGTCGGGCTCCTCGCCGTCGGGGTCCAGCGCGGCCTCGAACGCCTGGACGGCGACCGCGAGCGTCTGGTGCGGCGAGCCGGCGGCCACCGCGGCCCAGGCCTGGTCGAACGGTGCGAGGTCGACGTCCTGCTCCGCTGCCCGCGCCCGTTCGGACTCCCCCACCGTGCCGGCGACCACGTCGAACTGCGCTGCCGTGACCGAGCCCTCGGCGAACCCCGCGGCGAGTGCCGGGAAGTGCGGCAGCGCGCGCCCGGACCGGACGATCCGCCCGGCGTCGGTGGCCGACAGCCGCACGTGCCCGATGAGCCAGGAGCGCATGGACCTCAGCCCGTCGTGCTCGGCCGACTGGGTGGTCTCGGCGTGCCGGACCGTGCGGGTGAGCTCGGCGTCCAGCTGGTTGCGCGCGGCCACGAGCAGCGCCGTCCGATCAAGGGTCTGGCCGTTCGTCAGACCGTGCAGATCCTCGGCGCGGAGACCGTCGAGAGCCGACTGCAGTTCGCTCACGACACCCCCACCCAGCTCCTCGAACACGTGTTCGAATGCTATCGCGTGAAGGCGGTCCATACAAGACATACGTCCAGCTCAGATGCCCTGTCGCTGAGTCAGGTGATCGTCACGCCAAGGCGGCAAGGACCCTGCCGTTCGATAAGCAGGCGGTCGATGAGCGCGGAGTCGGGCTGCCCGGCGCGTGCGACGTCCCGGTCGAGGATGGCGGACGACGGGCCGACGGCGGGCTCCGTCCGGTCGTCGTCAGGCACAGACAGGTTGCTGGGACGGCGGCGCAGCTGGGCCTCGCAGAGCGCCTGGGCCAGCGCTCGACGCTCGACCCGAGGCGTCGCGGACAGCGCCGCAGCGCTGGCTGGCGGGGTTCCTGCAGCGGTGCCTGGCCTCCGAGGATCGGGGCCCGGTCCCCAAGATCGGTGCGCGCTGACTGCTGACCGGTCGGCTGTGACGCCTCGCCGCCGGGTGCCCGTCGGGGTGGTGATCGCCACCCCGACGAGCACTGGTCAGGTGAAGACGCTGACGCCTCCGGGGCCCACCAGCAGGCCCACGACGATGAGCACGATGCCCCACAGCAGCTGCTTGCGGACGATCGCGAAGACACCGGCGATCACGAGGACGACGGCGAGGATCCAGAGCAGTGTGGCCACGGGGGCCTCCTAACGAACGGGGCCACCCCTGCAGCAGCCCGAGGAGGGGAAAGTAGCGGGGTCCCTCCGGGTTCGCACGTCGAGATATGGGCGTCGTCTCGTCTTCTTGATCGGTAGGAAACCGCATCGCCTCGTCACTTGTTGACAACCACTCCAGGGATCATCAACGACGCGCGGTCACGACCAGGGCAGTCATCGGTGCCCGCACCGGACCGGCGCCGAACCGGGCCCGGACCGCCGCCTCGACGTGCGCTGTCGTGGCCTCGGGCTCACCGGGACCGCGGTCGCGGACGACGTGCCCGACGGGTGTGCCGAGCAAGAACGCGGTGGCCACGTCCTCGGCCGAGGCGGCCACGCTCTCCAGCACGACGACGTCGACCTGCGGGTCCGCGAACCCGGCGGCGGTCAGCTCCCGGCAGACCAGGTCCGGGTCGGTGTAGCCGTGCGGGACGGCGCGGACGAACCCCGGCGGGTCATCCGGGAACCGGGCCCGGAGTGCGGCGTCCAGGGCGTCGGCGAACCCGTTACCCGCCAGCCCGGTCCAGGTGGCCAGCACCAGGTGCCCACCCGGGGCCAGTGCCCGGTGCGCCTCCCGGTACGCGCGCACCCTGTCCGGGACGAACATGATCCCGAACTGGCAGGCCCAGACATCGAAGGCCGCGTCGGGTACCGGCAGGTCCTGGGCGTCTGCCTGCTGCCAGCGCACCCGGTCGGGACCGAGGGCGGCGGCCCGGTCCAGCATCGGCTGGGCGAGGTCGGTGGCGGTGATCGCGGCGTTCGGCAGCCGGGCGGCCAGCTCACGGGTCAGTGCCCCGCTGCCGGCGGCGACCTCCAGCACCCGCGCCGGGACGAGGTCGGCGATGCGCGCGCCGAGCACCTCGGCATAGGGCGCGAACAGCATCGGGACAAGCAACTGGTCGTAGGTGTCGGGCAGCTGCCCGCTGAAGTCGGTGCGCAACTCGGGCACGTCGCTCCCGTCCCGGCCCCCGGACGTGCGGCCCCACGGGTCGCACTGCCCCCGGGCCGTGGGGCCGAGGTTCCGCCTCGCGACGCAGCGCGTCAACAGACTCCGGCCCCGGGAGCTCGCCGTCCGCCCCACCAGCGGGGGACGATGGGGTCATGGAACAGCTGCGCCGACTCCAGGCCGAACGACCGCTGATCTTCTGGCTCGTCCTGCTGGTGGGCTTCTGGGTCGCCTTCCGCGTGCTGATCTTCGTCGCCGAGCTGATCCTCGGCCCGTTCGGTCTACCCGGCTGGGCGCCGCTGGCCCTCGTACTGGTCGGGCTCGTGGTGGTCGCGCGCAGACAGCAGCGCTGACCCGGGTCGCAGGGCCCGGGAACGACGAAGGCCGTCCTCCACGTGGAGGACGGCCTGTCGTTGCTCGGTGGAGCTGAGGGGACTCGAACCCCTGACCCCCACACTGCCAGTGTGGTGCGCTACCAGCTGCGCCACAGCCCCTTGCCGACTCGGTCTGGTGTGTCCGAGCCGTTAACGACCATACAGGCCTGACGTGCGCGCTCCGGGAGGGGGGTCCGCCCGGCGAGTGGCACCGGAGCGGGTGCGCGGAGGTGCGCACGCCCGCTGAGGTGCCACTCGAGGGCGGGTCAGTCGAAGGCCCGGTCCAGGGCCAGGTTGAGCTCCAACACGTTCACCGACGGTGCCCCGATGAAACCCAGGTCGCGGCCGGGGGTGGCGTCGTCCACGAGCCGGGAGACGTCCGCGGCAGGCACGCCGCGGGCGGCAGCCACCCGGGAGACCTGCAGGGCCGCGTAGGCCGGCGAGATGCCCGGGTCCAGCCCGGACGCCGACGCCGTCACCGCGTCGTCCGGGACGGCGGACTCGGACACCCCGTTGAACTCTGCGCCAGCGGTCCGACGGGAGGCCACCGCAGCTGCCAGCTCCGGCGACGACGGGCCCAGGTTCGACCCGCCGGAGGACCGGCCGTCCCAGTCCGACGCCGACGGCCGGGACTGGAAGTACTCCGGCAACGGGTCACCGGAGGAATCGAGGAACCCCTGCCCGAGGAGGGACGAGCCCACGACTGTGCCGTCGACGGACACCAGAGAGCCGTCCGCCCGGCCGGGCGCCACCACCTGGGCGACGCCGGTCATCACCAGCGGGTACACCAGCCCCAGGACGACGGTGGCCAGCACCAGGGCACGGACAGAGGCGAGCAGTGGACGGAGCATCACGCGATCCCGGGGAGGAGAGAGACGAGCAGGTCGATGGCCTTGATCCCGAGGAACGGCAGCACCACGCCACCGAGCCCGTAGACCAGCAGGTTGCGCTGCAACATCGCTGACGCCGTCCCCGGCCGGTAGCGCACACCGCGCAGGGCCAGTGGCACCAGCGCCACGATGATCAGCGCGTTGAACACGACCGCGGACAGGATCGCCGACTCCGGCGAGGCCAGTCGCATCACGTTGAGCGTGTCCAGCCCGGGGAACACCGGGGCGAACATCGCGGGCAGGATTGCGAAGTACTTGGCCAGGTCGTTCGCGATGGAGCACGTGGTCAGCGAGCCGCGGGTGATGAGCAGCTGCTTGCCGATCGCGACGATCTCGATGAGCTTCGTCGGGTCGGAGTCCAGGTCGACCCTGTTGCCGGCCTCCTTGGCCGCCGACGTCCCGGTGTTCATCGCAACCCCGACGTCGGCCTGTGCGAGCGCGGGTGCGTCGTTCGTGCCGTCGCCGGTCATCGCGACCAGCCGACCGCCGGACTGCTCCTGGGCGATCAGCGCCAGCTTGTCCTCCGGCGTCGCCTCGGCGAGCACGTCGTCGACCCCGGCCTCGGCCGCGATCGCCCGCGCCGTGGCCTCGTTGTCACCGGTGATCATCACGGTCCGGATGCCCATCCGGCGCAGCTCGTCGAAGCGCTCCCGCATGCCCGGCTTGACGACGTCCTTGAGCTCGATCACGCCGAGCACCCGCGCGCCGTCAGGCCCAGCCGACGCCAGCAGCAGCGGCGTCCCGCCGGCCGAGGAGATCGACGCGACCAGCGGCCCCACGTCAGCAGGCACCGGGCCGGCCAGCGACCGGACCCAGGCCTGCACAGCCCCGGCCGCGCCCTTGCGGAGCTGCCGGCCCTCGGGCAGGTCCACCCCGCTCATCCAGGTCTGCGCGGTGAACTCCACGAACGTCGCCCCGTCGGGCCGGGGCACCGCTCCCCCACCGAGGACGACGACCGACCGCCCCTCCGGCGTCGCGACGTCAGATGTCGACGCCGCGGTCGCGGAGCCACTCGACCGGGTCCACGGGCGAGCCGTTGAGGCCGCCGGCGTGCACCTCGAAGTGCAGGTGCGGTCCGGTCGACTGGCCGCGGGTGCCCACCAGCGCGATCGTGTCGCCGGCCTGGACGGTGTCCCCGGCAGAGACCCGGATCTCCTCCATGTGGCCGTAGATCGTCACGTCGCCGCTGATGCCCAGGATGTAGACGGCCTGGCCGTAGCCGCTGGCCGCACCGGCGCGGAGGACGACCCCGTCCTCGGCCGCGTACTCCGGGGTGAGCATCGGGGCGGCGAGGTCGATGCCCCAGTGCATGGTGCCCCAGCGCTGGCAGAAGCAGGTCGTCATCCGGGCGCCGTCGACGGGCATGACCGCGTCGGGCCGGGCGGCCTCGGCGGCCGCCACGGCATCGGCCTCGCGCTGGGCGCGGGAGGCTGCGACCTCCTGCAGCCGCTCCTGCGCCTGGGCTTCGGTGATCGCCATCTGCGGCATCAGCTCGGCCTCGTCGGCGAACGCGGCGTTCTCCGAGGCGAGCATGGTGTCGGCGACGCTGGTGTCGGCCTCGGCCGCCGGCGGACCCTGCAGCCCGAGGACCCCGGCCAGCACCCCGCCGAGCGCGACGGCGACGAGCAGCGCGGCCGGACGACGACGCAGGGCCCGGGGTCCGGTGTGACCTCGCGCTGCGCTGCGTCCCTCCGCCATGCCCTGTCCCCCGGTGTGCGTCCTGCGGTCACCTGACGCGACCGGCAACGCACAACGTAACGAGCCGTGAGCTGGCTGTGACCCCCTCTGCGGCGTGTCCTCGAGAACACGCCGGAGGACGAATCACACGGCTGTGATTCGAGCGGGATCGGGCCGACCACGAGGGCCACCGAGGGGTCAGCGGCGGGGGCGCGGGGCGGGCGCCGGTGCCGGCACCGCCAGCGGCACCCCCGAGGTCTCCCGGGCCGCCGTCCGGCGCGCCAGCACCGCGACACCGACCACCAGCCCGACCACGCCGACGACCTGCCCGCTGGTCGCCAGGAGCCCCGGCGCCAGCCGCTCGCCGTAGACCGGCGCGGCCAGCCCGACGGCGACCAGCGGCTCCAGCACGGCCATCACCGGGAGGCACTCGATCAGCCCACCGGACTGGTAGGCCCACTGCGCGAAGACGATCGAGGCAGCACCGGACGTGAGCAGCAGGTACGTCGTCCAGCTGGTGAGCAGGTCGGCCGGGTGGTGGGCGACGACATCCTTGAGCAGCAACCCGGTGATCCCGAAGCCGCCACCGGCGGCCAGTCCCAGGGCCAGCGCCTTGTGCGGGGCCTTCGGCCGCAGCGCCCAGAGCGCCGCCCCGACCATCAGCAGCGCCGCACCCCCGACACACCACAGCAGCGCGGACGGGTCGGCGAACGACGAGCCGTGCAAGGGCCGCGCGGACACCACGAACAAGCCCAGGGTCACCGCGACCATCCCGGCCGCGATCCACTGGCCCTTCTCCGGAAGCATCCGGTCGGCGTGCCGACGGTCGATCAGCGCCCCCAGCGCCAGCGAGATGACCAGGCCACCGCTGAGCAGCGGTTGGACGACGACGACCGGTCCGAACTTCAGCGCCGCGGCGTGCAGCAGGAACCCGCACAGCGCAGCGCCCTGCCCGGCGATCCAGGCCCGGTTGCGGACCAGCTTGCCGACCAGCCGGAGCACCGCCCCCTCGGGCAGGTCCTCACCGGCCGTGGTGGCGGCCCGGTGCTGGACGACCGTGGACACGGCGAAGGCACACGCCGACAGCAGCGCCAGCAGCACCGACAGCCCGAGCATCGGCTCGGCCCCCGGCGGCGGCCCCTGGGCTGCCAGCAGCTGCACCCGCGCGTCCCCGCCCACGGGCCCGAGCCTGCCACGCGTCGACCGGATGTGCGGGGCGGACGGCCCGGCGGGTCAGCCCGCGTAGGGCACGGTGAGCGTCACGTCGCCGGAACGCTCGAACGCGAAGGTCACCTGCACGGTCTCCCCGCCGGCCAGCCCCTGGGTCAGCGCCGGCAACGTGACCGTCGTCGGGCCGGCGTCGTCGGAGGTCAGCTCGCCGTGCGAGGGCACCGTCCAAGGCCCACCCTCGACGACGCCGAACTCCGGGCCGGAGACCTGCAACAGCTCGTCGTCGGCACCGCCGGTGTTGCTGACGACCAGCCCGAGGACGGCGTCGTCCCCGATCGCGAGGACGCCGTCCGCGGGCCGCTGGAGCGCCGCACCGGTGACTGTGACGTCCTTGCTGACCTCGGCCTGCGCGGCTGACTCACCGCCGGGCTCCTCCTGCGCCGCGGTCTGCCCCAAGTCGTTCTCGGCCGCGCACCCCGAGAGCACGCCCCCCGAGAGCAGGGCGGTCGACACGAGGACGGCAGGCAGCAGGACACGGCGGGACAGGGACACGAGGAGAGTGGTGCCCACCGGCCAGGTCGTTGAACCCGTGACGATCCTCTCCGGGGACTACCCGCCGACCGGCTGGGGGGCCACGGCCTGCACGGCCTGCACGGCCTCCACGTCCCGCCACCGCCGGGCGGCCAGCGCACCACCGACGACCAGGCCCAGCCCGCCGGCCAACAGCACCGCGACCGCGGCCCGGGCCAGCAGCAGGGGGCCGGTGCTCAGCACGTTCGCCGTCCACAGCACGTCGACGTCGGGCAGTCCCTGCACCAGCAGCAGCCAGCCGGCCACCACCGCGAGCACCCCGGTCAGCGAGCCGCGGCCACGCAGCGCGGCCCGCACCCCCAGCACCGCGACCAGCCCGACGAGCCCGGCGGGCAGCAGCGCCGAGACGAGGGCGCCCAGGTGCGAGCTGACGCTCACTGCGGGCTCCGGGGTGGTCAGCGCGTGCCACAGCGACGCCACAGCGCCCACGGCCAGCGCGGCCCCCAACGGCCGGGGACCGCGCAGCCCGGCCGCCACGACCAGGCCCAGGAGTAGCACGTAGACCGGCCAGACCAGCCAGCCCGGCGGGGGTGGGGACCAGGTCAGCACCCCGTCGACGTCTACCGGGGTGCCGCCGAAGGACATCGGCACGGTCCACGCGAGGACCGTGTGCGCGCTGGACGGGTCGGCGGCCACGACCGGCGGCAGCTGGCCCTCGCTCATCCAGTGCGTGCGGTGGTCGTGCCACACGTACTGCGGCTGCGTGGACACCTGCACCCACTCCGGGGGGGCCGCCGCGTCGGCGTCGGCGGGCAGCGCGGTGCTGGCGTCGCGGTCCAGGTTGATCGTAGTCGCGGGGCTGCGGGCGTTGCGCCAGACGCCGTCCGGCCCGATCCGCAGGTAGGGCTCGCCGGAGTAGCCGGGCACGCTGACCTCGGTGTCGGTCGGGTTGACCACCTCGAGCTCGTCACCGAACTGCAGCACCCGCACGGTCACCCCGGGCATGGCCGGGCCGACCGAGGTGACCCGGCCGTCGAAGTCGCTGCCGGCGGCCCCGTTGCCGACGTGCGCGACAGCGGGGCCGGCCCGCGCGAGGACAGCGACGAGGCCGAGCAGGACGACCAGCACCCGGGCGCCGGTCCGCCGGACCACCCCGTCGGTCACCGGTCCAGTGCCGTCACTCGGCAGCCACGAGAGCCAGGTCGTGCGCGATGTCCCGGGAGGTGTTGCCCGCGTCGAAGGCCACGTCGGCCTCGCCGTCGGTCCCGTACAGCAGCAGTAATGAGGAGTGCTGCTGGCCCATCTCCTCGGCCAGCGGCACGCCCGCGGCCAGCTGCGCCGCGTCGATCTGGGACTGGTCACCGGTCAGCCCGACGATCTCCGGGGCCACCCCGGTGCCGAAGCGGGCCAGGTACTCCCCCAGCACCGCGGGGCTGTCCCGGGCCGGGTCGGTGGTCACGAACACGACGTGGGTCTCCTCGGCCACCGCCGGGTCGACGGTCTGCAGCGCGATGGCGACGTCGGCCATCGTCGTGGGGCAGACGTCGGGGCAGTTCGTGTAGCCGAAGAACAGCAGCGTCGGGCCGTCCGCCGTCGCGGCGGCGAAGTCGTAGTCGGCGCCGGTCTGGTCGGTCAGGGTGAACGCCGGCTTCTGGTAGGCGTCCTGCAGGTACAGCCCGTCGTAGGGGCTCGACGGCCCGGAGACCGTCGCCGGGGGCTCCCCCGCCGCGCGGTCGTCCCCGTCGTCGGCCGTGCCGCCACAGCCGGTCAGCAGGAGCAGGGCCCCCACGGCTGCCGCGGCCAGGCCGGTCCCTCGTCTGCGCACTGCTGCCTTCACGACACCACGGTACGACGGCGCGCGGTCAGGCCCAGGCCGAGTCCGGCCAGGCCGGCGACCACGCCGAGCCCGCCCAGCACCAGCGCGGTCACCGCCAGGCCGTTTCCGTCACCGTCCTCGGTGGCCACGGCCCCGGTGGCCGAAGCGCTCTCCGACTCGCTGCGGTCGCTGTAGGTCTGCACTGCATGAACGTCACAGCCTCGGTGATCTGGTCTCCGTCGGCCTCCACCGGCGGGTCGAGCTGGGTCGTGCTCGGGGTGATGGTCCAGCCGGCCACCGGCTCGGCCTGGACGAAGGTCAGCGGGGTGTCGCTCGGCAACTGGATCCGCACCGAGGTGGTGCTGGCGGTGTCGCTCTCGTTCGGCACCCGGAACGTGAGCACGCCGGAGCCACCGGGGGTGGCGTCGTCCGAGGAGCCCTGACGTGGGCGGAGGCGATGCCGGTCCCGCCGACGAACGCGATGCCGGTGGCCAGCGTGAGCACGGCGAGACGGCGGGAGGTGCGGGACACGGTGCTCGGTCAACGTGACCCGCAGCGACGGTGCGCACCTGGCTGCTGTCCATCGCCCGCCGCACCTGCGCCGACCCGGTCCGCAGCACGCACCGCCGGCGGCTCACCCTGGTGGGCGACGACGAGCTCCTGGAGCGCCCCGACGGCACCGCCGACCGGGTCGGGGAGGGCGCGGTCGTCGAGGACCTGCTGCCCCGGCTGCACCCCGACCGGCGGGAGGCCTTCGTGCTGACCCAGCTGATGGGGCTGCCCTACGCCGAGGCCGCCGAGGTGGCCGGCGTCCCGGTGGGCACGATCCGCTCGCGGGTCGCCCGGGCCCGCGCGGACCTGGTCGAGGCCGTCACCGGCGAGCGGGGCGACGGGACCGGCGTGATGTGACGCCAGGGTGAACGGTGGGTGCCCATCGGGGGTCGTAGGCTCTCCCGCGGTCACCCGACCGCCACCCCACACCTCCCCCGGAGTCGTCCCCCGTGGCCTTCAGCCTCATGCCCAAGGACTCCCGCTTCTACGACATGTTCACCGCCTCGGCGACGAACCTCGTGGAGGCCACCGCCGTCCTGGGCGACTTCGTGCACGACGTCAGCCGCCGGGAGGAGCTCGGCCGCGTCCTGCGCGACCTCGAGCACGCCGGGGACAACGCCACGCACGCGGTGTTCCGGCAGCTGAACTCCAGCTTCGTGACGCCGTTCGACCGCGAGGACATCTACAAGCTCGCCAGCGACCTGGACGACGTCATGGACGCCATCGAGGCCGCCGCGGACCTGGTGGTGCTGACCAAGCTGGGCACGCTGCCCGCCGAGATGGGCCAGCAGGTCGCCCTGCTGCAGCGCTGCGCCCAGGTCACCGCCGACGCCATGCCCCGACTGCGCTCCATGAAGGACCTCTCCGACTACTGGATCGAGGTCAACAGCCTGGAGAACGAGGCGGACAAGCTGTACCGCCGACTGCTGTCCCGGCTGTACTCCGGGGAGTTCGACGCACTGGAGATCCTCAAGCTCAAGGAGGTGGCCGACCAGCTCGAGGAGGCCGCCGACGCCTTCGAGCACGTGGCCAACGTCGTCGAGACCATCGCCGTCAAGGAGTCCTGAGCCCCTCATGGACGGGTTGTTCCTGGCGATGGTGGTCATCGTCGTGGTGGCGCTCGCCTTCGACTACACCAACGGCTTCCACGACGCGGCGAACTCCATCGCCGTCGCGGTGTCCACGAAGGCGCTGACCCCACGGGTCGCGCTGGGGCTGGCCGCGGTGATGAACCTGGTCGGTGCGCTGATCTCCACCGAGGTCGCCAAGACCGTGGGTGCCGGCATCATCGACACCCCGAGCGGGTCCGATGGCCTGCAGATCGTCTTCGCGGCCCTCATGGGGGCGATCACCTGGAACCTGATCACCTGGTACTTCGGGCTGCCCAGCTCCTCCTCGCACGCGCTGATCGGCGGCCTGGTGGGCGCCGCGCTGGCCGCCGTCCACTCGGTGCAGTGGATGGGCATCGTGGACAAGGTCGTCATCCCGATGGTGCTCGCGCCGCTGATCGGCTTCGGGCTGGGCTACCTGGTCATGCTCGCCGTGCTGTGGTCCTTCCGGAACGCCAACGCGACCCGGGCCAACCGTGGCTTCCGGTACGCCCAGATCGTCAGCTCGGCGACCATGGCGCTGGGCCACGGCCTGCAGGACGCGCAGAAGACGATGGGCATCATCACCCTGGCGCTGGTCACCTCCGGGGAGATCGACACCTTCGAGGTGCCGCTGTGGGTGGTCCTCGCCGCGGCCCTGGCGATCAGCGCCGGCACCTACGCGGGCGGCTTCCGGATCATGCGCACACTGGGCCGGCGGATCATCCAGCTCACCCCGGCCGGCGGCTTCTCTGCCCAGACCGTCGCGTCCAGCGTCATGATCATCACCGCGACGGTCTTCGCGGTGCCGGTCTCCACCACGCACATCACGACGACGTCCATCATGGGCGTCGGGTCGACCCGACGGCTGTCCGCGGTCCGCTGGGGCGTCGCCGGCAACATCGTGGTGGCCTGGGTGCTGACGCTGCCGGCCGCCGGTGCGGTCGCCGCCGGCGTCTACTACGTCACGCACGCCGTCATCGGCTGAGAGGGGGGACCGGGTGTCCCCGCACGACCCCGCGGCGGACGTCCACCCGCCGACGACGACGGCCGAGCCCCTCAGGCTGGGGACGGCGCCGGGCCGTTGGGTGCTGCTGGCCACCGTGCTCGCCTCGGCGATGGCGTTCCTGGACACCACCGCGGTCAACGTCGCGCTGCCCACGATCGGTGCGGAGCTGGGCTCCTCGCTGTCCGGCCTGCAGTGGACGGTCACCGGCTACACGCTGGCGTTGGCCTCGCTGATTCTGCTCGGCGGTGCACTGGGAGACCGGTACGGGCGGCGCCGGGTCTTCCTGGTGGGCGTCGTCTGGTTCGCCGCGACCTCGCTGCTGTGCGGCCTGGCCCCCAGCACCGAGCTGCTGGTCGCCGCCCGGGTGCTGCAGGGCGTCGGCGGCGCGCTGCTCACCCCGGGCTCGCTGTCGATCATCCAGTCCGTGTTCCGGCGCGCCGACCGGGCCCGCGCCATCGGCCTGTGGTCCGGGCTGGGCGGGATCGCCGGGCTGGGCGGGCCGTTCCTCGGCGGGTTCCTGGTCGACGCCGTCAGCTGGCGCTGGGTCTTCGGAGTCAACGTGCCGCTCGCGATCGCCGTCGTGCTGATCACGGTGCGGCACGTCCCGGAGAGCCGGGACCCCGCCCACCACGGGCGCTTCGACGTCCCGGGCGCGGTGCTCACCGCGCTGGCGCTCGGCGGCACCACCTACGCGCTGATCGACGGCGGGTCCGGGCCCGACACGTGGGTCGCGCTGGCCGTCGGTGTGGCCGCCGCGGTGGGCTTCGTGGTCCAGGAGCGACGGACGCCGGACCCGATGCTGCCGCTGGGCGTCTTCGCCGATCGCCAGTTCAGCGGGGCGAACCTGACCACGCTGGCCGTCTACGGCGCGCTCGGCGGCTTCTCCTTCTTCCTGGTGCTCCAGCTGCAGACCGTCCTGGGCTACGACGCGCTGGAGTCCGGCGGGTCCATGGTGCCCGCGATCCTGGTGATCTCGCTGCTGTCCTCCCAGGCCGGCGCGCTCGCCGCCCGGGTCGGGCCGCGGCTGCCAATGACGGTCGGGCCGCTGGTCGCGTCGTCGGGGGTCTTCTGGCTGTCCTTCGTCGAGGCCGGCACCGGCTACCTGTCCGGGGTGCTGCCGGGCACCCTGCTGTTCGGGCTGGGCATGGCCCTGACCGTCGCCCCGCTGACCGCCACCGTGCTGGGCGCGGCACCGGACCACCTGGCCGGGGTGGCCAGCGGGGTGAGTAACGCCGTCGCCCGCGCAGCTCAGCTCCTCGCCGT
>JBBSVA010000065.1:0-18325 GCA_038233915.1 Mycobacteriales bacterium | reverse complement strand
CTGCGGGCGAGGCCGGTCTGGACGCCGTGCTGGTCACCAACCTGCTCAACGTGCGCTACCTGACCGGGTTCACCGGGTCCAACGGCGGGCTGCTGGTCCGGATGGACGGCCGTGACCTTCTCGGCACCGACGGCCGGTACACCACCCAGGCCGGCACCCAGGTGCCCGATGTCGAGCTGCTCGTCGACCGGGCCACCGTCGGTGCGCTGGCGGCCGCTGCGGCCGGCAGTGCTCGGCTGGGTTACGAGTCCCACGACGTCACCGTCGACGGGCTCGGGTCGCTCGAGCGGGTGCTGGAGGGGAGCGGCACCGAGCTGGTCAGCGTCCGCCGGGCCGTCGAGGTGCTGCGCGCGGTCAAGGACGACGACGAGGTCGACGCCCTGCGCCGGGCCTGCACGGTCGCGGACCAGGCGCTGGCCGAGCTGGCCGCCGAGGGCGCCCTGCGGCCGGGCCGCACCGAGCTCGCCGTCGGCCGGGAGCTCGACGCCCGGATGCTCGCGTTGGGTGCCGAGGCGCCCAGCTTCGAGACGATCGTGGCCACCGGCGCGAACTCGGCGATCCCGCACCACCGGCCCGATGCCACCGAGCTGCGGGACGGCGACTTCCTCAAGCTGGACTTCGGCGCCACCGTGGACGGCTACCACTCGGACATGACCCGCACCCTGGTACTCGGGCACGCTGCCGACTGGCAGCAGGAGGTCTACGCGCTGGTGCAGGCCGCGCAGGCGGCCGGCCGGGCCGCGCTCGCGGTCGGTGTCGAGGTCACCGCGGTGGACGCCGCGTCCCGCGAGGTCATCATCGCGGCCGGGCACGGGGAGCACTTCACGCACGGCCTCGGTCACGGGGTGGGCCTGGAGATCCACGAGGCTCCGGGCATCTCGGCCCTCGGCGCAGGTAGGCTGGCCGCCGGCATGGCCGTCACCGTGGAACCGGGGGTCTACCTACCCGGCCACGGGGGTGTCCGGATCGAGGACACCCTGGTCGTCACGACCGACGAGCCCGAGTTGTTGACCCTCACGAGCAAGGAACTGCTGGTCCTCTGAATGGCTACCACCAACGACCTCAAGAACGGCATCGTCCTCAAGCTGGACGGTCAGCTGTGGACCGTGACCGACTTCCAGCACGTGAAGCCGGGCAAGGGCGGCGCGTTCGTGCGCACCACGCTGAAGAACGTCCTCTCCGGCAAGGTCGTCGACCGCACGTTCAACGCCGGCCTGAAGGTCGAGACCGCGACCGTGGACAAACGGACGATGACCTACCTGTACCAGGACGGCGCCGACTACGTCTTCATGGACGGCGACACCTTCGACCAGATCCCGGTCTCCGCGGCCACCCTGGGCAGCGCCTCGGACTACCTGCTGGAGAACACCGAGGCCATGGTCGCCGTGCACGAGGGCGTCCCGCTGTTCGTCGAGCTCCCGGTGACCATGGAGCTCGTGGTGCAGCACACCGACCCGGGCCTGCAGGGCGACCGCTCCACCGGTGGCACCAAGCCCGCCACCCTGGAGACCGGCGCCGAGATCCAGGTGCCGCTGTTCGTCACGACCGGCGAGAAGCTGAAGGTCGACACCCGCGACGGCCGGTACCTCGGCCGCGTCAGCTGAGCCGGGCGACCTGACGTGGCTGCTCGTTCCAAGGCCCGCAAGCGCGCTGTCGACGTCCTCTACGAGGCCGACCTGCGCGGGGGTGACGTGCTCCCGCTGCTGCGTGAGCGCGTCGCCGACGCCAACCCGCCGGTGCCCGACCACGCGGTCCGGCTGGTGGAGGGCGCGGTCGAGCACTCCGTCGACATCGACCGGCTGATCGGCGAGCACGCCGAAGGCTGGACGCTGGACCGGCTGCCCGACGTCGACCGGGCGATCCTGCGGATGGCGGTCTTCGAGCTGCTCTGGGTGCCCGACGTCCCGGACGCCGTCGTCATCGACGAGGCGGTGGAGCTGGCGAAGGCGCTGTCCACCGACGACTCGGCGTCCTACGTCAACGGCGTGCTCGGCGGCATCGTCCGCGCGGAGATCCCCACGACGTAAGACGATGGAACGGCCCCCTCGCAGGGCCCCGCCGTGCGCGTGCGAACGGTGGGGGGCGAGGGGGCCCGTCGTCAGCGGGGGGTGCGGCGACGCTCCCAGTCCAGCGGGTCGTCCTCCTCCTCGGAGGTCGCGTAGCCGGTGCCGTCGGCGCCGGGGGAGAGCACGCCCCACTCGATGAGCCGGGTGGTCAGCTCGTCAGGGCTCATGTCGTAGATGATCGCCAGCGACTTCAGGTCCTCGGCGCGGATCGACAGCACCTTGCCGTTGTAGTCGTGCCGCTGGGCCTGGATCGTCGAGGCGTAGCGGGCCAGCGGGCCGGCCTCGTCGGCGGGCAGCGAGCCGAGCGACTCCAGGTTCAGCACGATCTTGGTGGTCTTGGTGACCGCGGAGCTGGGCCGCGGGTCGGGCAGCAGCTCGGCGACCGGGACGCCGTAGAACACCGCGAGCTCGGACAGCCGCTGCACGGTGACGGCGCGGTCGCCACGCTCGTAGGAGCCCACGACGACGGCCTTCCAGCGGCCGTGGGACTTGTCCTCGACCCCCTGCAGGGACAGGCCCTGCTGGTTCCGGATGGCCCGGAGACGGGCGCCCAGCGCCCGTGAGTAGTCGGTGCTCATGCGTGTCCTGCTCACTGAGTGTCGTCGGATGGGGCTGCTGCTGGTGACTGAGAGTACTCGCTGCTGGTCCAACGCAACACCGGAAGCCACCCGAGAGGGTCAGAAGAGACGGCGTGATTCACCCGGGACGGTGCGCTAGCGTGCTCGCAGACCCACCCACTCCTTTAACGACCCGTCCCGTGAGGCGGGGAAGGAGGCCTGATGGCCCCGCCATCGACCTTGCCCACCGGTGTGCCCGGCGACCTCCCCGATCCAGCGTCCGGGGGTGTGCAGCAGCTGCTCTCCGCCGACGACGTCACCCGCGTGGTGGACCGCATCGCCCACCAGCTCATCGAGCGGGCGGCGAGTTCCACCTCCAGCGGGGACGGCCTGGCCGACCTGGTGCTCATCGGCATCCCGACCCGCGGCGCCCCGCTGGCCCGCCGGCTGGCCGCCCGGATCCAGGCCTTCACCGGAGCGTGGGTGGACGTCGGCACCGTGGACATCACCCTCTACCGGGACGACCTGCGCACCCGCGGCGTCCGCGCGCTGGAGGACACCCGGCTGCCCGACGCCGGCATCGACGGCCGCCTCGTCGTCCTCGTCGACGACGTGCTGTTCTCCGGCCGCTCGGTCCGGGCGGCGCTGGACGGCCTGCGCGACGTCGGCCGGCCTCGGGCGGTCCAGTTGGCCGTGCTCGTCGACCGGGGTCACCGCGAGCTGCCGATCAAGGCCGACTTCGTGGGCAAGAACGTGCCCACCGCGCGCAGCCAGCAGGTGAAGGTGCGCCTTGTCGAAGTCGACGGCGTCGACGGCGTGACCATCACCGGCGGGGCCGACCAGTGAAGCGCCATCTGCTCGAGGCGAGCGACCTGGACCGGGCCGACGCCACCCTGGTGCTGGACACCGCCGCGCAGATCGAGTCCGCGCTGGCCGGCCGCGAGGTCAAGAAGCTGCCGACGCTGCGCGGGCGCACCGTGGTCAACCTGTTCTTCGAGGACTCCACCCGGACCCGGATCAGCTTCGAGCTGGCCGCCAAGCGGTTGTCCGCCGACGTCATCAACTTCTCCGCCAAGGGCTCCAGCGTCTCCAAGGGCGAGAGCCTCAAGGACACCGCGCTGACCCTGGAGGCGATGGGCGCGGACGGCATCGTCGTCCGGCACGGGGCATCCGGTGCTCCGCACCGGCTGGCCACCTGGGTGCAGGGCAGCGTGGTCAACGCCGGGGACGGCACGCACGAGCACCCCACCCAGGCCCTGCTGGACGCCTACACCATTCGCCGGCGGCTCGGCCGGCTCGAGGGCGTCACGGTGGTCCTCACCGGCGACGTCCTGCACAGCCGGGTGGCCCGCTCCAACGTGTGGCTGCTGCACACCCTCGGCGCCGAGGTCACCCTGGTCGCCCCGCCGACGCTGCTGCCGGTCGGTGTCGGCTCCTGGCCGGTGTCGGTCAGCTACGACCTGGACGCCGTCCTGCCACACGCCGACGTCGTGATGATGCTGCGCGTGCAGGCCGAGCGGATGAACGCCTCGTTCTTCCCCTCGGCGCGGGAGTACAGCCGTCGGTACGGGCTTGACCCCGACCGCATGGCGCGGATGGCTGATCACGCCATCGTCATGCACCCCGGCCCGATGAACCGCGGCATGGAGATCGCCGCGGAGGTCGCGGACTCACCCCGCTCGACGATCGTCGAGCAGGTCGGCAACGGCGTCAGCGTGCGCATGGCCGTCCTCTACCTGCTGCTCGGAGGCCCGGCATGACCGTCCTGCTGAAGAACGTGCGGCCCTACGGCGAGGACGCCGTCGACGTCCTGATCAAGGACGGCGTCATCGCGAGCATCGGCGAGAGCCTGTCGGTGAGCGGCGCCCAGGTGGTCGACGGGACCGGGCTGATCGCGCTGCCCGGCCTGGTCGACCTGCACACCCACCTGCGCGAGCCCGGCCGGGAGGACACCGAGACGGTGCTCACCGGCTCCCGGGCCGCGGCCCTGGGCGGGTACACCGCGGTGCACGCGATGGCCAACACCGACCCGGTCGCCGACACCGCCGGCGTCGTCGAGCAGGTGTGGCGGCTGGGCCGCGATGCCGGGCTGGTCGACGTCGTCCCGGTCGGCGCGGTCACGGTCGGTCTGGGTGGCACCCAGCTCGCCGAGCTCGGCGCCATGGCCGACAGCGCCGCGACTGTCCGGGTGTTCTCCGACGACGGGCACTGCGTCTCGGACCCCGCGCTGATGCGCCGCGCGCTGGAGTACGTCAAGGCCCTGGACGGCGTCGTCGCCCAACACGCCGAGGAGCCCCGGCTGACCGTCGGCGCCCAGATGCACGAGGGCGACCGCTCGGCCCGGCTCGGGCTGACCGGCTGGCCCGCGGTCGCCGAGGAGGCGATCATCGCCCGTGATGTGCTGCTGGCCGAGCACGTCGGCGCCCGGTTGCACGTCTGCCACGTGTCGAGTGCGGGCTCGGTGGAGCTGATCCGATGGGCCAAGTCCCGGGGCGTGCAGGTCACCGCCGAGGTCACCCCGCACCACCTGCTGCTCACCGACGCCTGCGCCGAGGGCTACGACGCCACGTTCAAGGTGAACCCGCCGCTGCGCACCGCTGAGGACGTCGCGGCGCTGCGGGCCGGGCTGGCCGACGGCACGATCGACGCCGTCGCCACCGACCACGCACCGCACGCCGGTGAGGACAAGGAGTGCGAGTGGTCGGCGGCCCGGCCCGGGATGCTCGGGCTGGAGCAGGCACTGTCCGTCGTGGTGGACACGATGGTCGACACCGGACTGCTGACCTGGCGGGAGGTGGCGATGCGAATGTCGGTCCGGCCCGCCCAGATCGGCCGGCTGTCCCACCAGGGTCGTCCGATCGCGGTCGGCGAGCCAGCCAACCTGGTCCTGCTGGACCCCACGGCCCGCGCCACCGTCGATCCGGCCGCGCTGGCCAGCAAGAGCCGCAACAGCCCCTACGTCGGCCGGGAGCTCCCCGCCCGCGTCGTGCACACGCTGCTGCGCGGAGAACTGTCGGTGCTCGACGGGAAGGTGCAGAAGTGACTGCAGCACTGCTGGTCCTCGAGGACGGTCGGGCGTTCCGCGGCGAGTCCTACGGGGCTCCCGGGACGACGGTCGGCGAGGCAGTCTTCTGCACCGGGATGACCGGTTACCAGGAGACCCTGACCGACCCCAGCTACCACCGGCAGGTGGTGGTGATGACCGCCCCGCACATCGGCAACACGGGGGTCAACGCCGAGGACGACGAGTCCCGCCGCATCTGGGTCGCCGGCTTCGTGGTCCGCGACCCCGCCCGCCGCCCGGCCAGCTGGCGCTCCACCGGCACCCTGGACGACGCGCTGGTCGCGAACGGCGTCGTCGGGATCAGCGGGGTGGACACCCGGGCGCTGACCCGGCACCTGCGCGACCGCGGCGCGATGCGGGTCGGCATCTCCACCGAGGTCGACGTCGACACGCTGCTCGCCCAGGTGTTGGAGGCGCCGTCGATGAGCGGCGCGGACCTGGCGCCGGAGGTCACCACCGAGGCGGCCTACGTCGTCGCCGCGGTGGGGGAGCGCAGGTACACGATCGCCGCGCTGGACCTGGGCATCAAGGCCGCCACCCCGCGGCACCTGGCCGAGCTCGGCGTCGAGACGCACGTGCTGCCGGCCACCGCCACCGCACAGGAGCTGCTGGACGCCGGCCCGGACGGGGTCTTCCTGTCCAACGGCCCCGGCGACCCGGCGGCCAGCGACCACGCCGTGGACGCCGTCCGCGGCGTGCTGGACGCCCGTCGGCCGCTGTTCGGCATCTGCTTCGGCAACCAGATCCTGGGCCGCGCCCTGGGCCTGGGCACCTACAAGCTGCCCTTCGGCCACCGCGGGCTCAACCAGCCGGTGCTCGACCGGGTCACCGACTCGGTCCGGGTCACCAGCCAGAACCACGGCTTCGCCGTCGACGCCCCGCTGGACCGGGCCACCGACACGCCCTACGGCCGGGTCGAGGTCAGCCACGTCGGGCTCAACGACCAGGTCGTCGAGGGCCTGCGCTGCCTCGACGTCCCCGCGTTCAGCGTGCAGTTCCACCCCGAGGCCGCCGCCGGCCCGCACGACGCCGCCCCGCTCTTCCAGCGTTTCGTGGACCTGATGGAGGCCGACCGTGCCGAAGCGTGAGGACATCGCGCACGTGATGGTGATCGGCTCCGGTCCGATCGTCATCGGCCAGGCCTGCGAGTTCGACTACTCCGGCACCCAGGCCTGCCGGGTGCTCAAGGCCGAGGGCCTGCGGGTCAGTCTGGTCAACAGCAACCCGGCCACGATCATGACCGACCCCGAGGTCGCTGACGCCACCTACATCGAGCCGCTGACCCCGGAGTTCGTGGAGAAGGTCATCGCCGCCGAGCGGCCCGATGCGCTGCTGGCCACCCTGGGCGGACAGACCGCGCTGAACCTGGCGCTGGGGCTGCAGGAGTCCGGTGTGCTGGAGCGCTACGGCGTCCGGCTGATCGGCGCGGACGCCGAGGCGATCAACCGCGGCGAGGACCGGCAGCTGTTCAAGGACATCGTCCGCTCGATCGGCGCCGACGCCCCGCGGTCCACCGTCTGCGGCACCGTCGCCGACGCCCTGGCGACAGCGGCCGAGGTCGGTTACCCGGTCGTCATCCGGCCCAGCTTCACCATGGGCGGGCTGGGCTCGGGCTTCGCCACCGACGAGGCGATGCTGCGCCGGATGGCCGGCCACGGCCTCGCCGACTCCCCGGTCCACACCGTCCTCATCGAGGAGTCCGTGCTGGGCTGGAAGGAGTTCGAGCTGGAGCTGATGCGCGACCACAGCGACAACGTGGTGGTCGTCTGCTCGATCGAGAACATCGACGCGATGGGCGTGCACACCGGTGACTCGGTGACCGTGGCCCCGACGATGACGCTCACCGACCGCGAGTACCAGCACATGCGCGACGTCGGCATCGCCGTGCTGCGCGCGGTCGGCGTGGACACCGGTGGCTGCAACATCCAGTTCGCGGTCAACCCGGTCGACGGCCGCCTCGTGGTCATCGAGATGAACCCCCGGGTGTCCCGGTCCAGCGCGCTGGCCTCCAAGGCGACCGGCTTCCCGATCGCCAAGATCGCCGCCAAGCTGGCCATCGGCTACACCCTGGACGAGATCACCAACGACATCACCGAGGTCACCCCGGCGGCGTTCGAGCCGACCCTGGACTACGTCGTGGTGAAAATCCCGCGGTTCGCCTTCGAGAAGTTCCCCGGTGCCGACCCCAGCCTGACGACGACGATGAAGAGCGTCGGCGAGGTCATGAGCATGGGCCGCAACTTCACCGAGGCCCTGGGCAAGGCGATGCGCTCGACCGAGACGTCCGCGGTCGGGTTCTGGACCGGCCCGGCCGTCCCGGAGCAGACCGCCGAGGAGCTCGTCGAGGCGCTGCGGGTGCCGCTGGACGGCCGGCTCTACGTGGCCGAGCGGGCGCTGGCCGCCGGCGCCACCGTCGAGGCCGTCGCCGAGGCCTCGGGCTTCGACCCGTGGTTCGTCGACCAGGTGCTGCAGGTGCACGAGATCGGCGTCGACGTCCGGGACGCACCCTCGCTCACCCCGGAGCTGCTGCGCCGGGCCAAGCGGCACGGGCTGTCCGACCGGCAGATCGCTTCGCTGCGGCCCGAGCTGGCCGGTGAGGACGGCGTCCGGACGCTGCGCTGGCGGCTGGGCATCCGGCCGGTCTACAAGACGGTGGACACCTGCGCGGCCGAATTCGAGGCCACCACGCCCTACCACTACTCGACCTACGACGAGGAGACCGAGGTGGCGCCGCGCGAGCGCCCCGCGGTGCTCATCCTGGGGTCGGGGCCCAACCGGATCGGGCAGGGCATCGAGTTCGACTACTCCTGCGTGCACGCGGTGCTGGCCCTGCAGGACGCCGGCTACGAGGCGGTGATGGTCAACTGCAACCCCGAGACCGTCTCCACCGACTACGACATCGCCGACCGGTTGTACTTCGAGCCGTTGACCTTCGAGGACGTCCTGGAGGTCGTGGAGGCCGAGCGCGCCGCCGGTCCGGTCGCCGGGGTCATCTGCACCCTCGGCGGGCAGACACCGCTGGCGCTGGCCCAGCGGCTCAAGGACGCCGGCGTCCCGGTGTTGGGCACCGCCCCGGAGGCGATCGACGCCGCCGAGGACCGGGCCGAGTTCTCCCGGGTGCTCACCGACACCGGGCTGCCCGCGCCCAAGCACGGCACCGCCGTCCGGTTCGCCGAGGCCCGCGAGATCGCGGCCTCGATCGGCTACCCGGTGCTGGTCCGGCCCTCCTACGTCCTCGGCGGCCGCGGCATGGAGATCGTCTACGAGGACGCCACGCTGGAGGCCTACCTGGCCAAGGCGACCGACGTCAGCCCGGACCACCCGGTGCTGATCGACAGGTTCCTCGAGGACGCCGTGGAGATCGACGTCGACGCGCTCTACGACGGCACCGACCTGTACCTGGGCGGGGTCATGGAGCACATCGAGGAGGCCGGCATCCACTCCGGGGACTCCGCGTGCGCGCTGCCCCCGATCACCCTGGGCGACACCGACCTGCACGCCATCCGGGCCGCCACCGAGAAGCTGGCGGCGCGGATCGGGGTGCGCGGGCTGATGAACGTGCAGTACGCGCTCAAGGACGACGTGCTCTACGTCCTGGAGGCCAACCCGCGGGCCAGCCGCACCGTGCCGTTCGTGTCCAAGGCGACCGCGGTGCCCCTCGCCAAGGCCGCGGCCCGGATCGCGGTCGGGCAGACCATCGCCGAGCTGCGGGCCGCCGGCGTGCTGCCGGCCACCGGGGACGGCGCCGACGTGCCCGACGACGCCCCGATCGCGGTCAAGGAAGCGGTGCTGCCGTTCAACCGGTTCCGCACCGCCGAGGGTCTGGGCGTGGACACCGTGCTCTCCCCGGAGATGAAGTCCACCGGTGAGGTGATGGGCCTGGACGCCGAGTTCGGCACCGCCTTCGCCAAGTCCCAGGCCGCTGCCTACGGCTCGCTGCCCACCGAGGGCACCGTGTTCGTGTCGCTGGCCAACCGGGACAAGCGCTCGGCGGTCTTCCCGGTGAAGCGGCTGGCCGACCTCGGGTTCACCGTGCTGGCCACCGCCGGCACGGCGCAGGTGCTGCGCCGCAACGGGGTGGCCTGCACCGTCGTCGGCAAGTACTCCGACGGGCCGGGCAACATCGTCGAGGCGATCCTGGCCGGGGAGGTCGACATGGTGGTCAACACCCCGTTCGGCGCCCCGGGCAACTCCGGTCCCCGGTTGGACGGCTACGAGATTCGCACCGCCGCGGTGACCGTCGGCATCCCGTGCATCACCACCGTGCAGGGCATGGCGGCCGCGGTGCAGGGCGTCGAGGCGCTGCGGCGGGGGGACATCGGGGTGCGCAGCCTGCAGGAGATGCACGCCGCGCTGGCCGTCTCCCGGGCTGCCGACCAGGCCATGCGCCACCCGACGGTCCTGGCCGCGACCGGGGGTACCCGGTGACCCAGGAGGTGCCGACCTCCACGGGGGACCGGCTGCTCCCGCCGGTGCCGGGTGTGCACCGGGAGCTGCTCGGCGAGCCCGCGCCGCCGCCGGAGAACCCGCCGGTGCAGGGCCTGGCCGTCGTCGTGGGCAGCCGGCCGGTGAGCGCCTACGTGGAGCTGACGCTGGAGGCGCCGGACATCGCCGACACGGCACAGCCCGGGCAGTTCGTCGCGTTCGCTGTCGGCGGCCCGACGTCGGCGATGCTGCTGCGCCGCTCGATCGCCATCGCCGGGGTGGGAGACGGCCGGTTCTCCGTCGTCGTCTCCGCCCGGGCGGCCGGGTCCAGCTGGCTGGCCGAGCGTCGTCCCGGGGACGAGGTCGACGTCGTCGGCCCGCTGGGCCGGCCGTTCCCGCTGCCCCCGCCCGGCACCCCGGCGCTGCTGGTGGGCGGCGGGTACGGCGCGGCCGCCCTGGTCGGCCTGGGTGGCCTGCTGCGCTCCCGTGGGCACGAGGTCGCCGCCGTCGTCGGCGCCGGGGACACCGCACGGCTGTGCTCGGTCGAGGACCTGGCTGAGGTCGCCGCGCCGTTCGTCGTCACCACCGACGACGGCAGCAGCGGCCGCCGCGGCCGGGTCACCGGACCGGTGGCCGAGCTGGTCGCCGGTGCCGGGGTGGTCTACGCCTGCGGTCCGATGCCCATGCTGCGGGCGGTCGCCGACCTGGCCACCAGCCGTCGGGTGCCGTCCTGGGTCGCCGTCGAGGAGTCGATGGCCTGCGGCATCGGGGTCTGCATGACCTGCGTGCTGCCGGTCGTGGGCGCCGACGGGAAGACCCGGTTCTCCCGGTCCTGCGTCGAGGGCCCGGTCTTCGCCGGGGACCGGGTGCGCTTCGACGACGTCGGCACCCTGCCGCCGGACGTGGTGGGCGCGGACGCGATGGGTGCCACCCACCCGCCCGCCGACGGAGGGGGGACGCCGTGACCGCCGTCCCCGAGGCAGGGCCCCCCGAGCTCGACGTGCCCAGCGTGGACATGCAGGCCTCCCTCGGCGGCGTGCCGATCGTCAGCCCGGTGCTCACCGCCTCCGGCTGCTCGTCCTTCGGTCGGGAACTGGACCCGTTCTTCGACGTGGCGGGCATCGGCGCCGTCGTCACCAAGTCGGTGCAGCTGCGGCCGCGGTCGGGCCGGGCCACCCCGCGGATGGCCGAGACGCCCAGCGGCATGATCAACTCGATCGGTCTGCAGGGTCCGGGCATCGACGGCCTGCTGGCCGACGAGCTGCCCTGGCTGGCCGAGCGCGGCGCCGCGGCGTTCGTGTCCATCGCGGGCTCCCGGACCGAGGACTTCGCCGAGCTCGCCGAGCGACTGCGGGGCGCACCCGGTGTGCTGGGCCTCGAGGTCAACATCTCCTGCCCGAACGTGGAGAGCCGTGGCGAGGTGTTCGCCTGCAACCCCGACGCCTCCGCCGAGGTGCTCGCCGCCGTCCGGGCGGTCGCCGACCCGGCCCACCCGGTCTACGCCAAGCTCACCCCCGACGTCACCGACATCGTGTCGGTGGCCCGGGCCTGCGCGGACGCCGGCGCCAACGGCCTGTCGATGATCAACACCCTGCTCGGGCTGGTGATCGACACCGACACCATGCGACCGGTGCTGGGCGGGGTCACCGGCGGCCTGTCCGGTCCGGCGATCCGCCCGGTGGCGTTGCGCTGTGTGTGGCAGGTGCACCAGGCACTGCCCAACGTGCCGATCCTGGGCATGGGCGGCATCCGCACCGGGCTGGACGCACTGCAGTTCGTGCTCGCCGGCGCCGGCGCGGTCTCGGTGGGCACCGCGGTGTTCAACGACCCCTCTGCCCCGGCCCGCATCCACGCAGAACTGGCCGACGCCCTGGGCGAGCGCGGCTTCGGCCGGCTCGCCGACGCCGTCGGGTACGCCCACCGGCGGCCCGAGGAGACCGGGCCCGGACGGCACTCCTCGTGACGGTCACCCCGTTCGGCACCCGGCTGGCCGCGGCGGTCGCCGACCGTGGCCCGCTGTGCGTCGGCATCGACCCGCACCGCGAGCTGCTGCTGTCCTGGGGCCTGACCGACGACGTCGAGGGCCTGCGCCGGTTCACCGACACCGTGGTCGAGGCGCTGGCCGGCCGGGTAGCCGTCCTCAAGCCGCAGTCGGCGTTCTACGAGCGGCACGGCTCCCGGGGGCTGGCCGTGCTGGAGCAGGCGGTCGTGGCCGCCCGTTCGGTCGGGGCGCTGGTGCTGCTGGACGCCAAGCGGGGGGACATCGGCTCCACCATGGCCGGGTACGCCACCGTGCTGGACCCGGCGCACCCCCTGCACGTGGACGCGCTCACCGTCAGCCCCTACCTGGGCCCGGACTCCCTGCAGCCGGCCGTGCAGGCCGCCCAGCGGCACGGCGGCGGGCTGTACGTGCTGGCCCGGACCTCGAACCCGGACGCCGGCACCTTCCAGCACGCCCGGGTCGGGGAGCGGACCGTCGCCCAGGCGGTCGTGGACACGGTGGGGACGTGGAACGGGTCCGCGGACCGCGGGTTTTCCGCACGGACGGGCTCCTTCGGCGTCGTCGTCGGCGCGAACCTGGCCGGGCTGGACGTCGACCTGACCCGGCTCGGCGGGTCCGTGCTGGCCCCCGGCCTGGGCGCGCAGGGCGGGACCCCGGCGGATCTGCGCCGGTTGTTCGGCGACGAGCAGGCCGTGGTGCCGACGGTGTCCCGGGACGTCCTGGGCGAGGGGCCGGACGTCGCGGCGCTGCGGGCCGCGGCGGACCGCTGGGCGAGCGAGCTCGCGGCCTGAGGGCCCGGCGGCCCGGGTCGGCATCCGGCCCGGGTCGTCTCGCCGCGGCCCCACGTCGGTTGCGCAGCGCACCACGTCCGATCATCGACTTACAGGCCGCGGACCTGCGGACATGACAATCCGTCACAGACCGACCACGCATCGTTCCGGCGCCCAGCACACGACCGCCACGACGCCGCTCCGGGCCCCCAGGTGACCTGCGCGTTCACGGTGACTAGGTTCGTCTGAGGCTCGAGCAAGCGGGCCACCGCCCACCGCTCGATCTCCCCCCGCAGACCGATGAACCGCAGCCGGCGGTGATCCCGCCGGCGAGACCACGATTGGGTTGTCCCGTGCCCCTCCCTGAGCTGACCCCCGAACAGCGCGCTGCCGCCCTCGAGACGGCCGCCGCCGCCCGCAAGGTCCGTGCCGAGCTCCGCGAGAAGCTCAAGAGCAAGGGCACCTCCGTCGCTGACGTCCTCAAGCAGGGCGAGTCCGACGAGATCATCGGCAAGATGCGCGTCTCCGCCGTCCTGGAGTCCCTGCCCGGCGTGGGCAAGGCCCGGGCGGCGAAGATCATGGAGCGTCTGGAGATCTCCCCGACCCGCCGCGTGCGAGGTCTGGGCGCCAACCAGCGCAAGGCCCTCGAGGCCGAGTTCGCCGGCGACCAGCCGGCCGCCTGAACCACCCCACCGCTCGAGGACGCCTGAGATCCGTGGCACGACCCCCCGCACGCCCCCCCGCACGTCTGACCGTGCTCTCCGGACCCTCGGGCGTGGGCAAGGGCACCGTGGTCGCCGAGGTCCGGCGCCGGCACCCCGAGGTGTGGGTGTCGGTCTCGGTGACCACCCGCGTCCCCCGGGCAGGTGAGGTCGAGGGTGAGCACTACCTCTTCGTCGACGGCGAGTCCTTCGACTGGCTGGTCGCCCACGACGGCCTGCTGGAGTGGGCCGAGTACGCGGGCAACCGCTACGGCACCCCGCGGGCCCCGGTCGAGGAGCAGCTGGCCTCGGGCAGCCCCGCGCTGCTGGAGATCGAGATGCAGGGTGCCCGCCAGGTCCGCCTGGCCGCCCCGGACGCCCAGCTCGTCTTCCTGGCGCCACCGTCCTTCGACGAGCTCGCCGTCCGGCTCGCCGGGCGCGGCTCCGAGCCGGTCGAGGTGCGGGAGCGGCGGCTGGCCATCGCCCGGTCCGAGATGGCCGCCGTCGACGACTACGACGTCGTCGTCGTCAACGACGACCTGGCCCGCGCCGCCGACGAGCTGGTCGTCCTGCTCACCTCCCCACCCGGGGACTAGCGGGGCTTGGTAGTCTTGTTGACTGCGCCCCCACCGGCCTGACCACGACACTCCCCGTCGTCGTCGTCCGAGCCCCCAGCGCGAACCGTCCTACCGAGGAGCAACACGCCCGTGTCCGGAGTCGCACCTGCCCCCGAGGGCATCACCAACCCGCCGATCGACGAGCTGCTCGAGCGCACCAGCAGCAAGTACGGCCTGGTCATCTACGCGGCCAAGCGCGCCCGTCAGATCAACGCCTACTACAGCCAGCTCTCCGAGGGCCTGCTGGAGTACGTCGGCCCGCTGGTCGACACCGCGCCCCAGGAGAAGCCCCTCTCGATCGCGCTGCGCGAGATCAACGAGGGCCTGCTGACCCACACCGCCGGCGAGAACTGAGCCAGCACCCCGAACTGGTGACGAGGCCCCCGACACGTGCTGTCGGGGGCCTCGTGCTGTCTGCAGGATGGAGCGTATGAGCCGGATCGTGCTGGGCGTGGGCGGCGGCGTGGCCGCGTACAAGTCCGCGCTGCTGCTGCGCGCGCTGACCGAGCGCGGGCACGACGTGCGGGTGGTGCCCACTGCGTCGGCGCTGAGGTTCGTCGGCGCCGCCACCTTCGAGGCACTGAGCGGTAACCCGGTCAGCACCGAGGTCTGGGACGACGTCCCCGAGGTCGCGCACGTCCGGATCGGCCAGACCGCCGACCTCGTCGTCGTGAACCCGGCGACCGCGGACCTGCTGGCCCGGGCCGCCGCCGGCCGGGCCGACGACCTGCTCACCGCCACCCTGCTCACCGCGCACTGCCCGGTCGTGTTCGTGCCCGCCATGCACACCGAGATGTGGCTGCACCCGGCCACCCAGGACAACGTGGCCACCCTGCGCCGCCGGGGCGCCGTCGTCCTGCCGCCGGCCGTGGGCCGGCTGACCGGTCCGGACTCCGGGCCCGGCCGGCTGCCGGAGCCCGCCGACGTCGCCGCGCTGGTCGAGGTCGTGCTCGCTGCCGGCGGCGCCGCGCTCGCCCCGGACCTGGCCGGACGCCGGGTGCTGGTCAGCGCCGGCGGTACCCGGGAGCCGCTGGACCCGGTCCGCTACCTGGGCAACCGCTCCTCGGGCCGGCAGGGTTGGGCGCTGGCCCGGGTCGCCGCCGCCCGCGGCGCGGAGGTCACCCTGGTCGCCGCCAACGTCGAGGACGACGCCCCGTTCGGCTGCCGGGTGGTCCTGGTCGGCTCGGCCGCGGACCTGCGCGCGGCGATGACCGGGCACGCCCCGGACGCCGACGTGGTGGTGATGGCCGCCGCGGTCGCGGACTTCCGGCCGACCGACGTCGCGGACGCCAAGATGAAGAAGGGCAGCGGCACCGAGCCCACCGCCGTCCCGCTCACCCGCAACCCCGACGTGCTCGCCGAGCTGGTCGCCGCCCGCCCCGCGGGCCAGCTGGTGGTCGGCTTCGCCGCCGAGACCGGGGACGCCGACGACGACGTGCTGGGTCACGCCCGGGCCAAGCTCGCCCGCAAGGGCTGCGACCTGCTGGTGGTCAACGACGTCTCGGCCGGGCAGGTCTTCGGTCACCCGGACAATGCGGTCACCGTGCTGGCCGCCGACGGGGCGGTCAGCACCGTGCCCGCCGGCCCCAAGGACGTCGTCGCGGCCGGTGTGTGGGACGTCGTCGTACCGCGCCTGGGCACCCGCCGGTAACCTCATCCGTCGGGCGGTCGACCGACGAACACCACGGACCCCGCCCCACAGTCCGTCGGAGTGCGCAGCCGCGCAGCTCACCTCACAGGTCCACCAGGGAGTCCCCGAGTGTCACGTCGTCTGTTCACGTCCGAGTCGGTCACCGAGGGACACCCCGACAAGATCGCCGACCAGATCAGCGACTCGATCCTGGACGCGATGCTCGAGCAGGACCCGCGCAGCCGGGTCGCCGTCGAGACGATGATCACCACCGGTCAGGTCCACATCGCCGGCGAGGTCACCACCGGTGGCTACGTCGACATCGCCGACATCGTGCGCAAGACCATCCTGCGGATCGGCTACGACAGCTCCCGCAAGGGCTTCGACGGCGCCTCCTGCGGCGTCAGCGTCTCCCTCGGCGCGCAGTCCCCGGACATCGCTCAGGGCGTGGACATGGGCTATGAGACCCGCACCGGTGCCGCCGGACGCGCCCTGGAGGCCGCTGCCGACCGTGCCCTGGAGGCCGCTGCCGACCGTGCCCGAGCCGCCGAGGACCTCATCGCCAGCCAGGGCGCCGGCGACCAGGGTCTGATGTTCGGCTACGCCAGCGACGAGACCCCCGAGCTGATGCCGTTGCCGATCGCGCTGGCGCACCGGCTGTCCAAGCGGCTGTCCGCGGTCCGCAAGGACGGCTCGGTGCCCTACCTGCGTCCCGACGGCAAGACCCAGGTCACCGTGGTCTACGAGGACGACCGCCCGGTCGGCGTCGAGACCGTCGTGGTGTCCTCCCAGCACGCCGAGGACATCTCGATCGACACGCTGCTGGCCCCCGATATCGAGGAGCTCGTGGTGCAGCCCGAGCTCGCCGCGCTCGGCCTGCCCACCACCGGTTACAAGCTGCTGGTCAACCCGACCGGCAAGTTCGTCATCGGCGGCCCGATGGGCGACGCCGGCCTGACCGGTCGCAAGATCATCGTCGACACCTACGGCGGCATGGCTCGCCACGGTGGCGGCGCGTTCTCCGGCAAGGACCCGTCGAAGGTGGACCGCTCGGCCGCCTACGCGATGCGCTGGGTCGCCAAGAACGTCGTCGCCGCGGGCCTGGCCCGACGCTGCGAGGTGCAGGTCGCCTATGCGATCGGCACCGCCAGCCCGGTCGGTCTCTTCGTGGAGACCTTCGGCACCGGCACGGTCCCGGACGACGTCTTGGAGAAGGCGATCAGCGCGGTGTTCGACCTGCGTCCCGGCGCGATCGTCCGTGACCTGGACCTGCTGCGGCCGATCTACGCCCCGACCGCCGCCTACGGGCACTTCGGCCGGACCGACCTGGACCTGCCCTGGGAGAAGACCGACCGCGTCGACGCGCTGAAGTCGGCCACCGGCGTCAGCTGAACACCCTCCCGCTCCCCGACGGCCCGGGTCACCTGCGGGTGGCCCGGGTCGTCGTCGACGTGCCCCTGGCGCACCTGGACCGGCCCTTCGACTACGCGGTGCCCGAGGAGCTGGCCGACGCGGTCGTCGCCGGCTGCCGGGTCCGGGTCCGGTTCGCCGGTCAGCTGGTCGACGGTCTGGTGCTCGACGTCGGCTCGACGACGACGCACACCGGCAAACTCGCCCCGCTGGCCAAGCTCGTGTCCCCCGAGCCGGTGCTCACCCCCGAGGTCGCGGAGCTGGCCCGCTCGGTCGCCGACCGGTACGCCGGTGCGATGACCGACGTGCTGCGGCTCGCGCTCCCGCCCCGCCGGGGCGCCCCGGAGAAGCGGGCGGTCGCCGACCCACCACCGGCGCCCGAGCCGCCGGACCCGGCCGGGTTCGCCCGGTACCCGACCGGGGAAGCGCTCCTGGAGGCGCTCGCGCTGGGCCGTCCGGTCCGCGCGGTGTGGACGGCGCTGCCCGGGGAGGACTGGCCCACCCGGCTGGTCGAGCTGTGCCGGGCCAGCCTGTCCGGCGGGCGGGGTGCGCTGGTCGTCGTCCCCGACGGCAAGGACCTGGACCGGCTCGCCGCCGCCGCCGAGCGGGTGCTGCCGAAGGGATCGGTCGCGGTGCTCCGCGCGGACTCCTCGCCCGACACCCGCTACGGCCGGTTCCTCACCGTCTCCCGCGGCACCGCGCAGGTCGTGCTGGGCACCCGCGGCGCCGTCTTCGCCCCGGTCCGGGACCTGGGCCTGGTCGTCGTCTGGGACGACGGTGACGACCTGCACGCCGAACCCCGCGCGCCCTACCCGCACACCCGGGACGTACTGGTGCACCGCGCGCACCTGGCGGGCTGCTCCGCCGTCGTCGCCGGGTACGCGCGGACGGCGGAGGCGGCGCTGCTGGTGGAGTCCGGCTGGGCGCACGAGCTGGTCGCCGAGCGGGCCACGCTGCGGGCCGCCGCGCCCCGGGTGCAGGCGCTGGGTGAGGACTCCGAGCTGGCCCGGGACGCCGCCGCCCGCAGCGCCCGGCTGCCCTCGCTGGCCTTCCGGGCGGCCCGCGAGGCGCTGGCCGCCGGCG
>JBBSVA010000064.1:0-18461 GCA_038233915.1 Mycobacteriales bacterium | reverse complement strand
GGCCGCGGGCGTGCAGCTGCTCGTCCACCCGTGCGCGTGGAAGACGTCGGCCAGCTCGCTGCTGCTGGCCCCGGAGCCGAGGGCGACCGAGGAGCTGCTGGCCGGGGGCACCGGTAGCGGGGTGGCCTGGCCGGGCGGACTGTCGCGGCCGCCGTCCGCACCGCAGCCGACGTCGAGCCGGCCAGCATCGAGCTGGACGGCGACACGGCGTTCGCCTCGGCCGACCTGGCCGGCGAAGTGGGTCAGCAGACCGGCACCGAGGTCTCCTCCGCCGACCTGCCCAGCGCCGAGCACGTCGCGTCGTCGACCGGCGCCGGCCGGGACGAGGGCACCGCGGGGTTCGTGGCCGCCATTGACAGCGGCCTCGCCACGGGCGAGCTCGACACCGGCGGCACAGGCATCTCGGGCATCACCGGCCAGCCCACACGCACGTCGGTCGAGCACGTCGCGAGCGTCCGCACGCGCTGATGTCCGACGTCCCGGTGCCGGTCAGCGCACCGTCGCCGGGACGTCGAACTCCTCGCACACCGCGAGCCACACGGTCCGCACCGGCACGCCGGCGTCGATGGCCCCGATCGCGCTGCGGCCGCCCAGGGCCGCGAAGTGGTGGTCGCGACTGATGCTCTCGGCCCGCAGGTCACCGAAGTGCTCCCGCATCCGCGTCCAGAACTCCTGCAGCCGCACACGGTCACGCTACCCGGGCAGCCACAGGTGCCGGGCGAGGGTCAGAGCCCCATGGAGCGCCCGACGATCTCCTTCATGATCTCGTTGGTGCCGCCGTAGATGGACTGCACCCGGGCGTCCCGCCAGGCCTTGGACACCGGGTACTCGGTCATGTAGCCGTACCCGCCGTGCAGCTGCAGGCAGCGGTCGGCGGCCTTGTTCTGCAGGTCCGTCGTCCACCACTTGGCCATCGCGGCATCGGTGGCGGTCAGGTCGCCGTCGTTGAGCTGGGTGATGCACTCGTCGACGAAGGTGCGCGCGATCGACACCTCGGTCTGCAGCTCGGCGAGGACGAAGCGGCTGTTCTGGAAGCTGCCCACCGGCTTGCCGAACACCGTCCTGGTGTTGACGTACTCGACGGTCTGGGCGAGCACGGTCTCCGCGGCAGCGACCGCGCCGACGGCAATCGACAGCCGCTCCTGGGGCAGGTTCTCCATCAGGTGCAGGAAGCCCCGGTTCTCCGTGCCCAGCAGGTTCTCCGTGGGCACCCGGACGTCGGCGAAGAACAGCTCCGCGGTGTCCTGCGCCTTGAGCCCGATCTTGTCCAGGTTCCGGCCGCGGCTGAAGCCGGGCTGGTCCCGCTCGACCACCAGCAGGCTGGTGCCCTTGGACGCCGGCGCGTCGGGGTCGGTGCGGGCCACCACGATCACCAGGTCGGCGTTGATGCCGTTGGTGATGAACGTCTTGGAGCCGTTGAGCACCCAGCCCTCGCCATCCTTGCGGGCGGTGGTGGTGATGCCCTGCAGGTCGCTGCCGGTGCCCGGCTCGGTCATCGCGATGGCGGTGATCAGCTCGCCGCTGCACACCCCGGGCAGCCAGCGCGCCTGCTGCTCAGGCGTCGCCAGGTCACGCAGGTAGGGGCCGGTGACGTCGTTGTGCAGGGTGAAGCCGACGCCGCTGGCCCCGATCCGCTGCAGCTCCTCACCGAGCACCGCGTTGTACCTGAAGTCGCGCACCCCGCCGCCACCGTGCTCCTCGGGCAGGTCCATGCCCAGCAGGCCCTGCGCGCCGCCGGCCGTCCAGACCTCGCGCGGCACGATGCTGTCGCGCTCCCACTGGTCGTGGAACGGGACGACGTTCTTCTCCAGGAAGGTCCGCGCGGCGTCGCGGAACGCATCGTGGTCGGCCTCGTACAGGTGACGGCGCATGCCGCGAGCGTGACAGACAGCGCTGACTGTCTCCAGTCTCGACCAGGCAGGAATGTCGTACCCGGAGTGGACACTGAGGACGTGGCACAGACGCCGTCCGCCCTCGAGCGGTTCTCCGAGCCCACCCGGGCCTGGTTCACCGGTGCCTTCGACGCGCCCACCACGGCCCAGGAGGGCGCGTGGGACGCGATCAGCAGCGGCGAGCACGCCCTCGTCGTGGCCCCCACCGGCTCGGGGAAGACCCTGGCTGCCTTCCTCTGGTCACTGGACCGGTTGGCCTCGACCCCGCCGGTGGAGGAGAAGGCGCGCTGCCGGGTTCTCTACATCTCCCCGCTCAAGGCGCTCGCCGTCGACGTCGAGCGCAACCTGCGCGCACCGCTGACCGGCATCGGGCAGGCAGCCGCCCGCCTGGGCCTGTCGCGCCCGGAGATCACCGTGGGCATCCGGTCCGGCGACACCCCGGCCGACCAGCGCCGCGCCTTCGTCCGTCGGCCCACCGACATCCTGATCACCACGCCCGAATCGCTCTTCCTGCTGCTCACCAGCCAGGCCCGCGAGGCCCTGCGCTGGGTCGAGACGGTGATCATCGACGAGGTGCACGCGGTCTGCGGCAGCAAGCGGGGCGCGCACATGGCGGTCTCGCTGGACCGGCTGGACACCCTGCTGGAGAAGCCCGCGCAGCGGATCGGGCTGTCGGCCACCGTGCGCCCGATCGACGAGGTGTCGACGTTCCTGGCCGGTGGCCGGCCGGTGCGGGTCGTCGCGCCGCCGTCGACGAAGAAGTGGGACCTGTCGGTCGTCGTCCCGGTCGAGGACATGAGCCAGCTCGGTCAGCCCACCGGGGAGATGGCGGGCTCGGCTGCGGGCTCCCAGCCACGGACGTCGATCTGGCCGGCGGTCGAGGAGCGGGTGCTGGACCTCATCGAGGCGCACCGCTCGACCATCGTGTTCGCCAACTCCCGCCGACTGGCCGAACGGCTCACCAGCCGGCTCAACGAGCTGGCCTACGAGCGGGCCACCGGGGAGACGGTGCCTGCCGGGGCCGACGCCGCCCAGCTGATGGCCTCCTCCGGCGGCGGGGGCGGGCTGCCCCCGGACGCCAAGCCGGTCGCCTCGGCCCACCACGGGTCGGTGTCCCGCGAGCAGCGGGCGATCGTCGAGGAAGCCCTCAAGTCCGGGCAGCTGCCGGCCGTCGTCGCCACCTCCTCGCTGGAGCTGGGGATCGACATGGGCGCCGTCGACCTCGTCGTCCAGGTCGAGTCCCCACCCACGGTGGCGGCCGGGCTGCAGCGGGTCGGCCGCGCCGGTCACCAGGTGGGCGCGGTCAGCCGGGGTGTGCTGTTCCCCAAGTTCCGCGGCGACCTCGTGCAGTCCGCCGTCGTCGCCGAGCGGATGAAGGCCGGCGAGATCGAGTCGATCCGCTACCGGCGCAACCCGCTGGACGTGCTGGCCCAGCAGATCGTGGCCATCGTCGCCGTGCCTGCAGAGTCCGGGGCCCCGATCACGGTGGACGAGGTCGCCGGCATCCTCCGCCGGTCCGCGGCGTTCGCGTCACTGCCGGACTCCGCGCTGCACGCCGTGCTCGACATGCTGGCCGGCCGTTACCCCTCCGATGCGTTCGCCGAGCTACGCCCCCGGCTCACCTGGGACCGGGTCACCGACACGCTCACCGCCCGCAGCGGCGCCCAGCGCCTCGCCGTCACCAGCGGCGGCACCATCCCCGACCGCGGCCTGTTCGGCGTCTTCATCGTGTCCGGCGGCGGGGAGACCGGGGGACGACGGGTCGGCGAGCTCGACGAGGAGATGGTCTACGAGTCCCGGGTGGGCGACGTCTTCCTGCTGGGCTCCTCGTCCTGGCGGATCGAGGAGATCACCCACGACCGGGTGCTGGTCACCCCCGCCCCCGGCCAGCCCGGGAAGATGCCGTTCTGGCACGGCGACACCCTGGGCCGACCGTTGGAGCTGGGCCGGGCACTGGGTGCGTTCCTGCGCGAGGTGGGCGGCGCGACCCCGGCGGCGGGCCTGGCGCGGGCCAGGGCCGCCGGGCTCGACGACTGGGGCGCGGCCAACCTGCAGGCCTACCTGGTCGAGCAGAAGGCCGCGACAGGTCACCTGCCCGACGACCGGACGCTGCTGGTCGAGCGGTTCCGCGACGAGCTGGGCGACTGGCGGCTGGTGGTGCACTCCCCCTTCGGCGCCCAGGTCAACGCCCCGTGGGCGCTGGTGCTCGCAGCCCGGCTGCGCGAGCGGTACGGCGTGGACGTCGCCTCCATGCACGCTGACGACGGCATCGTGCTGCGGCTGCCCGACACCACCGGCGAGCCGCCCGAGGCCGATCTGGTGGTGCTGGACCCGGACGACGTCGAGCGCGAGGTGACCGCCGAGGTGGGCAACTCCGCGCTGTTCGCCAGCCGGTTCCGGGAGTGTGCTGCCCGGGCCCTGCTGCTCCCCAAGCGCGACCCCCGCCGGCGCACCCCGCTGTGGCAGCAGCGCCAACGCGCCGCCCAGCTGCTCAGCGTCGCCAGCGAGTTCTCCGGCTTCCCGATCACCCTGGAGGCGGTCCGGGAGGTGTTGCAGGACGTCTACGACGTGCCGGGTCTGGTCGAGCTGATGAGCGACGTCCGGTCCCGCCGGGTCCGGGTCGCCGACGTGCAGACCCAGTCCGCCTCGCCCTTCGCCCAGTCGCTGCTGTTCGGCTACGTCGGGCAGTTCATCTACGAGGGCGACGCCCCGCTGGCCGAGCGCCGGGCCCAGGCCCTGGCGCTGGACACCGGGCTGCTCGCCGAGTTGTTGGGCCGGTCGGAGCTGCGCGAGCTGCTCGACGGGGACGCGCTCACCGAGATCGAGGCCGAGCTGCAGCGGCTGCCCACCGACCGGCACCCCCGCGACGTCGACGCCGGCGGGGACCTGCTGCGCGTCGTCGGCGACCTGACCGCGTCCGAGGCCGCCGCACGTGGGGTGAGCCAGGCGTGGCTGGACGAGCTGGTCGCCTCCCGTCGGGCGTTGCGAGTACGGATCGCCGGCGAGGACCGGCACATCGCCATCGAGGACGCCGGCCGCTTCCGGGACGCGCTGGGCACCGCGCTGCCCGTCGGGGTGCCCGAGGCTTTCACCGAGCCCGTCGCCGACCCGCTGGGCGACCTGGTGGGCCGCTACGCCCGTACCCACGGACCGTTAGTGCCCAGTGAGGTGGCCGACCGGCTGGGGCTGGGTGTGGCCGTGGTGATCACCACGATCCAGCGGTTGGTGGGCACCGGGCGGGTCGTGACGGGCGAGTTCCGGCCGGGCGGGGTCGGCCAGGAGTGGTGCGACGCCGAGGTGCTGCGCTCGATCCGGCGCCGCAGCCTGGCGAAGCTGCGCCAGGAGGTCGAGCCGGTCCCGATCGAGACGTTGGCCCGCTACACGCCGTCCTGGCAGTCGGTGGGCAGCCGGACGCGCGGGGTCGACGGCGTGCTGGCAGTCGTCGAGCAGCTGGCCGGTGCGCTGGTGCCGGCGTCGGCACTGGAGTCGCTGGTGCTGCCCGCACGGGTGCAGGGCTACCAGCCGGGGATGCTCGATGAGCTGACCAGCGCCGGGGAGGTGCTGTGGGCAGGCGCCGGCGGGCTGGCCGGGGGCGACGGCTGGATCACCCTGGTGCCTGCCGACCTGGCCTCGCTGCTGCTGCCCGAGCCGCCGATCGGTGTCCAGGACGAGGGCGGTGTCGGCTGGCAGGTCCGCGAGGAGCTCGCCGGTGGGCAGGCGCTGTTCTTCCGCGGGCTGTCCGACCGGGTGGGGGCCACCGACGACCAGGCCTTCGCCGAGGTCGTGTGGGACCTGGTCTGGGCCGGCGCACTGACCAACGACACGCTGGCCCCGCTGCGGGCCCGGTTGGCCGGCGGTGGCGCGCACAAGAAGGCCCCCGCGGCACCGCGCGCCCGGCTGGACCGGACGAGGTACGGCCGCACCCGGGTGGGCCGCCCCGCGATGCCCAGCCGGACCGGCCCGCCGATGGTCGCAGGCCGGTGGTCCCGGTTGCCGGACCTGGAGACGAACTCGACCAAGCGGATGAACGCCCGCACCGAGGCGCTGCTGGAGCGACACGGGGTGCTCACCCGGGGCGCGGTGATGGCCGAGCAGGTGCTGGGCGGGTTCTCCGCGGTCTACCCGATCCTGCGGGCCTACGAGGAGAACGGCCGGGCCCGGCGCGGGTACTTCGTGGAGACCCTGGGTGCTGCCCAGTTCGGCACGCCCGGCTCGGTGGACCGGCTGCGCAGCTTCGCCAGTCCCGACCGGACACCCACCCCGGCCGTGGTGCTGGCTGCGACCGACCCGGCCAACGTCTACGGCGCAGCCCTGCCGTGGCCGGAGCGCCCAGGCTCGGCGGCCACCCCGGCCGAGGATGCCGACGTCGTCGACCTGGGTGAGGGCACCCCGAAGAAGCGCGCCCAGTCCGGGCACCGGGCCGGGCGCAAGGCGGGTGCGCTGGTCGTGCTGGTCGACGGCGAGCTGGTGCTCTACGTCGAGCGCGGTGGCAAGACCCTGCTGTCCTGGACCGAGGACGAGACGACCCTCAAGGAAGCGGCCACCGCACTGTCCAACGCGGTCGCCGCCGGCGCGCTGGGGCGGATGATCGTGCAGAAGGCGGACGGTGCGTCGGTGCACGAGTCGAGCCCGCTGTCCGCGGCCCTGCAGGCGGCCGGGTTCTCCTCCACACCCCGGGGGCTGCGGCTGCGCGGCTGACGACGCCCGTCGGAGTCGACCCCAGGTGAGCTCCCTGGTGCCGCTGTGTGGAGTCGCCGAGTCGACTCGTCGACCTGTCGACGGGCCGCTGGGTCGGCTCGACGGCTCAGGGCCGTCGGCTCCGGGGTGACTGCGCACCGAGTGCAGGCCCACGGCCCATGACTCACGGTTCACGGCTCACGGCTCCACCGCGACGCTGGCGCCACCCTGGCTTCCTGCGCGGCAGTCAGCTCCGGCGACCCCGGGCGATCTCGCCGGTCCGGGCCTCGCGGTCGGCGCGGATGAGCACCGACACCCAGCTCCGGTACGGCGCCCACCCCTGCGCCACCCCGGCCAGCTCGGCGACGGTGGCACCGGGGCGGTCGTACAGGTCCCGCATCGAGTCGTGCAGCCGGCCCTCGCTCACCGGGAACCGGTCCGGGTGGCCGGCACCACGCACCACGATCAGCTCGGCGGAGAACGGCCCGATCCCAGGCAGCTCGCTCACGTCGGCGATCGCCTCCTCCGCACTCATGGCCCGCAGCCGGGCACCGTCGAGCCGGCCCTGGGCCGCGGCCTCGGCCAGCCCGCGTAGTCGCTGCTGCTTCACCTCCGGCAGCGGGAGTCGGTCGGCGGCCTCGGCCAGCACCCGCGGTGCCGGGAACGCGGCGACGTCCTGCCCGGCCACCTGGACGGTCTCGCCGAAGCTGGCCCGCACCCCGGCCGCGACGCCGGCCGCCTGCACGATGCGCAGCCGTTGCCCGATCACCGCCCAGCAGGCCGCCTCGTACGGGGAGTGGAAGCCCACCGGCCGCAGCCCGGGGTACGTCTCGGCCAGCCGCCCGACCACCGGATCCGCGGCGGCCACGGCGGGGAAGCCGCTGCCGTCGACATCCAGGGACAGCAACCGGGCCACCTGGGCCACCAGCTGCGGGGACTCCTTCCCCACCACGTCGGCGTGCACGACACCGTCGTCGGACTGGGTGAGCGCCACCCCGGCCGTCAAGCCGGTGCCCTCGACCGGGAACGCGAACCGCAACGGTCCATCGACCGGCACCGCGTCCCGGCCGGCGGGCGCGAAGCCCTCGATGAAGCGGCTGCCGGCGGCCAGCGAGAACGGACCGCGCGGCGTGAGGGTGACCATGCCGATCGGTCTACTCCCATGGTCTGACAGCAGGGTCAGGGCCAGCTGACCAGCCGCCGGGTCAGGACCGGCATGACCAGGTAGCCCAGCGACAGCACCACGATGCTCGGGGAGAACGGCGCCCGGACCATCAGCGGCCCGTGCGGGACCGCCGGTGCGACCAGCGACTGCAGAACCAGCTGCAGCGCGAACACCATGGTGATCGTGAGCAGCGTCAGCCGGGTGCGGGGGGCCCGCCGGCCCGGTCGGGGGCGGTGGAGAAGCTCCTCAGCCCGCTGACCCGGGGTCACCGAAGGCGGTCGACCATCTCCCCGGGGCGGCCCGGCGCCTCGTGCCGCTCCGGGACCGATCCCAGCCGGCGGGCGACTCCCGGTCGTGACAACCGCGGGCCACGTGGTCCTCGCCGCGGCCTGGGCACGGTCGCAGCTGGGTGGACCCCAGGTGGCCGGGGAAGGTCGCGGGTACGCCGGTCAGCGTCCCCCAGCCGGTCGCGCGGGGCGAGTCTTCTCCGAGCATGAGGCCGGACGCAGCCAGCCGCCGAACAGCCGGGTCAGCGCGGGCATGACGACGAACCGCAGCCCGCTGACCACGATGCCGGCCGACACCAGCAGCCGGGTGGGCCACGGCCAGTCGGCGAGGAACGGCTGGACCGCCACGTGGAAGGTCGAGGTGAGCAGGAAGACACCCAGCACGGTCAGCAGCACGATCCGCCAGGCCGCAGCCGGCGGTGCGGTCCCGGCGAAGAAACCCTCGAGCCCGGCGACCCGGGAGAACCTCTCGTCCTCCACCAGGCCACCCAGTCGGGACACCATCGCCGCGCGCTCCGGGGACCGCTCCCAGCCGGCCAGGGAGTCGGCGTCGGCGAAGCGGTAGACCAGGTGGAACTCGTCGCTTCCCGGGCCAGGGCGCAACGTCGACGAGCCCAGGTGACCGGGAAAAGTGGCGGCCAGTGCCTGCACCTCGGTGGCCCACTGCTCGAAGGCCTCCCGCCGTTCGGGGCGGACGACCCGGGCAGCCGTGACCGTCACCGGCTGGGTCGCCACCGTCTTGTCCTGCCCTCGCGTGCGCACAAGATACCTTAGCGATAAGGGACCTGGATCCGTTCCCTGGTGTCGGAGGGCTCACAACCGGGATCATGGGGGTGTGCCCGAAGGAGACACCGTCTGGTTGGCGGCCAAGCGGATGGACGCCGCGCTGCACGGCGCCACCCTCACCCGGGGGGAGTTGCGCGTCCCACAGCTGGCCGCGGTGGACCTGGCCGGCGCCACGGTCACCGAGGTCGTCCCCCGCGGCAAGCACATGCTCGTCCGGTTCGCCGACGGCCGGACCATGCGCACGCACTACCGGATGGACGGCAGCTGGCACGTCTACCGACCCGGCAGTGCGTGGAAGGGCGGCCCGGCGTTCAGCATCCGGGCGATCCTGACCACGCCCGAGTGGGAGTGCGTCGGCTACCGGCTGCACGACATGACGATCGTGCAGACGGTGGACGAGGACCAGGTGGTCGGCCACCTCGGCCCCGACGTCCTCAGCCCCGACTGGGACCTGAACGAGGCGTTGCGCCGGTTGCGGGCAGCGCCGGACGAGCAGATCGGCGTCGCGATCCTGGACCAACGGAACCTGGCCGGGATCGGCAACCTCTACAAGGTCGAGACGCTCTTCCTGTCCGGGGTGCATCCCTGGGCCCGGGTGGCCGACGTCCCGGACCTGCCCGGCCTGGTCGAGCGCGGCCGGATGCTGATGATGAGGAACCGGGACCGGCCCGAGCAGAGCACCACCGGGGACACCCGGCGCGGCCAGGACCACTGGGTCGCCGGCCGCAAGGGCCGGCCCTGTCGCCGCTGCGGGACGACGATCCTGCTCGGCGACCAGGGCCCGGACCTGCAGGAGCGGGTCACCTGGTGGTGCCCCCGCTGCCAGGCACGACCGCTGCCTGTGGACCCCGCCGCCCGGACCGGTCAGCCCGGCACCGGGCCCCGCCGCGCCACGTACTGACACCGCCCGACGACGGCCGCCGTCCCCGGGTGGGGACGACGGCCGTCGGCGCGTGCGGGTCGGACGTCAGCCCTGCGACTCCGGGCGCTGGACGGGCTGCGCCACCGACTGCTCGACGGGCTGGGCGGCCTGCGGGGTGCCCTGGCCGATCGCCGCGGCGGGCTGGGTGCCACCGGTGACGGCCTGCTGGCCGCCGGCCGCGCCGCCGCCCATGCCGGCCCGGATCTGCTGCAGCCGCGAGGCACCGGCCACGTCGAGGGTGGCCTTCTGCACCTCGAGCATCCGGCCCTCGACCGAGTCCTGCGCCAGCTCGGCCTGACCGAGGGCGTTGGCGTAGCGGCGCTCGATCTTGTCGCGGACCTCGCCCAGGTTGGGCGTGTTCCCGGGTGCTGCGAGCTCGTTGACGCTCTTGATCGACGCCGAGACCTGCTCCTGCATCTTGGCCTGCTCCAACTGGGAGAGCAGCTTGGTGCGCTCGGCCAGGATGGTCTGCAGCCGCATCCGGCTCTGCTCGACCGCGCCCTTGGCCTGCTCGGCCGCCCGCAGCGCCTCGTCGTGGCTGCGCTTGAGGTCCTCGATGGACTGCTCGGCGCTGACCAGCTGGGTGGCGAAGGCCTGCGCGGCGTTCTCGTACTCCGCGGCCTTGGCGGCGTCCCCGCCGGCGCGGGTCTGGTCGGCCAGCGCGAGGGCCTGCTGGGCCGAACCCTGCAGCTGCTCGACCTCGGTCAGCTGGCGGTTCAGGCGCATCTCCAGCTGCCGCTGGTTGCCCAGCACGGCCGCTGCCTGGTTCGCCAGCGACTGGTGCCGGTGCTGCTCGCCCTCGATCGCCTGTGCTATCTGGATCTTGGGGTCGGCGCGCTCGTCGATCTGCGAGTTCGCCGACGCCGTGAGGTACTTCCAGAACTTCACGAACGGGTTGGGCATGGTTCCTCCTGGTCCGGTGCGCACGTCCCGGGCGGGCCGGCGCGCGCCGCGGGCGACGACGTCGTCCCCCATCGTCCCAGGAGACCGCCACCGGAAGCCACCACGGCACCCCAGGGCGGTGTCCGGCACTACTCTCCCGGGCATGCTGACCGTCCTCGGCGAGCTCATCGTCGACCTGATCCCCGTCCCCGCGGCCGACGCCGGGACCGGCGGGACGGCGCCGCACTTCGTCGCCCGGCCGGGTGGGAACGCACTGAACGTCGCCGTGGCCGCCGGCCGCCTCGGCCACCCCGTGCACCTGCTCGCCCGGTTCGGCACCGGCCCGCTGGCCGGCAACCTGCGCCGGCACGCCGAGCTCGCCGGCGTCGACCTCAGCCGGTCCGTCGACTCCGCCGACCCGGTCAGCCTGGCCGTGGTCGGCCTCGCCGCCGACGGGTCCGCCGACTACGGCTTCCACGTGCTGGGTGCCGCCGATTGGCAGTGGACCGACGAGGAGGTCACGGCCGCCTGGCCGGTGGAGAGCAACGCCCTGCACATCGGGTCCATCTCGTCCTGGACGGCGCCGGGCTGCGAGGCCATCGCCGGGCTGGCCGAGCGGCTGCACGCCGACGGGTCCGCGCTGGTCAGCGTCGACCCCAACGTGCGGGTGTCGTTGGCCGAGGGCTTCGGCAACACCGGGGGCGACGTGCAGGCCCGGCTGGACCGGCTGGTCGGCGTCGCCGACGTGGTCAAGGTCAGCTCCGAGGACCTGGCCTGGCTGGAGCCGGACACGACGCTGGACGAGGCCGGGCTGGACAACGCCGCCCGGCGCTGGGCCGAGCGCGGTCCGGCCGTGCTGCTGCTGACCGACGGCGGCGGCCCGCTGCGGGTCGCCCGTCCAGGCCGGCCGCTGCTGCGGCACACCCCGCCGGTGGTCACCGTCGCCGACACCGTGGGGGCCGGGGACTCCCTCGCCGCCGGGTTCCTCACCGGGCTGCTGGACGCCGGGGTCACCACCCGAACGGCGCTGGACCAGATCGAGGACGACCTGCTGCAGCGCGTCGTCAGCGACGCCTCGCTGGTCGCCGCGCTGTGCTGCACGAAGGTCGGCGCCGACCCACCCACCCGCGCCGACCTGGACGCCGCCCGCGGCTGACCCGGGACACCCCGTCGGTTCTCCCTAAGAACGCTGCTGAGCAGCGGCGGGAGCCACGAAGAAGGCCGCCCGAGCAGCAGCGATGTTCTCGCCGAGGACTCAGCCCGTGGGGCGGCGAGCAGCGCCTGGGCTCAGGCGCGCAGCCACACCGCCGTGTCGACGGGCACGGTGCCGTCGTCGGCCAGCGGGCCACTGGCCAGCAGCACCTCACCGTCTACGGCCACCCCGGAGGCGTCCAGGGCGACCACGCAGCGGAAGCCCTCGCCCCGGCGGAAGGACAGCACGCCCGGAGCGCTGTCGTCCCAGGCGAGGTCTTCCCCCGCCAGGTCCGGCAGCGCCCGGCGCAGCCGCACGGCCGACCGGTACAACTCCAACGTGGACGCAGGGTCGCCCTCCTGAGCCTCCACCGTCAGCGCCGCCCAGGACGTCGGCTGCGGCAGCCACGGCGTGCCGGAGCCGTTCCCGAACGGCGGGGCGTCCCCGGACCACGGCAGCGGCACCCGGCAGCCGTCCCGGCCGCGCACGGTGCGCCCGGAACGCTCCCAGGTGGGGTCCTGCAGCGACTCCTCGGGCAAGTCGGTGACCTCCGGCAGCCCCAGCTCCTCGCCCTGGTAGACATACGCGCTACCGGGCAGGGCGAACATCAACAGGGCGGCCGCACGGGAGCGCTGCAGGCCCAGCTCCGGGTCGCTGGGGGCGTTCCCGTCCAAGCCCATCACGCCGACCCCGGTCTCGGCCCGGCCGTACCGGGTCACCTGCCGGGTCTCGTCGTGGTTGGCCAGCACCCAGGTCGCCGGCGCCCCGTGCGGGGCCAGCGCGGCCAGCGTGGCGTCCACGACAGCTCGGAGCTCGGCGGCGTCCCACGGGCAGTGCAGGTGGTCGAAGTTGAACGTCGTGTGCATTTCGTCGGGTCGTACGTACCGGGCCACCCGCTCGTAGCCGGCCACGACAGCCTCACTGACCAGCACCCGGTCACCCGGGTAGCCGTCGACCACCGTGCGCCAGCGGCGGACGACGTCGTGGACCGCGTCGCCGTCCCACTGCGGACTGTCCACCCAGGAGCTGGACGCGAACAGCGCATCCGGGCCGTGCCCCGCGTCGGGCAGGGTCATGTCCTTGCCGATCGCCGGCACCGCGTCGACCCGCAGTCCGTCCACGCCGCGGTCCAACCAGTGCCGCAACACGTCGTCGAAGCGGGACCGGACCTCCTCCGAGGTCCAGTCCAGGTCGGGTTGCTCGGGGGCGAACGTGTGCAGGTACCACTGGCCGGCCGCGCCGCCGGGTTCCACGACCCGGGTCCAGGCGCGGCCGCCGAACGCCGAGATCCAGTCGTTGGGCGGGCTCTCCCCGCTGTCCCGACCCTCCCGGAACACGTAGAGCGCCCGCTCGGCACTCCCCCGCCCGGCCTGGACGGCCGCGGCGAACCACGGGTGTTCGACCGAGGTGTGATTGGGCACCAGGTCGACCAGCACCTTGAGCCCGTGAGCGTGCGCGTCGGCGATCAGCTCCTCCGCCTCGGCGAGGGTGCCGAGGCGGGGGTCGACGTCGCAGTGGTCGGCCACGTCGTAGCCACCGTCGGCCATCGGCGAGGGATACCAGGGCGTGATCCACAGCGCATCGACGCCGAGGCCGGCCAGGTACGGCAACCGGCTGCGCACGCCGGCGACGTCACCCAGCCCGTCGGACCCAGAGTCCGCGAAGCTGCGGACGTAGACCTCGTAGACGACGGCACGGCGCCACCAGGGGGTGTCGGACACCGCGACAGTCCAGCACGGACCGGACGCACTCGGCCCCGGACACACGAGGGCCCCGGACACACGAGGCCCCGGACACACGAGGCCCCGGACACACGAGGGCCCCGGACCACCAGGTCCGGGGCCCTCGTGCCGACGGGTCAGGCCGCGCTGATCCCGGTCGAGCCGGAGGTGTCCGAACGCTCACCGGTGAGGCCGCCGGCCGCCTCGGCGACCTGCTCCTCGCGGTCCTCGTTGGCCATCCGGGTCAACTCGGCACCGGCCTCCTCGTCGCGGGTCAGGTTCGCGCCGGACTCGGGGTCGAACACGTGCACCTTGCGGCTGTCCAGCCAGAACTCGGCGTCGCGGCCCTCACGGATCCGGCTGCTCGCATCGATGGACACGATCGCCTGGGTACGCAACTCCTCGCTGTCCAGCTCCTTGGAGAGCTCCCGCAGGTGGGTGCGGATGGAGTCCGGGGCGTCGTAGGGGATGTAGGCGTACTGCTGATCGCCCAGCCACTCGGTGACGTCGACCCGGGCGGTGAAGGTCGAACCCAGGTGCTTCTTGGCGTCGTCCACCAGCGAGGCGTCCTCGAAGTACTCCGGCCGGATCCCGACCAGCAGCAGTTCCCGCCCGGCGACCGCGGCAGCGCGCCGCTCGTCGAGCTCGAGGACGCCGAACGGGGTTCGCAGGGTCGAGCCCTCCACCGTCGCGGGCAGGAAGTTCATCGGCGGGGAGCCGATGAACCCGGCGACGAACAGGTTGACCGGCTGCTCGTAGAGCTCTCGCGGGGAGGCGACCTGCTGGATGGACCCCTTGCGCAGCACGCAGACCCGGTCGCCCAGGGTCATGGCCTCGGTCTGGTCGTGGGTCACGTAGACCGTGGTGATGCCCAGTCGGCGCTGCAACCGGGCGATCTCGGTGCGCATCTGCCCGCGCAGCTTGGCGTCCAGGTTGGACAGCGGCTCGTCGAAGAGGAAGGCCTCGGCCTGCCGGACGATCGCTCTCCCCATCGCCACCCGCTGACGCTGACCACCGGACAGGTTGGCCGGCTTGCGCTGGAGGTGCTCGTGCAGCTCCAGCACGTCAGCCGCCTCGTTGACCAGGCGGTCCACCTTGTCATCGGGAGTCTTGGCCAACCGCAGCGGGAACGCGATGTTCTCGTAGACGCTCATGTGCGGGTAGAGCGCGTAGTTCTGGAAGACCATCGACAGGTTCCGCTCCCGCGGGGCCTTGTCGTTGACCCGGTCCCCACCGATGATCATGTCGCCGGAGGTGATGTCCTCCAGGCCCACGATCATCCGGAGCAGGGTGGACTTCCCGCACCCGGACGGACCGACAAGGATCATGAACTCGCCGTCGGCAACATCCAGGCTGATGTCGTTGACCGCCGGGAAGCCGTCGCCGTACTTCTTGACGATGTTGCGCATCTCGATCGATGCCATCGGTGATCGTCCCCTCTGTGGGCTCTGCAAGACGGTGGATGGGTGGCGGGCCGGATCAGCCCTTGACGGCGCCGTTGGTCAGTCCGGCGACGATCCGGCGCTGGAACACCAGCACCAGGATGACGACGGGGATGGTCACGATGACTGCGGCCGCAGCGATCGCACCGGTCGGGTCCTCGAACTGCGAGGCCCCGGAGAACAGGCCCAGCGCGGCCGGCACCGGGCGGGACGCTGACGTGGAGGTCAGCGAGATGCCGTAGATGAAGTCGTTCCAGGCGATGAAGAACGCGATGATCGCGGTGGTGAACACACCGGGGGCGGCCAGCGGCACGATCACCTTGCGGAAGGCCTGCCAGGTGGTCGCGCCGTCCACCTGCGCGGCCTGCTCCATCTCCCAGGGGATCTCGCGGAAGAACGCCGACATGGTCCAGATCGACAGCGGGAGGGTGAGCGACAGGTACGGGATGATCAGTCCGGGCCAGGTGTCGTAGAGCCCGATCTGGCGCCACAGGTTGAACAGCGGCGTGACGATCGAGATGACCGGGAAGATCGCCACCCCCAGCGCGGTGCCGAGGATGAACTTCTTGCCCCGGAAGTCCAGCCTGGCGATCGCATAGGCGGCGAACATCGCCAGCACCACGCTGATGAACGTGGCGATCAGGCAGATCCCGAAGCTGTTGCGCAGCGCCGGGAGGAACAGGTCGCTGGCCGTACCGGTGATGATCAGCGAGTAGTTCTCCCAGGACAATCCCGACTGCGGCAGGAAGCCACCGGCGTTGAGGTCGGCGGAGGACTTCAGCGACAGCGACACGATCCAGGCGATCGGGAACAGTGCGTAGACCGTGATCAGGACCCCGCCGATGATCCAGCCGGTCTTCTCCCTCGTGGACATCAGCTGTCACCCCTCGCCTGGGAGAGGTCCACCTTGAACCCCTTGATGAACACGAACGCGATCAGCACGACCGCCAGGAACAGCAGCACCGAGACCGCCGAGCCCAGGCCGATCTCCAACCGGGAGATGGTCTGCCGATAGGCCAGGAACGACACCGTCTCGGTCCCGTTGGCTCCGGCCGTCATGACGAAGATGGAGTCGAAGACACGGAAGGCGTCCAGCGTGCGGAACAGCAGCGCGACCAGGATCGCGGCCTTCATGTTCGGGATCGTCACCCGGCGCATCCGTTGCCACCATGTGGCGCCGTCGACCTGGGCGGCCTCCTGCAACACCTCGGGCACCTGGGCCAGACCGGCCAGCAGGAGCAGCGAGATGAACGGGGTGGTCTTCCAGATTTCGGCCAGGCAGACCACGAAGATCGAGGTGCCGAAGTCACCGAACCAGTCGGTGGTGCCGTCGACCCCGGGCAGCCAGGCGAACCAGCTGTTGACGAAGCCGGTGTTGATGTCGAAGGCGAACTGCCAGGCGAACGCCGACACGACCGTGATGACCGCGTAGGGGATGAGGATGACCGCCCGCAGGAACGGCCGGATCGCCGACAACGCCTTGTTCATCACCAGTGCCAGGGCGAAGCCGAGCACCAGTTCCACCGCCACCGTGACCACGGTGATCAGCACGGTGACCCCTACCGAGTGCCACCACAGCTGGTCGGTGAGTACCACCAGGTAGTTGTTGAGCCCGGTGAACGAGCGGTTCTCCGGGTCGGTGAGGCGGAAGTCGAAGAGCGAGTCGTAGAACGCCTGCGCGATGGGATAGGCAGTGACCAGCAGCATCACTGCCAGCGCCGGGCCGGCGAGCAGCCACCCGAGCTTCCGCTCGGCCCTGGCCCGGTCGCTGATGCCCTTCCTGCCGGGCGCCGGGGTTGCCGATGCCCCGGCCCGTTCTGTCGGGGGGGCGGTCGAAGTCGTCACAGCAGCTGTTCCTTTCTCAGCACTGCCTGGATGAGCTCGGTCGCGTCCTGCGGCGTCTGCTCGGGGTCGATGTCCGACGGCGGGTGGTACTCGCGCTGGATCCCGCCGGACACCTCGCTGTAGTACGGGGTCTGTGGCCGCGGCGCGGCGAGCTGGAGCGACTCGAGGATGGTCGGCGCCATCGGGAAGGCCTCCAGTACGGCCGGATCCTCGTAGACCGCGGTGTCCGAGGCCGGGTTGCCGTTGCTCACGAAGTAGTAGGCCTGGTTCTCCGTGGAGGTGATGCACGTCGTCGCGTCATAGGCCAGGTCGGGGTGCTCGCTGAAGGCGCCCACCCCGAGGTTGATCCCGCCGTAGGGCGGCGCGGTCTCGGTGTCGGCGTCCACCCGCGGGTAGAGCGCCCAGCCGTAGTCGTCCACAGCCGCCTGGTCCAACGTCCCGGCCTCCACGGCTGCCAGCGCGCGGGGGTAGATGAACGGGTAGTTCACCTGGAAGCCGGCCGAGTCTCCCTCGAAGTCGGTGGCCGTGGTGCCCTCGTCGGCGGTGGACAGTGCCGGACCGCCGGTGCCACTGGTCGCGATGTCGCGCATGATCTCTGCGGCCCGGACCCCGGCCTCGGAGGTCAGGCCCAGCCGGATCTCGCTCGGATCGAGGGAGTTCTCCGCGATGATCGAGCCGCCGGCACTCTCGATGAGCGCATTGAGCCAGACCGTGAGCGACTCCGACCGGGTGCCCTGCACCCCCAGCCGCACCTCCTGCTCCTGCGCGACCTGGATGAGCTGGTCCCAGGTGACCGGCTGGGTCATGTCCAACCCGGCTGCCTCGACCACCGACTTCCGGTACCAGAGCAACTGGGTGTTGGCCCAGAAGGGCACGGTGACCAGCTCGCCGTCCCAGGTGGCCCCGTCGATGGCGCTCTGCACCACGTCCGTGGTGACCTCGTCGGCGATCTCGGGCGGCACCGGGGCGAAGAACCCGGCCGCCGCGAACTCGGGGATGTAGGGCGGGTCCAGGCTCATGATGTCGATCGAGGAGTCGTTTGCCGCGAGCCGACGCACCAACTGCTCACGCTGGGACGGTGCATCACGGGGCAACGTGGAGACGTTGATCGTGTAGGCGCCGTTGGCAGCCTCGGTGCAGCGGGCCGCGATCTCCGCCTGGCCGCCCGAGTCGGGATTGATGTACCAGTTCAACTCCGGGACGCCGGAATTCCCGCTGCCGCAGGCAGCCAGCCCGGACACCAGGACGACGGCCGCAGCCGTCGCCCCCAGGCTCCGCCGGGCTCTGCCACCCGACGCGGCGGCCCACCGCCCCGGGGTCGTGTGGTTCGCACTGTCAGGCACTCTGCAGCCGCCTCCGTTGGCGTCGGGCGGCCCGGGGGCCACAACGGTCCGACGGTGATTGATCATCACCCGGTCCGGCGACTGTGACCCAGGTCAAGTGCCGCGTCAAGCCAGAGTCCAGGCTGTTACCAGTTCGCGTCCAGGGACATGTGGGAGTGGGTGGGAACGCGCCCGGGAGGGTGCGTTCCCCACAGGTGAGCACCCTCCCGAGGGCCGTCCATTAGCCCGGTCGCCGGGCGTCGCCAGGCGTGGTGCACCTGGCTCTCAGGCCGGGGCGCCGGGCCCTGCGAGAACCGACGGCGTCGTC